>JAISTS010000049.1 GCA_031272455.1 Tannerella sp. | reverse complement strand
GGCAGTTGCGCTATCAACGGGGAATATGAGATGGTGCTTGATCTGATAGCAAGCGGCGCATTGAATGTTGACGACATGATTTCTGCCGTCGCCCCGCTCAGCGAAGGCGCAGAATGGTTCCGCAAACTGTATAACCGCGAAGGCAATCTCAATAAAGTAATCCTCCAGCCATAAAATCGAAACGAAAAATCAAAAAATTTAACGAAAAATAAACTGCGAAAAAGAAATGTTTGTATCTTTGTCGCAAATAAATCAATAAAACAAACAAAATGTTTATGAAAAAGTTTACAGGATTTACCGTTTTATGCCTCGTAGCGGCATATATCATGGCGGGATGCACCGCCGGAAAGACTTATGAATATCCGTTCCTTGACCCCTCGCTGACGCCATCGGAACGTGCGGCTGACGTCGTTTCGCGGCTGACGCTCGAAGAGAAGGTCGAACAGATGCTAAACAAAGCGCCTGCCATTGAGCGGCTCGGCATACCGCCATACGACTGGTGGAACGAATGTCTGCACGGCGTCGCGCGTACCGAATACATCGTTACCGTCTATCCGCAGGCTATCGCGATGGCGGCAGGATGGGACAAAAACGCTATGCTGACGATGGGCGACTACACTGCCGTAGAAGGGCGTGCCGTCTATAACACCTCGTCTGCCAAAGGCGATTACAGCATTTATCACGCGCTGACGTACTGGACGCCTAACATCAACATCTTCCGTGACCCGCGCTGGGGACGTGGGCAGGAGACTTACGGTGAAGACCCGTTCCTGACGGCTAATCTGGGCAATCATTTCGTGCGCGGACTGCAGGGCGACGATCCCGAATACCTGAAAGCCGCCGCCTGCGCCAAGCATTTCGCCGTACATAGCGGACCGGAATCCAATCGGCACACCTTTGATGTAACAGTTACGTCATACGATCTGTGGGATACGTATCTTCCTGCTTTTCAAAATCTTGTACAGGATGCCGACGTTGCCGGAGTGATGTGTGCCTACAACGCTTACGAAGGTCAGCCCTGCTGCGGCAGCGACAAGCTGATGCTCGACATACTGCGCAACGACTGGGGTTTCACGGGCTATGTTACTTCCGATTGCGGAGCGATAGATAATTTCTACAAGACGCACAAAACGCATCCTAACGCACCCGCAGCTGCTGCCGACGCAGTGGTACACGGCACCGATGTCGATTGCGGACGGCAGGCATACAGAGGCTTGGTTGAAGCTGTAAAAGAGGGGCTGCTGACCGAAGAACAGGTGGATGTGTCGCTGCGCAGGCTGTTCGAGATACGTTTTCGGCTCGGACTGTTCGATCCTGCCGACAAAGTGCCATTCGCTGCTATTGACTCGACGTCGCTGCGCAAACCGGCACACACCGCACATGCACTGAAAATGGCGCAACAGTCTATCGTTCTGCTGAAAAACGACGGCACGCTGCCGCTGAAAAAAGATGCGCTCAAGAAAATCGCCATCGTCGGACCCAACGCCGACAATCCCGAAGTACAGCTCGGCAACTACAACGGCATACCGGAAAAAAGCTATACGCCGCTCGACGGTCTGAAAGCCAAGCTCACCGGCGTGGAAATCGTTTACGAACAGGGATGCAGCTACACAAGCGATTCACTTGGAGGCAAGAAAGTGGACTTTCAGGCTACTGCAGCGAAGGTGAAAGACGCCGACGTCATCATTTTTGCAGGCGGCATATCGCCACGTCTCGAAGGCGAGGAGATGCGCGTCAGCGAGCCGGGATTTTTTGGCGGCGACCGCACGACCATACTCCTGCCCCGCATACAGACCGAGATGATGAAAGCGTTGAAAGCCACCGGCAAACCCGTCATTTTCGTGATGATGACAGGCAGCGCCATCGCCACTCCGTGGGAATCGGCAAATGTCAACGCCATCGTAAATGCTTGGTATGGCGGCGAATATGCGGGAACAGCACTTGCCGACATTCTGACAGGCGACTGCAACCCGTCGGGACACCTGCCCGTTACTTTCTATGCAGCCGACAGCGATCTGCCTGATTTTGAGGACTATTCGATGGCTGACCGCACTTACAAGTACTTCCGTGGCAAAGCGCTCTACCCGTTCGGTTATGGCTTGAGTTACACCACTTTTGCTTACGAATGGCTTGAAAAACCTGCTGCCGACTATCCGGCTGACGGGACAATACGTTTTGCCGTCAACATACGCAATACGGGCGAACGCGATGGCGACGCTGTAAGTCAGGCATATATCAAATATCCGTCGGGCAAAAACTATCCGCTGAAGGAGTTGCGTGCTTTCGAGCGCAAGACCGTTGCACAGGGCGGCGCCGCTCGCTGGGACGTAGCCATCCCCGTCAGCCAATTGGCAAAATGGGAAGACGCAGCCGGAAAGCTAACAATACCCACCGGCACCTACTCCGTCTTTGTGGGCAATGACTCTGCAGATGAGGCAGTTACTGCTACGTTTGAGATAAAATAAGATAACGCTCGAAGGGATTTGCTGTCGCAGAAAAGTAACTAAAAATTTATGAATGATATGCAAATGAACAGACATTTATCACGCCGCGGCTTTCTGATTGGGGCTGGCAGCGCTGCCTTGCTTGCTGCGGGAAATGCTGCTACACACATTGAGCCGCTTGTTGCTGAGGATAGTCCGGCATCTGATATTGAGAGTTTTCGCCTCACGGGCAAGCCTGACGAGAGCTATTGGACACGGCTACGCGAGCAGTTTACGCTTGAGCCGGGAATGACATTTATGAACAACGGCGCCTACGGTCCGACCTCGCGTTTTGTTACTGATGCGCGTCGGCAGATGGATTTGGAGATGGCTCGCGATCCGAGGGACAATTTCCGTACTGCCGAGCTGGATGAGGTGCGTCAGCGCCTTGCGACGTTTATCAATGCCGAAAAAGACGAGATTGCCCTGACGTATGCGACAACGGATGGGGTGAACATTTTTGCTGTCGGTCTCGACTGGAAGGCGGGCGACGAGGTTATCATCGGTCAGCACGAACATTTCGACCCTGTAGCCGCCTACGACGGGCTTGAGCAGCGTTACGGGATAAAGATTGTGCGAGTGCAGACGCCTTCGCCGCCTCAGAGCGAAGATGAGGTCGTCAGCGTTTACGAGAAGGCAATTACGCCACGCACGCGGGTGATTTTTGTCAGTCACGTAACCTTCATTACCGGTCTGCGGACGCCGATTAAACAGTTGACCGAGTTGGCTCATCGCCACGGCGCACTGATTTCGGTTGACTCGGTGCAGTCCACCGGCGCGCTCCGCATTGACGTCAAGGCTACGGGCGTTGATCACTTCGCATCCGGAGGTCAGAAATGGATGCTTGGGGGCACGGGGACGGGTTTCACTTATATCAGGAAAGACCTGCAGCCCGGCATCTGGCCCCGCAACGGCTATGTCGCCGACGAGACCGGTCGTAACGCCACGGCGCGACGTTACGAGAACACCGGACAGCGCAACATACCTGCTTATGTCGGTCTTGCCACGGCTGCTGAGCTGCTGAGCGCCATCGGCACGGCGAATGTCGAAGAGCGCGTGTTGCAGTTAGCCGGTCGGCTGCGACAGGGCTTGTCGGAGATACCGCGCGTCAAGTTATGGACATCGACCAAGCCCGAACTTGCGGCTGGGCTTACGACTTTCGGTGTCGGCAGTCTTGAGCCGAAGGACATTATGACGGCGATGGAAGAGGTCAAAATCTTCGGACGTCCGGTCAACGAGACTGATGTTAAGGGCGTTCGCGTCTCGACACATATCTACAATTCGCCTGACGAGATTGATCGTCTGCTTGAGGTAGTGCGCAAAGTTGCCTCCGGCGCGGCTTAATAAATACGGCTGTTGGCAGAATTTTCGTAGTAATCGGGATTATTGCCGAGCGCGTTGAGGGCAGGTTGCGACACAAGGTCGAGAGCTTGTTCCGTCGCGTCGCTGATTTCAATCGTACAGGCTTTGATATTGGCTTTCAACTGATTGATATTGCGCGAGCCGACCAGTGCGGAAGCGATGAACGGCTTTTTGAGCATCCAAGCTATTGCTAACTGTCCGGGTTCGACATTCAGATCGGCTGCAATATCACGCAGAGCGTCAACGACTTCAAAGATTTCCCGTTCGGCTCCCGCTTCGTTATGCCGCGACGTTCCTTTTCCGCTTTCCTGAGCAAAATGTCGCGAATGAGCCTGATGCGAAGGCACTTCGGCGGCGGTGCGATACTTGCCTGTCAGCAGTCCCTGTTGCAATCCCATTGAGCCTATAATGCTGATATCGTGCGCCATACAATAAGGCGCAATATCTGCTTCAATAGCACGTGAGACAAGATTGTAGGTTATCTCGTTGACGTCGATACTGACGCCAGTCTGCAGCGCTTCGTCCATCTGACCACAGCCAAAATTACTGACGCCGATGGCGCGTATAAGCCCCTCTTTTTTAAGCTGTTCGAGTTGATGGAAAGTCTTTTCGACAGTGGGTGGAGCGCTTATCAGGCTGCTGTCTGAAGAGAAATGTTCGACCGACAGGCGGTTAATGGGCCAGTGCAGCATATAGACATCAAGATAGTCAGTATCAAGTCGTTGAAGACTTGCGATGCAGTGTTCACGCACGCTGTTGCAGTTCGACGGGCTGATTTTCGATATGATGACAGCCTCAGTGCGGCGAGATTTAAGTGCCTCGCCCAGAGAGCGTTCACTTGCGCCATTGTTATAAACTTCCGCCGTATCGAAGGTGTTTACTCCGGCATCTAAAGCAGCACTAACCACCTCGTTTACATCATTTTGCGACTGAGCACCCCAGTATTCGCCGCCACCAAACGCCCAGCATCCGACTGTCATAGCCGTAATATTTATATTTGATTTTCCTAATTTAAGTTTTTTCATAAGACATTCATTTATCATTTAATATTTTACGTATAGCGCGAATATGTTCGGGAGTGGTGCCGCAGCAGCCGCCGATGATATTTGCACCGGCTTCGACGAGCGCAGGGATATGCGATGCCATAATTTCAGGCGTTTCGGGGAAGGTCTGTTTGCCGTCGCTGTCGGTTACGGGCAGTCCGGCGTTGGCGTGCACGAGGATAAAGGCATCGGGAAACGCCTGATGTATCTCCTTGACTATCTGCGTCATATTAGCCACGCCATTGCCACAATTTGTGCCGATTATATCAGCTCCGGAGTCGAGAGCAGCCTGTGCAGCTTCGGTTGGCGACAGACCCATCATCGTACGGTATTCGTCCATCGGGGTACGCTCGAAAGTGAAGGTCGCAATCACCTCAAGACCGGTATTTTCCTTCACTGCGCGGATAGCTAATGTGGCTTCTTCGGCGTCGCTCATCGTTTCGATACAGGCAGCGTCGGCGCCACCTTTTTCGAGCGCAATTGCCTGTTCTTTAAAGCTTTCGTACATCTCTTCTTCGCTCACGTTGCCCATCATCAGCATTTCGCCGGTCGGACCGATTGAGGCGATGACGAATTTGTCGCCTGCCGCACGACGCGAGATACGCGCCGCCGCTTCGTTAATTTCCGCCGCTTTGTCGGCAAGTCCGAAATGCTTAAGTTTCAGGCTACTGGCGCCAAAACTATTGGTTTCAATCATATCGGCTCCGGCGTCGATATAGCTTGCTGCCACGTCAAAAACGTCGTCGGGATGCGTCAGCGACCATTCGTCGGGACAGTCGCCCGCCTTCAATCCTTTTGCGAAAAGAAATGTGCCCCACGCCCCGTCAGAAACGAGTTTTTTGCCTGTTTGCAAGATCTCTGTGATTCTCTGTTTTGTCATATCGTATTACATTTTTTATTTTTTACCGCGTAAAGATACAATTCTTTTTCATATCTTTGTGTCCGTTTTACGAAAAAAACGTGTTAAAAAAAGTATGACGCTGACAGACAGATTTTTAAAATATACAACCTTCGATACACAATCTGACGAGAACTCGCAGACGCATCCAAGCACAGAGGGGCAGAGGTTTTTTGCCTGCTTTCTTGCCGACGAAATGCAGTCTGTCGGGTTTGAGGACATTTCGCTTGACGAAAACGGCGTTTTGATGGCTACACTTCCGGCAACTGATAATCAAAAAGTTGCACCTACAGTCGGGTTTATTGCGCATCTTGACACCAGTCCGGAAATATCGGGAAAAGATGTCAAAGCGCGGATTATTGATTACGAAGGCGGCGACATAGTGCTGAACGCGGCTGAGCGGATTGTGATGTCGCCCGACTCGGAGCTGTTCTCCGAACTGAAGAGCTATATCGGTCAGCAACTGATAGTTACCGATGGGACTACGCTACTTGGCGCCGACGACAAGGCTGGTATTACAGCCATCATTTCCGCAGGCGACTACCTCACGCAACATCCTGAGTTAAAGCACGGTACAATCCGCGTAGCCTTCACTCCCGACGAGGAAATCGGCAGGGGAACGGACTGTTTTGATACGGATAAATTCGGTTGCGAATGGGCATACACGGTCGATGGCGGCGAAATCGGCTCGCTCGAAGCCGCAAATTTCAATGCTGCCAAAGCTGAAATCACATTTTATGGTAACAATGTCCATCCGGGCTATTCCAATGGCAAGATGGTCAACGCTATACTGATGGCGAACCGATTTATTGAGATGATACCCGTAGCGATGATGCCTGATGGCGAAGCCACTTCGGATGGATTTTTCCATATCACGCAGATAGACGGGACGGTCGAAAAAGCTACTGTCAGCTGCCTGATACGCGATTTCCGTCAAGACGAATTTCAAGCTAAAAAGGAAATGCTGCGTAAGTTTGTTGACATCTGCAATAGCCGTAATACAGGCGGGCGATGCTCGATAGACATTCAGTATCAATACTTTAATATGGCATCGGTAATGGAAAGCAACCTCCACGTTACGCAGATAGCTGAAGAGGCGATGAGGCTGGCAGGCGTCAGTCCGCAACGCGCGGCGATACGCGGCGGCACCGATGGCGCGAGGCTGTCGTTTATGGGACTGCCCTGCCCCAATATCTTCACCGGCGGGCATAATTTCCACAGTCGCTATGAGTTCCTGCCTGTCCGCTCGCTTCAAAAATGCATGGAAACTATAATTCAACTTATACAATTAATATGAAATCAACTCCATTTACAGCAATTCATATTGCACTTGGCGCAAAAATGCACGAGTTTGCCGGTTATAACATGCCAATAGAATATTCCGGCATCATCAACGAACATCTGACGGTCTGCAACGGCGCAGGCGTTTTCGACGTATCCCACATGGGCGAATTTTGGGTCAAAGGTCCTAAGGCTTTGGACTTTATCCAGCATATCACGTCGAACGACGCATCTGTTTTGCCGATTGGCAAGGCGCAGTACAGCTGTTTTCCGAACGCGACGTGCGGCATCGTTGACGATATTATTGTCTATCATTACGAAGACGCTAAATATCTGATAGTTGTCAACGCCGCCAACATCGACAAGGACTGGGCTTGGTGCAACGCGAATAATCCGATGGGCGCCGAACTCGAAAACGCATCCGACAACACCGGACAGTTAGCTATCCAGGGACCGAAAGCGAAAGAGATACTGCAACGTTTGACCGCAGTTGACCTTTCGGCTATCCCCTACTACGCTTTCACGACGGGCGAATTTGCGGGTTGCGGCGAGGTAATCATCTCTAACACAGGCTATACCGGAGCGGGCGGCTTTGAGCTGTATTTCTATCCCGAAGACGGCGAGCGCATCTGGAACGCCATTTTTGAAGCCGGACGTCCCGAAGACATTCTGCCGATAGGTCTGGGCGCGCGCGACACCTTGCGGCTCGAAATGGGCTACTGTCTCTACGGCAACGATATCGACGACAGCACTTCGCCGATTGAAGCAGGTTTGGGATGGATAACCAAATTCGTTGACGGTAAGGATTTTATCAACCGTGCCGCTCTTGAACAGCAGAAAAAAGAAGGCGTCGCCCGCAAACTCTGCGCTTTCGAGATAACGGAAAAAGGCATACCGCGTCACGGCTACACAATAGCCTCACAATCAGGCGAAACGATTGGCGTTGTAACATCAGGTACGATGTCGCCGCTGTTGCGCAAGGGCATAGGATTGGGCTACGTCAAGACGGAATATGCGGCTCAAGGCACTGATATTAATATCGTTATCCGCGACAAACCCGTTGCGGCGAAAGTGGTAAAACTGCCTTTCCGCAAATGACTATTGACGTCTGTTTCTCGCCGACGCTCTATCCTCGGTATCACAATGCGGATGCCGTGGCAGTGATTACTGACGTGTTTCGCGCTACTTCGACGATAGCGGCGGCGCTTGGCAACGGCGCCCGCAGCATCGTTCCGGTAGCGAGCACAGATGAGGCAAAGGATTATAAATCAAAAGGATGGCTTGTCGGAGCCGAGCGCAATGTACAGCGATGTGCGTTTGCCGATTTCGGCAATTCACCTTTCGATTATACGGCGAAAAAAGTTGCGGGGCGCGACATAGTATTCACGACCACCAACGGCACAAAAGCCATCCACAGCGCTGCAAACGCATATTGCATCTTCACCGGTGCGTTCACCAACCTTGCTGCCGTCGCCGCAGCCTGTCGGCGAGAGAGGCGCGATGTCGTTGTGCTATGTTCAGGCTGGGAAGACAAAATCAACGTCGAAGACACGCTTTTTGGCGGTGCGCTGGCGGAAATGCTGCTTGACGCGGGTTATACGGCAGTCGGCGACTCGGCGAATATAGCGCTTACGCTATGGAAAACGGCGAAAAACGACCTTCGCGCCGTACTTGAACGCACAGAGCATTATCAACGGCTGAAAATCAACGGTTTGCTGCGCGATTTTGAATATTGCATCAGCCTCAACCAGTCTGATATTGTGCCGTTTTATGACGCCGAGCGGGGATGTCTAAGGGCTGACAGCGCTATTCAGACGGTATTTTAAGCTGTGATTTCACGACTGCCGTCAGGCAATTCGCTGATTGTCAAGCGGACAACATCGTCGGGCAACAGCGCTTCGATATTTTCAGCCCACTCGATAAAACAGAGCGCGCCGCTGAAAAAATAGTCTTCGACGCCGATATCCTGCGCTTCGGACAGCTTTGTAATACGGTAGAAATCAAAATGATAAATAAGTTCGCCGCTTGTGTCGCTCCGATATTCGTTTACGATGGCAAAAGTCGGGCTGTTGATGACATCGGCGACGCCAAGCTCTTCGCATACGGCTTTGATAAATGTCGTTTTGCCGGCGCCCATAGCTCCATAAAGGGCAAAAACAGTGCTGTCGCCCATAGCGTTGATAAACGTGCGGGCGGCTTCGCGGATTGACTGCAGGTTGGGGATAAGGATTTTTTCCATCGCGGGCGGCTATTTTGGTTGCAGTGTGATAAACGGTATCAGCATCTCTTCCAGCGAGATACCTCCGTGCTGGAACGTGTTACGGTAGTACGACACGTAGTAATTGTAGTTGTTCGGATAGGCAAAAAACGTCTCGCCCGTCGCGAAAATATAGCGCGTACTGATGTTTGGCGAGGGCAGTCCTGCTTTTGCAGGCTCTTTTATTTCAAAGATATGTTTCGAGTCGTAGGTCATATTTTTTCCCACTTTATAGCGCAGGTTGGTACTTGTATTTTTGTCGCCTGTCATCCGTATCGGATTATCCACTTTGATAGTACCGTGGTCGGTCGTAACGATTACTTTGTAGCCCTTTTCGGCAAGGCTTTTGAAGAGGTCGAGCGTCGTAGAATGTTGAAACCACGAGCGCGTCAGGCTGCGATATGCTGCTTCGCTTTGTGCCAGTTCGCGTATCATTTTGCTTTCCGTCCGCGCGTGCGACAGCATATCTACAAAATTGATTACCACCACATTAAGTTGATTGTGCTTCAGCGACGAGATGTTATTAAGCAGTTTTTCGCCATACTGCGAGTCGTATATCTTGTGGTAAGAGAATGTATATTTCTTGCGAAAACGCTCTATCTGCGTCTGTATCAGCGGTTCTTCGTTGATATTTTTGCCTTCTTCGCTCTCTTCGTCAATCCACAGTTCGGGAAACATTTTCTCGATTTGTGCAGGCATCAGTCCCGAAAAAATGGCGTTACGGGCATATTGCGTCGCTGTCGGCAGTATGCTGTAATACAGATTTTCGTCGCAGTTAAAATATTCTGTCAGAAGGCTTTGCACCACGCGCCACTGGTCGAGTCTGAAATTGTCTATCAGGATAAAAAACAGCTTTTCGCCATTGTCGAGCAGGGGAAAAATTTTCTCTTTAAACAGGTCGGGACTCATCAGCGGGCGGCGGTCGGGATGTTGCATCCAGTTATCGTAATTTTTACGTATAAACTTACTAAACACTGTGTTAGCTTCCTGTTTTTGCATATAAAGCAGGTCGCGCATCTGAGCTTCGCCGCTTTCGAGTTCGAGTTCCCAGTAGATGAGTTTGCGATAGACATCTTTCCAGTCGTCGGCAGTCAGCGAGTCGTTGATTTGCATACCAATACGTCCGAACTGTTGCTGATACGACTCGGTTGTCGTCGTCGAAATGATGTCGCTTTTATGGAGATTTTTTTTGATTGACAGCAGTAACTGATTGGGGTTGACGGGTTTAATCAGGTAGTCGGCGATTTTGTTTCCGATAGCCTGATTCATTATGCTTTCTTCTTCGCTCTTGGTAACCATCACTACAGGCGTTGCAGGGGCGATTTCCTTGATTGCGGAGAGTGTTTGGAGACCGGTCAGTCCGGGCATATTCTCGTCGAGGAAAATGATGTCAAAAACTTCTTTACGGCAGCAGTCAATCGCGTCTTGACCACTGATAACAGGCTGTATGTCATAGCCTTTCTCGTTCAGAAACAGGATATGCGGACGCAGCAGGTCGATCTCGTCGTCAGCCCAGAGGATACGTTCTTTTTTTATTGTCATCGTCGCTTTCGTTTTCAATTATAACGCCGGGCGGGATGTTTTATTTTAGAACGCGGCTTATTGTTTTCCCGTTTCGGCAAATTCCTGTATCTCCTTCAGGGTAAACAGTCCAAGTATCTGTATGACAACATATTTCTCCTGTTCGTCAACCAGCATTACCATTTCTTCGATCATATTACCTTTCTTTTTAATGTTGAAAGTTATGTTCTTGCCATCGGAGCGGATACGCATCAGTTCTTCGTGGTTGGATGTAACCAGATTTTTGAAGGCTTTACGCATTTCCGCAGCGATATTTGCCTGTTCGGTCGATACGATATTGATAGACTCTATCTTACTCAATTTCTTCAGGTCAATATCATCAATGTTGAGCGAGCCAATCATATCGAACATCGCCGGCGAGATATAGACCGACGACACGCCTTTCATATCGGCAAAGTGGTCGAACAGCTTCTGCTGTCCAAAACATAAACTGCTAATCAGCAATCCAATAGCTATAAAAATATACTTCGTTTTCATTTTTCTGTGTTTTTGTTTGTTTCAAATGTTTGTTCCAATACTTTGTTCATCAGTCCCACTTCCTCGCCGACGATTGACGCCTGCGCCAGTCCGCTGTTCAGTTGTTGCGACACGTAGGCGAGTGTTTGTCCGGCAATACGCGCCGCCTCTTCGGGGTTGGTATAAGTGTCTGCCATAGTTGAATTTACGCCTGTTCGCGTTGAGAGGAAAATCCCGATACAAAGCAGGGCTACAGCTGCCGCGCCGCTCAGGTAATACCACAAAACGCGCATTTTTGCAGAGCGTTTGCCGCCGCTGTAAAGCTGTTGCAACGCAGCTTCGAGACGTTCGGAAACATCCTGAGGTACAGACGGCTGGCTGTCGTAAAGCGCGGCGAACAGTCGCCTGTCGTCGGCATAGCGTTCGTCCGTGCTGTCAAGAATTAAATCTTTCAGTCTGATGTCTTCGTCGGGCGTTGTCGCACCCGCATAAAACTTTTCAAGTAAGCTGTTAATATCTTCCATTTCAAATCATTAACTTACGATTTCCGTATTATTCAACCATTCTTTCAATGTTCTCCTCGCCCTCGACAGCAGCGCCCTCACATTTGCGGCGCTTTCGCCTGTCGCAGCTTCGATCTCTTCTGATGCACAATCGCCATAAGTTCTCATCATCAGCACTTTGCGCTGTTTTTCCGGCAGGCGGTCAATCAGGCTCTCTATCCTTTGAATGCTCTCTTTCGAAACGATTTCGCTTTCGGGGGTTGTCGCTGTCGTCAAGAGCACGATTTCAGGATAATCGCTGTCGCCACGTCGTGCCGGAGACCTCATAAAGTCGATGCAGAGATTGCGTAACAGTCTCAGGCAGAAGCCTTCGGGATTTTGCAGTTCCGACAAGTCGTTGCGCTTGTCCCACAGTCTGACATACGTATCCTGCAGGATGTCGGCAGCGTCGTCGGGGTCATCGAGCAGCGCGCAAGCCACTCGGTACAGTTTCGGATGAAAGGGATAAAACCGTTCCGTAAATTCCTTTGCATCCATCACACTATCAGTCGTTTATGAGCTTTTGCAAATCTGATTGACTGAATTTCCCCCTGAGGCGTATCAGCGCCACGTCTTTGCTGTTGACCGCCAATACGACAAATTCGCTGATATCCTCGTCCAGCTTTTTCACGAGGATACGGACATTGTCGCCATCATTACGTGCGACTATAAGGGTCTCGTAATCAGGATCATCAATCGCCTTAACCGAACGGCGGAGCTTGTTTTTCAGTTCCGCTTCGCACCGTTCAAAACTCAAAACGTCGATACCGGTAACGCCTTTGACGTCCTCGAAAAGTCCGGCAAAAAACATTCCTGCTTTCCCGATTTTCACCTGAGCGACGCCTTTTTCTTTGGCGTACTTCGTGAAGAGACGGTCAACCGTCTGCGCCTGACTTGCAAACCCGCACATTGTCAGGACAATAATGCTTAAAAAAATCTTTTTCATATTCGTTTCGTTTTTGAATTACGACTATATGACGGATTGACCCTGCGTTTTGTGACAAAAAAACAGGAAAATTTTCGCATTTTTTTTATCTGGAAACATTTTCAGTTCCCTTTTTCTTTCTCTTTCAGCTCGTTAGCGTTTTTCGCAGCTTTTGCGGCTTTGATTTGCGCTTTTTCGGCGTCTTCTTTAGCTTTTTCGGCTTTACGAATAGCTTTTTCCGAAGCAGCCTTGCTTTTGATAGCATCGTCGATGACCTTTTTCTTGGCTTTCAGATCGTTAAGCTCCGCTTCTTTTGCGGTAAGTTCGTTTTGCAAGGTGAGGTTTGACTGGTCGGATTTCAGCTTAAGTCTCAATGTTTTAATTTCCGACTGTACAACCCTGATTTCCTGCTTGTACTCGGCGCTCAGTGTCCTGTCGCTCAGTTCTGCTTTGTCCTGTGCGCCCGCCAAAGTCCATAATCCCGTCAGCGACGCTACCATAAAAATAAAAACTAACCTTCTCATGACTGTAATTTTTTAGTTGATAATTGAGACGCAAAGGTAAATCACATCCGCGAAAAAGCAAAATAAATTCGCGAATAATAACATAATTTAGGTTTTGCGCCGATTTATTCAGAAGACCACTGTCCGTCCTTCTTTCGCGCTTTGACGGGCTGCAGAGAGGATTTTCACGACGATAAGATTATTTTCGAGCGAGGCAAGGTCGGTTGGCAGCACTTTCACTTCGCCTTTGATGACAGCCGCGAAATAGGCAAATGGTTCGTTCTGCTTGTCTGGAAGGGCGGGCAGAACGACTTCTTCTTCGGGCTTTTCGCCGGTCGGACGGAAGACCATCTTATTGGCGTTCAGCGCTTTGACATAGCCTTGCGATCCGTAAATCTCCATATCCTTGCGGTCAACGGGCCAATTCCACGAGCCTTGCAGGATAGCCTGACAGTCGGGATAGGCGACGATGATGGTTGCCTGATCATCGACTTTGGGATAGACATCGGGCTTAAGCGTCTGAAGAACAGCCGTTACCGACACCGGCTCCTCGTTCTTTTTCAGCCACGTCATCAGGTTGGCGCCATAGCATCCGAAGTCGATAACTGCGCCGCCTCCATTGAGCACAGGGTCGGTCAGCCACGCGAGAAACTCTTCGCTGCATCCTATTTCGCGCGGACCTTTATGCCCGTCGCAGACCACGACCTTGCGGATAGCGCCGATTTGCGGATCGGATACAGCCATCTCGAATGCCTTATAATTACTTGGATACCATGACGTTTCATAATTCGTCAGCACCAAAGCCTTATATCGCTGCGCCAGCTCTGCAATCTTCGCAGCATGCTCGTTGCTGACAGCCAGTGGTTTCTCGACCATCACAGCGATGCCACGCGGGGCGCAAACTTCCACCGTATGCAGGTGTTCGTAAATGGAATTAAAGGCTACGACACCCTGAGGATGCGTTTTTTCTATCATCGTTTCGAGGTCGTCATAGACTATCGAAGGGTCGAAACCAAAGCGTTTGGCAAGCCGTTCGACGAGGGTTTTGTTTTTCTCGGCTATACCGACAATCTGAATATCAGTGCGTTTGCCAAAATCGCGAAGCAATCCGCTGATATGGTCGTGGGTCAATCCGTCCACGCCGATACGGACAGGCACATCCTGTTGCGCCCAAAGCGACTGCGCAGTCAGCAAACAGGCTACAATTAGCGTTAAATAATTAATTTTCATACCCTTATAAAATTTATTGTTAATGATTAATGCCTTCAAAGAGATCGCGGTCGGAGTCTTGCGACGATTTCAGCCTGTAATTGTTAAAAACATAGCTTAATGTCAGAGTTACAAGCGGATAGAATGGTCGTATGCGAGTAACCGACTCCAGATTTGAGGTCGAGATATGGCTGTTGTAGCGTGCCGTATTGAACATATCGCGGACGGATAGCGTACCTGTAAGGCGACGGCTCAACATCTGTTGCCTGAGCGACAAATTCGCATACCAGAACGCTTCTGTCCTGCCCTGCGTCGTTACAGATGGTCCTACGAAGATGGCGTCGAACTGAATGCGCGTGTTGCGTCCTGCCGTGAAGCCGTTGTTCCACAGAATATCGTAGTTGCGGCTCGATTCGTCGGAACCGCCGGCTGATTTCAACTTATTGACTACCTTGTAGTTATAAAAACTGCCATTGAGCGTAACGTTCCACCAGCGGGCAAACTGTATTTGCGTATTTAGCTCTAAACCTGTCGAATAGTCGTTGCCCACATTAGCCATCGAATCGAGCGTTACACCGGCGCGAATAGCCGATTCGTAAGGCACACGAAGGCGCTCAATCTTGTTGTTGCGGTTGCGGTGAAATGCCGTCAGCGAAACGGTATTCTCTCCAAAATTTTTCTTGTAATTCACTTCAAATGAGTTGATAAACTCGTTCTGGATGTCGGGATTGCCTATCTCTGCCGAATAGAAATCGCGATAGGTGATGTAAGGCTCCATATAGAACAGCGAGGGACGGGTTATGCGGCGCGAATACGATGCCATAATTTGCTGATCTGACGGCAGATCCCATCCGAAATGCGCCGACGGGAACACGTGCAACTGATTATATGTACGGCTTGCGCCCGGCACATTGGTTTTTAGCGCTCGGTAAGTATGTTCGCCACGCAGTCCGACCTGATAACTGAATGATTTATAGCTGTCTGCCCATATAGCATAAAGCGAATGTATGCTGAAACGGAAATAGAAATCGTTGTCGTATATCTCATCATCTTTGCGAAACAGGAAGGCGTCCTCTTCCGGCTCCCAAAATTCCATACTGTAGTCGCCGTCTTCGAGGTAGGAATAGTACTGATAGCCGCTTTCGATGCGCCCCGTCGCGCTGTACGGACGCACATAATCGAGGTTGATACGGGCGGTAGGCTTGATTTCGTACTCGTAAGCGCGATGTCCGAGCTGGCGGTGCTGATTTTCGTAGGCGTTGCTCGGCGTTAAATGGCTCGGCAGACCTTTTGCTTCCGTCGCATAATAGTTTTTCTGTGCCTCCTCGAAGACGCTGTGCGGATTGCCAAGCTGCTTTTTGTCAATATTGCCGTCGAACAAATCGCTTTGGAAATACTCCATCGCGTCGATTGCGGGTTTGAAATACGCAAGGAAATTCAGTTTATGCCCTTTGTCGTCGAATTTATGCTCAGCCGCAAGTGAGGCTTGCAAAAATGTTTGGTCGATATTATAATAATCTCGGCTGAAATATGAATACTCATTGGCTGATGCGTGCCCGTTTTCGCTAATCATCTGCGTTTCGGTATAATCGAGGTCGCCCCGTCGCCACCTTCCTGCATAGCCACCTTCAAGGTCTATCGAGATATTGGTTTTCGGCAGGCTGTAAGCCCATCCGCCTTTAAGCGAATAGCTGAAATTGTTGCTTTCGCGCGGTCCGTTCGAGTGCGAGCGGGTGGTCAAGCCGTTGACAATCGTCGTTTTCTCCTGATCGAAATCGCTTTTGAGAATGCGGTCGAGCCAGTTGCCGCCGAAGTACCAGCGCGAGCGTTTCGACTGCAAATTGAGCAGGAAATCTATCGAGCGCGTCTTGGAAGTGCTGCCCGAAACATTCACCATCCCGTTCAGTCCCTGCCGAACGTCTTTCTTGGTGATGATATTGATTATCCCGACATCGCCTTCGGTATCGTGTCGCGCCGAGGGAGTGGTAATTATCTCGATATTATCTATTTGACCCGAAGGAATTTGCTGCAATGCCAGCGTTCCGCTAAAGACGCTCGGTTTGCCGTCGATATAGACCGCGAAACCGCTGCTGCCGCGAAATGTTACTTCACCTTCGGCATCAACGCGAATTGAGGGCGTGTTTTCGAGGATATCAACCGCCGTGCCGCCGCTCGACAGCAGGTTCGACGAGGCTTCGACGATTTTTTTGTCCAATTTATATATGATTTGCTTCTTTTGCGCGACCACTTCGACTTCCGCCAGCCCCACTTCGAGAGGCTTCATCGCTATCACTCCGAGGTCGGCTACGCTCGTTGCTGTCAACGCGATATCCTGTTTGGTATAGATGTCGTAGCCCACAAGCCGTATCATCAGCGAATAGTTGCCTGCCGCCAGACGGTCGAGCGCAAAACGCCCTTCGCCGTCGGGCAGGGTATGCGCCACCGGCTGTTCGTCGCCGTTAGCGAACAGCAACACATCGGCAAAATCTATCGCCTGTCCGGTGTTAGCCTCTGTTATTCTGCCTTTTACCTGCGCCGTCTGCGCCATAGCGGACATCATTGCCAGTCCGCCGATCATTATCATGATATATAGCCGTTTTGTCATAGCGACGGCAAAGGTAGTAATTTTTACTTACAAAACTACTTTTTCGCGCTATGCTTCGCCACGAACACCGCCAAGGGGCGGGATAACAACCCCGCCAAACGACGTCGGAGCGCCGCTCTGCGACAATTCATCAAACTTGCTGATGTTATCTTGCAGAGCAAGCGAAAGGCGTTTTGCATTGTCCGGTGTCAAGATAATACGACTTTTCACTTTCGCTTTAGGCACTCCGGGCACAATTCGGATAAAGTCAATAATAAACTCTGAACTCGAATGTGCGATGATGGCAAGGTTGGCATACGTTCCCTGTGCCACATCTTCCGTCAGTTCGACTTGAATCTCATTTTGTTTCTGATTATTTTCCATAATTAACAGCTTTTTTTGCGGAAACAAAAGTAGTGATGTTTTTTATTTC
>JAISTS010000130.1 GCA_031272455.1 Tannerella sp. | reverse complement strand
TTTATGCCGACGCGCGACATAATCCACTCGTCGGTCGTATCAACTATCTTGCAAATATCATCGTTGGTAAGCACCTGTTCGGGGACATAGCCTCCGACGCCCGTGATGACTGCGTTTATCTTACTCATTTTCAGACTGCAGCGCCTTTTTCTATTGCCAATTTACCGCGGTAATACCCACATTCGCCGCATACTGTGTGATAAACATACCATGCGCCGCAGTTCGGGCATAAAGCCAGCGTGGGCAGCGTGGCGTTGTCATGTGTTCTGCGTTTCGCAGTTCTTGTCTTTCCTTGTCTTCTTTTAGGATGTGCCATTTTTTATTTTTGTTTTGTTAATTCATTTCCGGATTAAAATCTTTCAGAGCTTCCCATCGCGGATCAGTCGCCTGATTGTCAACATCTTCGCTGCTGTCAGGTTCGGATGTTTCCTCTTCTGCATAACTGTCGGTTTCGTCGCCGCGATGCTTCGCCGAATGTTTTTTAAGCTTGGCAGACATGGCTTTGTTGCACTTTCCGGGCGCGTGTACGTGTCGCATCGGAACTGCCAGAGCTACAAACTCATACAGAAACCACGCCAGATTGAGCGAGCTTTCGTCTTCGGCAATCACGAGCACTTCGTCGCTTTCTTCGGAATATGCTTGCCCAATCTTGACTATCAGCCGGTTATCCGACTCGATAGCTATTTCCATATCGTCGAGACAGCGGTCGCACGCTACCATAACGACGCCATCAACGTGAAACTCAAGCTGGAAAAACGTCGGTTTGCGCTCAACAGTCAGCTCGACCTTGACTTTTCCCTTTTGAACCTCATCGCCTTCGATGTCAGCGAAAAAGCGGCTGTCCAACAAATATTCGTACCTGCGCATTTCCGCAGGAGCCCAGTTTTTGAAATCAACCTGATATGTGCTAAATTTGCCCACGTACCTGCCTATTTTAAAAAACGCCGCAAAGGTACGCTTTTTTTTTGTCAAAAAGAAAGAATATTCACTTTATTTTTTTTGCCGTTGATATTCAGACGCTTATTCACCGATAATTTTAACTAAAACTCGTTTGCGCCGTTTGCCGTCGAACTCGCCGTAAAAGATTTGCTCCCACGGACCGAAGTCGAGACGACCGCCGGTAATCGCCACGACGACCTCGCGACCCATAACCGAACGCTTCAGATGCGCGTCGGCATTGTCTTCGTACGAGTTGTGATGATAGCGGTCGTAAGGTTTTTCGGGAGCCAGCTGTTCGAGCCACTGCTCCATATCGTAGTGCAGTCCGCTCTCGTCGTCGTTGATAAACACGCTCGCCGTAATGTGCATGGCATTGACTAACGCCAAGCCCTCGCGTACGCCGCTTTCCGTCAGACAGTCCTCGACCTGCCGCGTGATATTAATGAACGCCCTCCGCGTCGGGGCGTTGAACCATAGCTCTTTTCGATAGGATTTCATATACACATTATTATTATTCGGCGCAAAGTTATTGATTTTTTTGGAATTGGCAGAGCGTCAATTGCATTTTTTTACACCTCCGCCCCATCAAGCAACCAATTCAGCATCAGGAATGCCTCTTTTTTTGGCAAAAACACAAAAAAAACCAACCCCGAATCAGTCAACATATCCGAAAATTGATTACCTTTATCGCCGTTTTTGAGTTGTATTACTTGCTTTTTGATATTATATTTACTTATTTAACAATAAATTACATAAGATGAGAAAATACTTTTTTACCGGAATTTTACTGTCCGGCCTGTTATGCAGCCTGATGGCGACGGGTCAGGACATGGCTTACAAGTTGCCACCCAAAGAGATTGAGGAGATTGCCTTGGCGCAGATGCCTCCGAGTGTAGTTATCAGCAACGACGGACAATGGCTGTTGCTGCTCGACGAAGTGCCGTTCCTGTCGATCGAGGAGCTGGCGCAACCGGAATACAAACTTGCCGGGACGCGCGTGAACGGTCTGTTCGGACCCAGCCGTCGCGAAGGCTGTTCGGCTGCGCGGCTGCTCAACGTCAAAACGAAACAGGAATATCCCATAAGCGGATTTCCGAAGGATTTGAACATACTCGAAGCGGAATGGTCGCCCGAATCGTCGCAGATAGCTTTCGTTGTCCGCGGCGCCGACGGTTATTATTTATGGATGGCATCGGTTGCCGACAAACAGGCTAAACAAGTCAGCGCCCGACGGTTGAATCGCACAGCGAGCCAGCCCGGTCCACTGCGTGGCATCAGTCCGCTGATCAGGGCTAACTGGCTGAGCGAGACCGAAGTGGTGCTTCCTGCAGTACCAAAAAATATTGGCGTTTTTCCGGTTGAGTCGCGCGTCCCGGCAGGTCCGGTAACGCAGACAAGCGACGGCAAAGCGCAGCCCGCACGCACGTATCAGGATTTGCTGAAAAACCCGTACGACGAGCAACTGTTTGATTATCTGTTTACTTCGCAGTTAGTGAAGTTCACCCCCGACGGCGAAACGGAAATCGGCAAACCGGCGATATATGCATCCGTCAGCCTGTCGCCCGACAAATCGCTGCTGCTGGCGACCACCGTCAACCGACCGTATTCCTATATCGTGCCGATGAACAGTTTCCCGCAAACGGTTGCTGTTATGACAGTTAGCGGGCAAACGGTGAAAGAAGTATCGCGCCGCCCGATGACAGCCGACGTGATGGGTTACGACGTCAGTTCGCCCTATCCGCGCCAGTTCGGATGGCGACCCGACAAGGCGGCGACGCTGTACTGGACGGAGGCGCTCGACGGCGGCAATCCACGCGCCAACCCGCAGCCGTTTATGGATGCCATTTACCAGTGGGCTGCCCCGTTCGATGGCGAGAAGCAGCTGGTAACAAAGACGGAATTTCGTGCCGTAGGCGTCCAGTGGTGCGACGACACGTTTGCGCTCGTACGCGAGATGTCGCGACGCACACGGAGGATGAAAACCTACGCTTTTTCGCCCTCAGACCCGCAAAAAGTGCGGACATTAGTGTTCGATATTTCGACCGACGACGGCTATGCCAACCCGGGAACTCCGCTCACTGTATCCAATCAGTATAAGAAGAAAGTGCTGTTTACCGACAAGACACACAGCGAGTTGCTGATGTTGTCGGAAGGCGCTTCGCCCGACGGCGATATGCCATACATCAGCCGTTACGATCTGAAAACGAAGAAAAATACCATCCTGTGGCGATGCGAGGCGCCGTATTACGAGACGATTGTTGACGTCATCGACCCCGTGAAGCTGCAATTTATCACCGCCCGCCAGTCGGTCGAGACGCCGGTCAACTATTTCCTGCGCGACGCAAAGAAAAAAACGTCTGTCGCGCTGACTTCGTTCCCGAATCCTTATCCGCAGTTGAAGGATATGAAAGTCGAGAAGATGCAGTATAAGCGCGCCGACGGATTAGACCTGACGGCAACGCTCTATCTGCCTGTCGGTTACGACAAGACGCGCGACGGACGGCTGCCGGTGCTGATGTGGGCTTATCCGCGCGAATACCGCTCGGCTGACGACGCAGCTCAGGTGCGCGGCTCGAAATATCTCTTTACGACCATCAACTATCGCTCGCCGGTGTTCTGGGTTACGCGCGGTTTTGCCGTGATGGAGAATGTCGAGATGCCGATTGTCGGTTCCGAAGGCGTCGAGCCTAACGACAATTTCATCGAACAGCTGACGATGAACGCCGAGGCTGCGACGAAAGCTATCTGGGACACGGGCATAGGCGACACCTCGCGTATGGCTGTCGGCGGACATTCATACGGCGGCTTTATGACGGCTAACCTGCTGACACATACGCATCTCTACAAAGCGGGAATAGCACGGAGCGGAGCTTACAACCGCTCGCTTACGCCGTTCGGATTTCAGGCTGAGACGCGCACCTACTGGGAAGCGCCCGATGTCTATTTCAAGATGTCGCCGTTCAACTACGCCAATCAGCTGAGCGGAGCGCTGTTGCTTGTCCACGGCGAACACGACAACAACACCGGCACTTTCCCGATACAGAGCGAGCGACTGTTTGCCGCGCTGCAAGGTCATGGCGGCATAACACGCTTAGTCATACTGCCTTACGAAAGCCATTCGTATTCAGCAAAAGAAAATATCCTGCATCTGCTTTACGAAGTGGATACTTGGTTGGAGAAATATGTTAAGAATGGGGGGAAGTAGTTATTAAGTAATCAGTAATCAGTAAACAGTAGTTAGTAGATAAAAATAACAAAAATATGAACAGATATAAATCATTAATAATTACCGGTTTGATGGCTGTGGCGATGCAGGCGACGGCGCAAAACACACCGAAGGCGATGACGGTCGAAGACCTTGCCGCATGGAAAAGTATCACTGAAAAAGCCATCTCCGACGACGGGAAATGGGTTTATGCCAAGCTCGAACCCTGGCGCGGCGACGCTACGGTTTATGCCTACGACGCCAAAGGCGAAGAACTGGCGTCGTTCAGCCCCGCAAAGAAGGGCGAACTGTCTGTATCGCATTATCTTGTGGTAACAAAGACCGTTTCGCTCGAAGAGTCGGACGCCCTGAAACTGAAAAAGACCAAGCCGAAAGATATGCCGATGGACGAGCTGATTATTTTCGACCTGCTGAATAAAAAAGCGGAAACGATAGACTCGCTCGCGGGCTACAAGCTGTCGGAAGGCGGCGACTGGATAGCCTATCAGCGTGGTCGCGGTAGCGATTCGACGCTATATGTCCGCTCGCTCGACGACTCAAAATCAGCAAGTTTCACGATGGTCAACCAGTACGTCTTTTCAAAAGAGAACAATGTGCTTTACTTCGTAACGAAGGATACGACCACGCTGAAAGAGGGACTTTACGCATATATCGCCGGTCAGAGCGCGGCGCCGCAAGCCCTGCTCGAAGGCAAAGGCTCGTTCAAACAGCTGACACCCAACGATAAGGGCGACAAATTTGCGTTCCTCTATTGCGCCGACCCGAAAAAAGCGGATAAAGGCTTCACTCTGTATATGTCGGAAGGCAATCGTCCGGCAACGGCTGTGGATGGCGTGTCGTCTGTCCTGCCGCAAGGATGGATCGTGAGCGACAACGGACGGCTGCGTTTCACGAAAAACTCGGCGCGGCTGTTCTTCGGCATCGCTCCCGAACCGAAACAAAAAGACACCACACTGCTCGCCGACAACCGCCCGAATGTGCATATCTGGAAATGGGACGAAGGAGTGCAATACACCGTGCAGAACTACAATCTCAATCAGGATTTGAAGAAGACCTACACGGTGGCGTACAACCTCGGCGGCAAGAATTTCGTACAGCTGACTTCGCCCGACATTGCGATGTTCCAGACGGTCGAAAACGACGCCGTTCCGACAGCATTGCAGACGGCGAGCAAGCCCTACGAACTCGAAAGTATGTGGGAAGGAGCGAGCCGTTCCGACATCTCGGTTATCGACCTTAACACCGGCGCCACCCGCCGCGTCAAGACGGGCATCGCCACCCGTCCGCGCCTCTCGCCCGAAGGAAAATATGTTTACTGGTACAGCCAGGCTGACAGTTCGTGGTTCACGTGGTCGGTAGCCGACGGCAGGGAATACCGCCTGACGACGCCTCAAAACTTCGTCGCATGGCAGGAAGACCACGACACGCCCAGCCATCCTATGGCTTATGGCTCGGCTGGATGGACGAAAAACGATGATAACATCCTGATATACGACCGTTTCGATGTGTGGAGCTTCTCGCCAACGGGAGCAACGACGCCCGTCAACCTGACTAAAAACGGACGCGAGAAAAACATCGCCTACCGCTATCTGACGCTCGACCGCGAAGAGACGTCGATCGACACAGGCAAACCTGCGCTGTTGAGCGGCTTCGACCATACGACGAAAGGCTACGGCTACTATTCGGCAACCTTCGCCAAGCCTGCCGCGCCCACTAAACTTATCGCAGGCGATTATATGCTGACGACGCCGATAAAAGCCAAAAAAGCCGCCGCGCTGATTTATACAAAAGAATCTTACACTACATATCCCGATGTGCATATTTCCGACGCGACATTCAAGAAGTCCGTACAGCTTACCAACGGAATTCGTCAACAGGACGCTTTCCTCTGGGGCAGCGCCGAACTGATGACCTGGGTCTCGTTGGACGGACAGCAGCTGACCGGCGTCGTTTACAAGCCAGCCAACTTCGACCCGTCGAAGAAATATCCGCTATTAGTCAATTTCTACGAGAAAAACTCCGACACCTACAACTCGTACCGTATGCCGGAGCCGCACCGTTCGAGCATCGACTATCATTTTTATAATAGCAACGGCTATATCGTTTTTAATCCCGACATCGTTTATACCGACGGCTATCCGGGCGAAAGCTGCTACAAGGCGGTGATGTCGGGCACGACGGCGCTGATGGCTCGCGGCTATATCGACGAGCAGCATATCGGCGCACAGGGACATAGCTGGGGCGGCTATCAGGACGCTTACCTTGCGACGCGAACCAACCTCTTCGCCGCCATAGAATCGGGAGCGCCGGTCGTCAATATGTTCAGCGCTTACGGAGGCATACGCTGGGGATCGGGGCTGAACCGCTCGTTCCAGTACGAACACGGACAGAGCCGCATCGGCAAGTCGATATGGGAATCGCCGCTGCGTTATCTCGAAAACTCGCCGCTCTTCGATATGGACAAGGTCGAAACGCCCATTCTGATAATGGCTAACGACAACGACGGACACGTGCCATGGTATCAGGGGATAGAGTTTTTTGTAGCCCTCAAACGACTGCAAAAACCCGCTTGGCTGCTCAACTATACCGGCGAACCGCACTGGCCTACAAAAATGCCAAACAAAATCGACTTCCAGAAACGTATGTTCCAGTTCTTCGAGCATTACCTGCACGAAAAACCGATGCCCAAATGGATGAGCGAAGGTATTCCTGCCGTTGATCGGGAGTTTGAGTTGGGATATTGAAGGATGAGAGAAAACTGTGCGTTCAGCACTTGATATTCAGCCTGTTCAGCACATCGCGAATTTTCTCGGATGTGGGGATGCGGGTCGGGACGAGCGGGAGGCGAAGTTTGTTTTCGATGAAGCCCATCATACTCAACATACTTTTGACGCCGGCGGGGTTACCGTCAACAAAGAGCAGCTCAAACAGCTCGGCGAAGCGCGAATGTATGATGCGGGCATTGTCGTAATCGCCTGACAGGGAAAGCCTTACCATACGGCTGAACTCCTGCGGGAACGCATTGCCGATGACGGAAATGACGCCGACAGCGCCAAGAGCGATGAGCGGGAAAGTCATACCGTCGTCACCCGATATGACATTGAAATTCGCCGGTTTATTCTTGATGATATCGTCCATCTGCGTGATATTGCCCGACGCTTCCTTGACAGCTATGACGTTACTGCACTCGCGAGCGATGCGCAGCGTGGTCTGAGCCGTCATGTTGACGCCCGTACGCCCGGGTACATTATACAGCACTACGGGCAGGGGCGATGCTTCGGCAATGGTTTTATAGTGCTGATAGATACCTTCCTGCGAGGGTTTATTATAGTACGGCACTACGGACAGTATGGCGTCGATACCTTTGAAATTGCCGTTTTCGAGTTTGCGAACTAACGAGCGCGTGCAGTTGCTGCTGACGCCGAGTACGAGTGGCAGTCGGCGGCGTACCTGACTGACAATGCGACGCGTGATTTCTTCTTTCTCGTCGTCGTCCAATGTTGCCGATTCGGCGGTTGTACCGAGTACGACGAGGAAGTCTGTCCCGTTCTGTACCTGAAATTCGACGAGCCGCGTCAAGGCTTCATAATCGACGCTGTCGTCTTCCTTAAATGGCGTTACCAGCGCAACGCCCATTCCTTTTAGATTGATGTTTGCCATAGGAGATATTATCCCGTTCAGTTATTTCGGGCGCAAAAGTACATAAATTCTGTCATTTTGAACGTATAGTCTGCAAATAATTTAATATTTGTGCGAAGAGGAAAGCGATGTCGTGCGTGTCGTCTTTCATCACTATCGACAGGTCGTACATACCTTCGTCGCCCGAATATTTGGCTCCGACCTTGAACGAGGCGGGGTGTTGCAGCACGAGATAGCGCATCACCGACAGTTCGGGCGATGTGAAATCGAGCAGCAGGTCAACCGACAGTCCGTTTAGCTGATGGCGTATGTTACGGTTCGGGAAGCCCCAGAGGTCGATGTCGCGGTCGGCTTCGACGAGCAGGTAGGCATAATCCCATATCGGCGTCGCATCGCCTTTGCGGATATAGACGCAGACGTGCACCGTTTTGCCCATCGCTTTGAACTTGTTGACACAGGGCGCCACGGCATTCCAGTCGCGGGCTTCGCAAATGATAAGTACATAGCGCACATCGTCGAGGGCGCGGTAGCAGTGCTTGCGCGAAGCCGCCTCTTTCGACAGCGACGCTATCCTGCGATTCAGAAAGTGTTTCGTAATAATCATGTTTCAATCCATTTTAAAAAGTCGTCTTCATTGATAAGTTTCACACCGAGCTTTACGGCTTTCTCACGTTTTGCCGGTCCCATATTTTCGCCTGCAAGGATATAATCGGTGGCGCCCGAAACGGAGCCGGTGTTTTTGCCGCCGCAACGTTCGATCATCGCCTTGTATTCGTCGCGCGAATGACGGGCGAAGGTGCCGCTTATGACAAACGTTAATCCGCGTAGCGTGTCGGTGCGTTCTGCCAGCACACTGTCGTCGAGGCTCATCCGCACGCCATACGTTTTCAGGCGGTTGACAAGCTCGCGGTTGCGCTCGTCGGCAAAATAGCTGATGACGCTCTGTGCTATGCGCTCGCCCACTTCATCGACGTCGAGCAGAGCCGCCATATCGGCATTTTCAAGCTGTTCGACCGATGTAAAAGCGTAAGCAAGACGCTTGGCAACCGTTTCACCGACATAACGGATACCCAGCGCGTAAAGCACACGCTCGTAAGGCGTCTGTTTCGAGGCTTCGAGGCTCTCCATCAGGTTGGCGGCGCTCTTTTCAGCCCAGCGTTCCATACGCAGCAGGTCGCCCGCCCGCAGCTTGTATAAATCGGCTGCATTACGAACGAAACCGGCGTTATACAAGTCTTCGACCGTCTCCGGACCGATATTTATATCCATCGCCCGCCGCGTTACGAAGTGCTCTATCCTGCCTTTGATTTGCGGCGGACAGCCCCATTCGTTAGGGCAGTAATGCGCCGCTTCGCCGTCGGGACGCACCAGCGCCGCGCCACATTCGGGACAACGGTTGATGAATATCACCTTTTCGCCCATCAGTATCGTTCGCGCATCCATATCTACGCCGGTGATTTTCGGGATTATCTCGCCGCCTTTTTCGACAAAAACATTGTCGCCGATATGCAGGTCAAGCCCCGCGATGATATCGGCATTGTGAAGCGAAGCGCGTTTGACCGTAGTCCCCGACAGCTGCACCGGTTCGAGGTTGGCTACGGGAGTAACGACGCCCGTCCGCCCTACCTGATAGGCTACCGACAGCAGCCGCGTTACCGCCTGCTCTGCCTGAAACTTGTAAGCTATCGCCCAGCGCGGGCTTTTCGCCGTGAAACCGAGGAAACGTTGCTGACGGAGCGAGTTCACTTTGAGCACGATGCCGTCGGTCGCCACCGGCAAGTCCTTGCGGGCTTTGTCCCAGTATGCGATATAATCGAAAATATCCTGCAACGAGCTGCATAAACGTATGACGTCGGGAATCTTGAAACCCCAGCGACGTGCTGCTTCGAGGTTGGCATAGTGCCCGTCCGACGGCAGCGATTCACCCAGCAGGTAATACAGATAGCAGTCGAGCCGGCGCGACGCTACGATGGCGGGGTTTTGCTGTTTCAGCGTGCCGGAAGCTGCATTGCGCGGATTGGCGAACAGCGGTTCCTCCTGCGCCTCGCGTTCGCGGTTGAGCCGCTCAAACTCTTCCCACGGCAACAGTATCTCGCCGCGAATCTCAAATCGGGCGGGATAGTCGTCGCCAAGCAGTTTCAGCGGGATAGAGCGGATAGTACGGACATTTGCCGTTACATCGTCGCCCCGCGTGCCGTCGCCCCGTGTGATAGCCTGCGCCAAGACGCCGTTCTCGTAAATCAGCGAAATCGACGTGCCGTCGTATTTCAGTTCGGCGACAATCTCAAACGGCTCGCCCAGCGCCCGCGCCGTGCGGTCGTAAAAATCGCGCACCTCGCCTTCGGAATAGGTGTTGCCGAGCGACAGCATCGGGTAGCGGTGTTCAGCCTGCGCAAACTCGCGCGAGAGGTCGCTGCCCACCCTTTGCGTCGGCGACGTCGGGTCGGCATATTCGGGATACTGCTCCTCGATAGCCTGCAATGCCTGCATCTTAGCGTCGAACTCGCGGTCGCTAATCGTCGGCGCCGACAGCACATAATAATTGTAATTATGCTGTTCCAGCTCGGCGCGAAGGGCTTTTATCTTATTTTCGATATCGTTCATAAAGTTCGTTTTCGATTGCAAATATAGACTTTTTTTCGCCGAAACAAGAATTTTATTTTGTAAATTCGGAAATAACCTGTACTTTTATCGCCTCAATAATTTATACCGATATGAAGAAATACCTGATTATTACAGCAATCCTGCTTACGGCAGGCTACGTTTATGCGCAAAACGGGACGAATTACGACGAAGCGAAAGTCCCGAAATATATTTTACCCGACGTGCTGAAATGCGATAACGGCAAACAAGTGAAAACGGCGAAAGAATGGGAAGAGCTGCGGCGTCCCGAAGTGTTGGAAATTTTCACCTCGCAGGTCTTCGGACGTACGCCTGCCGAAAAAATCCCCGTCGTTTATGAGACGCTGACCGAGAACGCTAACGCCTTCGGCGGTAAAGCCACTTCGCGACAGGTAAAATTCACATTTACAGGCAACAACACAACGCTCGAAGCTATCCTGCTGCTTATTATCCCCAACAAACGGCAGGGCAAAGCGCCTGTATTTGTGGGCTATAACTTCAAGGGCAACCACAGCGTATGCAACGAGCCGGAGATATTTTTTCCGCCGCAGTTTCATAAATTCAAACCCGCGACCGACCCCGACTGGGTGCGCGGCTGTCAGGCTTCACGCTGGAGCATCGAGCTTCTTCTCAATCGCGGTTATGCCATAGCTACGATGTGTTATCACGATATTTATCCCGATGTCGAAGGCTTTCGCGACCGCAGCGCCGCAGCCCTGTTCAGCGATTACAAATCCGCATCGAGCAGGTCTGACGAATGGCAGGCTATTGGCGCATGGGCGTGGGGTTCGAGCCGCATAGTCGATTACCTTGAAACAGTGCCGGAAATTGACGCCAATAGAATAGCGCTGATGGGACATTCGCGCCAAGGGAAAGCTGCTCTGTGGGCAGGAGTGCAGGATACGCGCTTTAAGATAGTCATTTCCAACGATTCGGGCGAAGGTGGCGCAGCATTGTCGAAGCGCATTTTCGGCGAAACGATACGTAATGTCTCATCCATCAAACCGTTCTGGTTCTGTCCGGCTTACAGTCAATATGCCGATAATGAACTCAATATGCCTTTCGACCATCACGAGTTACTGGCTTTGATAGCTCCTCGCATACTCTATGTCGCCAGCGCAGCGGAAGACCTCTGGGCTGACCCCAAAGGCGAATATCTCTCGGCATACCACGCAAGTCCGGTTTATAAACTGTATGGCTTGCACGGGCTTGACAGCGCGACGCCGCCCGCCATCCACCAGCCCATATTGAACGATGTCGGCTATCATATCCGCGCCGGAGTACACGACGTTACGGAATACGACTGGCTGATGTTCCTCGATTTTGCGGACAGGCATTTCGGGATTGGGCAATAACAGAACGCACAAATACCATCACAATGCGCCGCTACGATATCGACAGTCTGCGGGTTTTAGTTTTTTGCCTGCTTATTTTCTATCATGTCGGGATGTTCTTCGTCCCGTGGGGGTTCCATCTCAAAAACAATGTAACTTACGAGTGGCTGACCCTGCCAATGCTCTTTCTTAACCAGTGGCGACTGCCGCTGCTGTTTCTGATTTCGGGTATCGGCACGCGCTATGCCCTGTCAAAGCGCAGCGCGCGGCAATTCCTGTCCGAGCGCTTCTTCCGATTGTTTATCCCGTTAGTGTTCGGGATGCTGTTCATCATTCCGCCACAAATTTATGTAGAGCGTCTTGCCAACGGACAGTTCAGCGGCAACTATCTCGATTACTGGACATCACAAGCTTTCGCGGGCGGCGCCTATCCCGAAGGCAATGTCTCGTGGCATCATCTGTGGTTTCTGAACTATCTGTTTAACTTTTCGCTGTTACTTACGCCCGTTTTTGTCTATCTGCGCAATCATCCCGACGCACGGATTATCAGGTGGTTTACAGCTGTGGCGGCGCGACCTTTCGGGCTTTTTGTCGTCGTCGTTCCGCTCTGGCTGTGCGAGGCTTTGTTTTATCCCGATTATTCCGACAACGGCGCCCTGATCGGCGACTGGTATGGTGTTAGCAGGTATTTTATCCTGTTTTTTGTGGGGTTTATGCTGATATGCACAAAAGATGTCTTTTGGACAACGGTAACGGACAATCGCCGTAAATATCTGTATTGCGGCATAGCGGCGTTTTGCTTATGGTTGACGCCGGAGATTTTCGGTGTTCATATCCCATACCTTGCCGATGTTCTTAAAGCCGTCAATTCGTGGTCGTGGTGTCTTACGATGTTTGGTTATGCCGCCGCCCACCTTAACCGCGAAAGCAAAACTCTGAAATATGCCAACGAAGCCGTTTATCCGTTTTATATTCTGCATCAGACCGTTATGCTGATATTATGCTATTTTATCCGCAACTTGGACTGGCAACTGTTCCCTAAATTTTCTGTCTTGGCAATCGGCACCTTCGGCATCAGCTGGCTGATTTACGAGTTTGGCATACGGCGCTATCGACTTATCCGCCCGCTGTTTGGGATGAAAAAGGTTGCGCAACAGACATAAAATGATGCCTGAGAGACGCCAATAGCCGTTTGTGAATTGTTAATAATAACTTTGTGAACAATTTGTGAACTCCGAAATTTGGTTATTTCCTTGAAATTGCTTATCTTTGCAGCGAAGCAATAATAATTTTTTAACGCAAATAAAATTTTAACATTATGAAAAAAGTGTGTATGATAACCGCAATCATTGCTTTAGTTTCCTGTCAGGCGAACAACGATTTTGGCGGAGAAGAGAAAAAAATAGCCGGTAAGAAGCTCGAACTTACCGAGGCTGAACAGGCTGTAGCCCAAAAGGTTAACGGCTTTGCCTTTGATTTGATTAAGGCTACCGTCGCGAAATCGGGCGACAACGTTCTGGTATCGCCACTGAGCGCAAGCTATGCTCTGGCTATGATCAATAATGGCGCGGCAGGTGCTACGGAAGAGGAAATTCGCACAGTGCTGGGTTTCGGCGATGTATCCAACGCGGATATGAACTCGTTTTACAGCAAGATGACCGATGCTATGCAGACGGTTGACCCCGATGTCTCGTTCGAGAGCGCCAATTCGATTTGGATTGACCCTGGTTTTCCTGTTTATGAGATATTTAAGATAACGAATACCGAATATTATAATGCGGAAATCAGGAACGAACAGTTTGACGGCGCATTGAAAAACAAAATAAACGACTGGTGCTCCGACAAAACTCACGGCAAGATTACGGATTTTCTTAAAGAATCGCCCGCACCGCCCTTGTGCCTTATTAATGCACTGTATTTCAAGGGCGCGTGGACTTTGCCGTTCGACAAAGAGCTGACCAAAGACGAGACGTTCCATAATGCCGACGGTTCGCAATCGACTGTCGCAATGATGAATATGGAAGATAATCTGAACTACACCACTGGTGCCAATTTCAAACTGCTTGAGCTGCCTTACGGCAATGAATCGTTTGCTATGGAGCTGCTGCTGCCCAACGAAGGCGTGTCAATAGATGCGCTTGTCGAGAGTTTGGACGCTGACACTTGGTCGAACGCTATAAGAGGTCTTCAGACGGTCAGCCTGCCGGTCAAACTGCCGCGTTTTAAGGTTGAATATGAGCGAAGTCTGAAAGAAAGCCTTCAGGCGATAGGTCTGAACAAGATATTTAGCGAGCCTGACTTTTCGCGCATATCCGATGCTACTGACCTGTACGTTAAAGATGTGCTGCAAAAAACTTGCGCCGAAGTAAACGAAAACGGTACCGAAGCAGCAGCCGTTACGGTAATTCAGATGTGTACTTCAACCGGCGAACCGTATGTGCCGCCGACGTTTTATGCCGACCGCCCGTTCCTTTATCTTATCCGCGAAAAGACCAGCGGCGTGATTTTCTTTGCAGGCGTTTATAACGAAGTAGATTGAAGTATATAAAATAATACGAGAGACTGTCCGCCATCTGTGCGTGCGGTCTCTTTTTTTATGAACCACAAAGGCAAACAAGTCAAATAAGTTTCAATTCTTGGTTATCTGCGTTGGCGTTTCTTTGTGCCTTTGTGCCTTCGTGTTCAGTTTCATTGTGTATAATCTTACCGTTCGTGCAAAAGTGGACATTCAGAACGAGAACTGCATCTTCATTCGTATGCCGCTGTTGGGCGTATGCGGATGGTTCTTGTACGACAGGCGCCACACATAGTCCAATCGCAGGATTTTGAAGATATTATCCAGCCCGAAGCTCATTTCCATATACGGTCCTTCGGTCATCAGGTAGCTGTTTTCGGGGAATTTAAACAGCCCTTCGCCGTTTTTTGCGGGATTATTCTTGTCGCTCAGGTCGCCGTACCATCCGCGGAAAGCCACCACCTCGCGCAGTTGCAGGTACTTTATCAGCGGCAGGCGGTTGAGGATGGTGCCGTTCATAAAATACGTTACTTCCCATAGCGCTGCGCGGTCGTTGATAAATTCCATCGGGTCCATCAATGTATAAGACTCCGGCTCGATGCTGTACGACAGGTTGGCATTCGGGATGATAAGCAGCGGATAAGGCACACGATCCCAGACCTTTGCCAGCTGTCCGTAGATGTCGATATATCCGAAGGGCGACATCCAGAAGCGTTTGCGTATGCCGACGTCGGTGCGGTTGTAGTTATAGTCCGATCCGAGAAATCCCTTATGCGCAAAGACGTGGCTGATAGTGAAAATCGGCGCGTCGAGCGTGATGGGATAGCGGTAGTTGCGCGACTGGTAGAATTTTTCGTTAGGCGCCCAGCGGGCTTTCACTTCAAGCTGCGCCGAGCGGTAAAACAGTTGAGGCGTCGTTGAGCCGTCGGCAAGAATGCGCTCGAAAGGCACATACTGCGTCGCCCATTCGGTCAGATGCCGTCCGCCGACACCCCATCCCCAGCCGTTGTAGTACTCGTGATAGTAGCTCAATTCCGCCGTGCGCATATACGTAATCAGGTCGTTGCGACGGCGTTTGGGCATCATAAAAATATTGTCGGGATTGGTATAGAGGTAATGCTGTCCAATCTGGTTGATGTCGTACTTGTATTCGGCGCGAAGGTAGTGGAACGGATATTCCTTGCGGAAAAACTTTTTGTTGTTGAACGAATATTCGAGTATCGCGTCGTATTTCAGTTTGTGGTCGCCCGTGCCGTAAGCCACATAGCCGTCGGCAAAAAACCGGCGCGACATATTGACCGTCGTCGTACCGCCGAGGCGGAAGCGCGAGCCTTCGAGCATATTGCCGCTGAACAGCGTATTAGCCGGTCCGAACTCAAACAGGCTGTTTGTTTCCGAGGTCTGCACATAGCCGTTGATAAGCGCCCCGACGACCTTTTCAGTCCAGTAGAAAGCGGGGATCTTGCGCAGGCGAACCATCATCTTATCGACCGACGTCTCCTTTATATCCTTCTCTTTCATACGTTTATCCCGCCAGTAGATGTCGGGTTGCTTGCGGGCTTCGTCAAGCTCGACGACCGGCGCATCCTGATAGAATACGTCAAGATTTTCAGGCTCCGTGAACGAGTGGTTGCGGTAGAGGCGCAGGCGGCGGGCGTAAAGTCCGCTCTGCTTGTTGATGATTTTCAGCTCGGCAACGATGTCGTTTTTCATTATCAGGCGGGTATTGTCTGCCGTGCGGTCAAAGTCCTGTTCGATAGCCATATAGCTGACGAAATTGAGGTTGATATCCTTAGGGACGTTGAACTTGATTTTCTTTACGAAATAGGCGGAGTCGAGCGTAACGAACATGTGCCCCGTGAAGCCGAACGACTCCGAGTTGAACGGCACAAAAGCCACGTCAACGCACTGCATCCCGCCGACCATCAGCGTGTCGTAGAGGTAATATTTGTAGAAATTCGGTCCGATAGACGAAATCGGGCTTACGAAACGCTGCAAAAATAGCGGTATGTTGTCCTGAAAAATGTCTATTTCCTTAAAAACTTCTTCGAGAATCTGCGTCATCCCCTCTTCGGAAATGATTTCGATAAGTCCCGCGCGGTTGAAGCCTTCGATGATGCTTTTTTCCGATTTCGGCTGCTTGCGGTAGTACGTGTTTTCGATTATCTCTTCGTTGAACAGCGGCAGGATCGGTTTGCCCGTAACTGCCGAAGTATCAACATAATCGAGCAGGAAATCGGCATGTTTGAGCAGCCAGTTGCTTTTGAGCACTTTCTCGTCGAAGTCGTTCTGGGCGAACGATTTCTGTTCGTAGGTCTGGAAACTGTAATATTCGTGGTTGCGCGGGTCGTTCAGCTTGCGGCGGTCGATGACGTTGCGGATGAAATCGACCGCCGGATTATTGCGCGAATAGCGTTCTTTTTGGGGGCGGACGGTGATGTCGTCAAGCTGGTAAGCCAGTTGCCGAAGCTGAATGGTTACATTGTTTTTTACTCCGGGCTTGACCTGCATGGAAAAATCCTCGTATCCCAAATATTTGATTACGAGAGTGTTGGATTCGGCGTATGCTTGCAGGGTGAAATGTCCGTTGTCGTCAGTCATCGTGCCGACAGTCGTTCCTTCGAGCCAGACATTGACGTACGACAGCGCTTCGTCTGTCAGCGAATCTTTGACAATACCTTCAACCTCAATACGTTGCTGCTGGGCTGACAATACAGCCGGCAAACTCAGCAATAACCCTAATGTACATATAATAGCAAAACTTCGTTTCAGCTTCATCACAGCCTTCCGGTTTTTTATTTCAATCAGATGCGTCATAAAAATTGCGCGAAGGTCGGGTTTTTTTTTCAAAAAAACAAAAATTTCGGGCATAAGACGCTTTTTTTGCCGTAAAAAAACTATTTTTGTAGCCTGAAACATAAATACGACTGAAAATATGGACTATGCAATAATTGCTGCAGGAGACGGTTCGAGGCTTGCTCGCGAGGGGATAAGCACACCGAAACCGCTGCTGAAAATAAATGGCGCTCCGATGATCGACAGGCTGATAGATATTTTTATTAAATGTAATGCCACGTCGGTCAGCGTCATTGTTAATGAAGAAATGACTGAGGTGAGCGAGCATATTGAGAGCCTGAGGGCATCGCTGCCGGTGCCGCTAAACCTGCTTGTGCGCTCCACGCCAAGCTCAATGCACAGCTTTTATGAGTTAAGCCGCTATATCACCGGCGATTCTGTTTGCCTGACGACGGTCGATACCGTTTTCCGTCTGCCCGAATTTCGCCGCTTTGTCCGAGTGTTCCAAAACGACACCCGCTCTGACGGTATGATGGCGATAACTGATTATATCGACGATGAGAAACCGCTGTATGTCAAGACCTCAACCGATTTTACTATTGTCGGCTTTTACGACAGTCGCGAAGAAGGATGCCGCTATGTGTCCGGAGGTGTTTATTGTCTGAAACGCAAGGCTATCGACCTGCTCGAAAAGGCAATAAGTAAGGGAATGTCGCGAATGCGTAATTATCAGCGGTTATTATTATCGGAAGGCTTACGCATCACGGCATTCCCGTTCTCTAAAATCATCGATGTTGACCATCGCGAAGATATAGACAAAGCCGAACATTTTTTGAAATTGATGCACCGATGCATCTTACGGAACGCGTGACAGAGACACGCCTTTGTTTACACGAGCGTTTCGTTTTGAAAGAGAGATGCGTTGTTGCTCCAGCCGTTCGATCTGTAGCGGACGGTGAAGATCGTCAATGTCTGCAACGCAGGCAGCCAACTGCTCCGACACGACGTTTCGGCTGTACATAAGCTCGGTCTCCGCACGCCAGTCATCATCAAGATATTCGACCTCGGCAACGACGCTCTCACTTTCCAAGTTATTTGCAACGACATTGTTACTGTCGATAAACTTGCTGCAACTTGCTATTATAAGCAAGCATAGTACGATAAAAAAGCAATTCGTTTTCATTGTTTATCCGTTTTATTGTTAATATTACGATACAAAGATACTTCGTACCTATTAAGCGCTAAAACTGATTTTTGCGGCGGCAATAGCGAAATGTGGCAATTTTCAAGAAAATCGTGTCGATATGGTCAAGTTTTTTGCAAAAAATGCGGAAAAATCGAGGGCGGGGCGTTAAATTTTGTATAAATAGCCAAATTTTTCTGTCGTCTCAAGTATTTTTCGCGACTTTTTCTTTAAAAAAAATCACAGTTTGTTGAGCGTCTCACGCTGCTTTTCGAGGAAAAGTATGCGGTTTTTTTCGGAGCCGGTAACCAGCGTCGAGGTGCGCTTCATCGAATTCATCCAGCGCAGCATAAAATCGCCCGCCGGCGGGTCTTGCGAAGTTACGGCGCCCATCGTGAAAGCGTCAATCATCGCGATAATCGTATTGCCCGCCAAAAGATACGAATACGAGGTCTCGAAATTTAAGCCCGATACGTAAATGTCTATCTTATTGTTTGTTTCGGGGTATGCTCCATGATTGATGAGCCATTCGAGATTGTCGAGCATATCTTTGAGGCAGTTTTTCAGCTCGGTAATCCCCTCGTCGTTTATCAGGCGGATAGCATGGAAAAACTGGATGTCGTGAATTAGATGCTGCATCGACATCTCGTGATAGATGATATACGTGTAATTAATCTTTTGAATTTCAGAAAGATATTGCACGTGCACTTCGCGCAGCTGTGCCGGAATGACAACCTGATCGTAAGGGATGGCTTTTTCAAGACCGCCGAACTGATACATCCATTTGAGCATAAAGAAACGGAAAATCGACGAGTAGAGCACCATCGTATGCATCGGCATAATGTTTGAAGCAAAACCAAATTCCGATTTCGGATGCTGTCCGGCTACGCGAATTGCCGCCACATAGTCGGTTGCCATCCGGTAGTCTTTCGCCTCCAAATCGAAATAATCCTGATTGAATAACTGGAACGGCAAACTGCGGTAAGGCGAATCGATGCCGAGAATATTGTCGATGGACAGATTATAGGTGCGCGCAATCTTCATCAGCTCCGAATACGACAACTCCGTGACGCCACGAATACGGCGATAGGCAGCGTCGTCGCTTATGTCAAGCAACTCACTGACTACGTCAACTAACTGATAATTTTTTATTTGAGACTTCAGTATCTCAAACAGCCGCTTTTGTCCTTCCATACGTTTAGTTTAATTCGCGACAAAAATACTAATTTTTTTCAAATGTTAACGCAAAAAGCAAAAATTTTTTCAAATTATTTTTTTTCGCTATCTTTGTCGCCGTTTTTTTTGAAAAATGAGTAGAAAAGTTTTAGCAGGTATTCGGCGCGGGAACGAGTTCTCGCCCAATCATATTGGTAACGACGCAGCAATCTTTGCGCTGACCGTCAAGCATTTGCGCTCGAAAGGATATACCGTCAACGAATATATCGAGACCGATTTGCAGACGCGGATGCTCGACGAAGACGCCGTTTTCAGTATGGCGCGCGACATCAAATCAGTGCGGGCGCTGAAAGCAATAGAGGATGGCGGACGTATGGTCGTTAATTCGGGCTACGGCGTCGAAAACTGTACGCGCGAAAAAATGACACGCTTGCTGCTGGCAAACGACATAGCTCATCCGCGCAGCATATTTGTCGCCACCGACAGCGACGCCGAAACGATGCTTGCCGACGAAGGCTTCAACGACTGCTGGATAAAGCGCGGCGACTTCCACGCCATTCATCGTGAGGACGTTACCTACGCCCGCAATCCCGAAGAAGCGAAAAGCATCATACGCGAGTTTGCTATCCGCGGCATCGAAACGGCTGTCGTCAACGAGCATCTTGTCGGCGACCTCGTGAAGTTCTACGGTGTGGCGGGGACGGGATTTTTCTACTGGTTTTATCCCACTAACTGTGGCGGACAGCATACGAAATTCGGCAACGAGCAGATTAACGGCGTGGCTCGCGAATTTCCTTTTGACGTGGCGCATTTGCAGCAACTCTGCGAACGATCAGCTAATATCCTCAATGTCAGGATTTACGGTGGCGACTGCATTGTAGCTGAAAACGGTGTCGTGCGGCTGATTGATTTCAACGACTGGCCCAGTTTTGCCCCGTGCCGCGACCTGGCAGCCCCGTATATAGCAGATTGTATTTCCGATATAATTGATTGATAATGAAAGAGAAACGGCAGATGGATATGACTTCGACGCTGAAGTCGCAGGATACAGAAGAATTTATCGACCTCCATTTCTACCGTCCGATGGGCTATCGCTGGGCGCTGCTTTTTGCTCGGCTCGGAGTACATCCTAATACTGTTACGATTGCCTCAATGTTTATTGGCATTGCGGCAGGCGTATGTTTTTCGTTTACAAATATTTGGATAAACATTGTCGGGATGGCGCTGCTCGTCTGGGCTAACACCTACGACAGTGCCGACGGACAGTTGGCGCGGATGACGAAGCGCACTTCAGCTTTCGGACGGATTCTCGATGGCTTTTGCGGCGATGTCTGGTTTGTAGCCATTTACGCTGCAATATGCTTCCGCCTGATGCCCGAATGGGGCTGGTGGATATGGCTGTTGGCTGCCGTAACGGGCTTTTGCCACTCGCAACAGGCGGCTATGGCTGATTACTATCGCAATGCACATCTGTTCTTCCTGAAAGGGGAGCAGGGGAGTGAACTGTCTGATTCGCAGGCGCTTTACGAGGATTTTAAACGCAAAAAAGACGAGAGCTTCATCGCGCGTATGTCCGCGTACATATATTATAACTATACGAAAGGTCAGGAAGCCCGCGCAAAGCAGTTCGTTAGGCTGATGCGTGTGTTGCGCAGGCTGTATCCTGCGGCTATATCGGATACGTTTCGCGCTGCATTTCGGGCGAAAAGCCTGCCGCTGATGAAATATGCCAATATGCTGTCGTTCAATACTCGCGTCATAGCCCTGTTTATTTCGCTGTTAATCAATATCCCATGGCTGTATTTTGTGTTCGAACTGACCGTCCTGAATGTGATGTTTATCTATATGATATCGACGCACGAACACTTCAGCCGACAATTTGCTTACGAATTAGAAAATACGACAAATGATTGACAAAGAGAATATTAAAGGCATTATTTTTGATTATGGCGGGACGATTGACAGCAACGGTCTGCACTGGGCGGAAGTGATCCGACGCGCCTACACCGATAATCAGGTTTTTCTAAATCCAGACAAGTTTCTCGATGCCTACGTTCACGGCGAACGGACGCTCGGCAAAAACCGAATTATCACGCCTGAACATACGTTTCGCGATATGATGCGGCATAAAATCGCTATCCAGATGAAATGGCTGCAGGAAAACAGCTGCATTACACGCAACAACGACGAACTCAGCTCTGCAATAGCCGACGACTGCTATGATTTTGCATGTCGGACAATAGCCGAAGCCCGCCCTCTGCTCGAAGCTCTTGCACAAAAATATCCGCTTGCGCTGGTGTCCAATTTCTACGGCAATCTCAACGCTGTGCTGAAAGATTTCGGTCTCGACGGTATATTCAACGCCGTTGTCGAGTCGGCTGTTGTCGGTGTCCGCAAGCCCGATCCACAGATATTCAGTGTCGGCGCCGAAGCCTTGCACCTTCCGACGGAAAATGTCGTGGTCGTCGGCGATTCGTACGACAAAGATATCGTACCGGCTACTCAAGTCGGCTGCCAAACAGTCTGGCTTCGCAAAATCGGTTGGAACGAATATCGAGGCGACGAAACTGCCGATGCCATTATCGGCGATTTCTCCGAAATTGGCGGGCTGCTACTGTAACCCTTCCAAAATCTTCTTCAAGACAGCCTGAGCAGCAATTTCGCGATTGGCAGCTTCGGGAATTACTATGCTTTGCGGACTTTCTATCACATCGTCGCTAACTATCATATTGCGGCGGACGGGGAGACAGTGCATAAAATATGCATTGTTTGTCAGCGCCATCTTTTCCGTGTCAACAGTCCACGCACGGTCGGTCGAGATCACCTGTCCGTAGTGCGGGTCGGCGTAGGCAGCCCAGTTCTTGGCATAGACGAAGTCGGCGCCCTCGAATGCTTTGCGCTGGTCGTATTCGACGCGAGCCTTGCCGACAAACGACGGGTCGAGTTCGTAGCCTTCGGGATGCGTGATGACAAGCTCGTAACCGGCTGCGTTAATCCATTCGGCAAAACTGTTAGGCACGGCTTGAGGCAGCGAACGCGGATGCGGCGCCCAAGTCATAACAATTTTCGGACGTTCGGAGCGCTTGTATTCTTCTATCGTAATCAGGTCGGCATAGCTTTGCAAAGGGTGGCGTATAGCGGCTTCCATACTGAAAACGGGACGACCGGAATATTGAATAAACTGGTTGAGTACCTTTTCATTATAATCGTCTTCTTTGCTCTCGAAACGGGCAAACGAGCGCACGCCGATAATGTCGCAATAGCAACCCATCACCGGAACGGCTTCGAGCAGATGCTCCGGCTTGTCGCCGTCCATAATGGCTCCACGCTCCGTCTCAAGCTTCCACGCACCCTGATTCACATCGAGAACTATAGTGTTCATTCCCAAATTCATAGCCGCCTTTTGCGTACTCAATCTTGTGCGCAGACTTGAGTTGAAGAAAATCATCAGCAAGGTCTTGTTTTTGCCGAGTTCCGAATAGCGAAAACGGTCTTTTTTGATTTCTAAGGCATCGCTTACAGCCTGTTTCAGGTCGCCGATGTCGTGTACAGAAGTGAAATGTCTCATATCTTATTTGCTTTTTTTGTGCAAATATACACTTTTTATTCTTAATCTTTGCAAATTCGGGGCATAAATTGAATGATGTTTCAAAAAAATAACATACCTTTGCCTGCGTTTTTGAACGGATAAAATAAGGTTAGTTAGTTGCAAATGAAAAAATTCACGAAATCGTTTCTGTACCTGCTGCTCTCAGTATCAGCAGTTTGCGTATGGAATTGCAAGGACGAAAAGGACGAGCCAACGCCGCCGAAGCCCGACACGCCAACTCCGCCGGCAGAAGTTATTGTCAAGCTCTCGGCAGACAAACAGTCGGTGAAAGCTAATGGCGTTGATTCTTTGGTCGTTACCATTACGGCTGACGACGATACGGTCGTTCCCGAAGTCGTAGTAATCAGCAAAAGCGAAACGAATAATATTGATACCCTTAAAGAGTTGATATTCAGAGAAAAAGAAGCCGGGAAATACATACTCTACGCGATGTACAAAGGTGAGGCGAAGGACTCAGTCAGTGTCAGCGTTGAGCCGATAATTGTAACATTATCAGCCGATAAAGCATTGATAAAAGCAAATGGCAAAGACATTGTGCGACTGAGCGTCGAAGCTGACGGCGTCGATGTAACTTCGCTTTCAACGGTAACAGTTGCCGATGTTGACAGCACCGTCCTCGACAGTCTGGCGTTTGCAACTAAACACCCGTCAATTTACACATTCACAGCAACTTACGACGGAATAACATCAAACCAAATCAGCGTAGAAGCAACAGAGGTAGTCCTGTTGCTGCAAGCCGACAAGCAGACAATCAAAGCAAACGCATCGGAAAAAGCGACATTGAAAGTTACGGCTGACGGTGTCGATGTTACTTCATCTTCAACGCTTTATCGAAAGAAGGGTGATGGCGCTAACAAGATTGCCGACACGCCGGTGTTCTTTACTGATGAAGCCGGAAATTACACATTTACAGCTATTTATGATGGCGACACCACAAATGCCATCGCGGTGGAAGCTACTTATGTCGATCTGGTCTTTTTCAAACAGTACCTCATCTGGGAATTTACGTCCACGACTTGCGACATCTGTCCGCGCTTGATGCCCGTTATCCGTGAGTTGCAAGCCGGTCTGCCCGGCAGGATTCACCGCGTCGCGCTGCACATGGGTGGTAAACACTGCACCAGCGCACTTGCCGGAGCGCTTGGACCCGTCGCCAACGCCCTGTCGAACGACGACTTTTTCCCGTCCGAAACGGTTGACCTGCGCTGGGTCGAAGGTCTCTATCCGACAACAACCAAAAAACATATTCAGGAACAGATTGATGCCTCGGCAAAAAACCGCGATGCAGCAGAAACGGGTATGGCTATCGACTCGAAAATCAGTGGCACGGATATTAATTTCACCATCAGGGTGAAGTCGAACACGCAACGCAATTACAGCTTTTTTGCTTTTATAGTTGAGGATGAAGTTGTTCATACCCAGTTTGTTGAGGTCGAAGACGACGGCGACGACGACCCGAACAACAATTACATTATCGACCGCAACTACATACATTACGATGTAGCTACTTATGTAACTGAGGGCGAGCCGCGTACGGGTGTGTCGCTTGGTATGGTTGTTCCCGGGCAGGAAACGGTCAAGACTTTTACCATCCATACCGCCGAAATCAATGCAAAACGCGAGGTCAACCTGCAGAATTGCCGCATAGTAGGCTACACCATCCGTCCCGACGGTGTTCTTGATAACGTTATCGACTGCCCCGTAGGCGAGTCGCTATATTATCAGTACAACAAATAAATCGCTATTTTCTTCGTATCGAAGTGATGGCAACAGGCTCGATAAGATACTGTCGGTCATCTTTTTGCTGTTGGATTTTCTTTACAATATCCATTCCTTCAATCACTCGACCGAAGGCGGCGAAGCCTTGCCCGTCGGGATTGCGTTTGCCCCCGAAATCAAGCTCCGGCTGATCACCTATGCAGATAAAAAACTCCGAACTGGCGGTGCCCGGTTGCGATCGTGCCATCGACAGCGTGCCGTCCAAGTGCTTGACGCCTGTCATCTCGGTCGTTTCGTGCGGAATTGGCGCAGCGACTTCGCGGTCGTCAAGTCCACCCTGTATGACTTCGATTTTGACATCGTTGTTCGGCTGATTGTCCATACGTACCACCCTGTAAAACACCGTTTTATTCTGCTCAAACAAACCTTTGTCAATCAGTTTAAGGAAATTTCCGGCTGATATGGGCGCCTGCTTTTCATAGATTTCGGCAGTGATATTGCCAAACGGCGTTTCGATGACAATACGCGGATTGTGCGAATAACACCCTGATAGGCAGAGCAGTACGGAAAATATTACAATTACTTTTTTCATCTTTTTGCGGATCTTTGTTTTTGTTGTTTGGCGCGCTGATGCTGCTGTTGTTTAAGCTTCTGTTCCTGAGCGCGTTGTGCCTCTTCGAGACGTTGCATAAACGACGATTTCTTGCGCGGTTTCTTCTTGTTCTCTTCAAGTTTGTTCAGCAATTTTTCTTCGTTGACAAACAAGCGGCACGAGAAAGTCTGAGCAATCGTGATCAATGACGAAACGAGTATGTAATAGCTTAATCCTGAAGATGTTTGATTGAAAATAAACAGGAACATTACCGGCATCAGATACATCATCATATTCATTCCGGGCATCTGCTGCTGACCGGTGTTCGTCATTGCCATATTGATTTTCGTATAGACTACGTTGACAATGGTCATCAGTAAACAAAAGAGGCTCAAGTGATTACCTATAAATTGCGTTACAAGCGGAATGTTGCCGCTCCAGTGGATCAAATCGTCGAATGTTGACAGGTCGTCAGCCCACAGGAAACTCGACTGCCTGAGTTCAAATGCCGTAGGGAAAAGTCCGTACAGCGCAATCCAGATAGGCATTTGCAGCAACATAGGCAAGCAGCCACTCATAGGACTTGCTCCGGCTCGACTGTACAGATCCATCACCGCCTTCTGTTTTTCCATCGCCTGCTCCTGCTTCGGGTAGCGCTGATTGATTTCTTCGACTTGCGGACGAAGCACCCTCATTTTTGCCGACGACATATACGATTTGTATGTCAACGGGAAAAGTATTAGCTTGATAATCAGCGTTAACAGGAAAATCACCAGACCGTAATTCGTCGTGAAACGTCCGAGAAATTCAAATACCGGAACGATGAAATATTTGTTTATCGGGCGGAAAAATTTCGGTCCGAGCGGCACAAGGTCGTCCAGATTAAGCTCATTATCAGCGGAAACGCCCTTGTCGTACTCGCGCAAAAGGTCGTATTTATTCGGTCCGATAAAAAAGCAAAACGACACCGGTTCGGGCTTGGCAATATCAAATGCAATGGCTGTATTTGCCTGAAACTGTTTAAGATAGCTTGACGGCTCGTTCAGCATCCGCGAACTAAGGTTGGCTGAATAAAACGCATCGTCGGCTATCAGTACGGTAGCAAAAAATTTGTTTTTGAATCCTATCCATTTTAGCCTGTTCGAGGTGCGCTCATCATCGTCTTTTGCTGCGTTAAGCGACTCTACATCATCGGCTAAATATTTGTAATACAGCCCAGTGTATTGATTTTCGTATTTTCTGCCTTTCTCAAGCTGGCGCATTTTCTGGCTCCAGTTGATGTCGAGCGAACTGACGTTGGGCGACAAAATGCCATTCAGACCCTCGCCGCTGATGGTGAAACCGAGCATATAGTCGTCCGGCTGCAAAGAATACGCGAAGTCAATATGGCTTTGCTCATTGATTGCTAAACGCATAACGACCCTGTTAGCGCTGCTTTCGACGGGTGTGAAATACAGGTCTGAAGTGTTGACGACGCGATTTGTAGCCGTTACGAGCGTAAGGTTAAAATCCGACTCGTCGGCGCCGTCAAACAGGATTGCCGGTTCTTTATCATAAGTTACAAATTCCTTTAAACGAGCCGAATAGAGCCGTCCACCCTTAGTGCTGACGCGAATTTCGAGCTTGTCGTTTCCGAGCGTTACAAATTCTTCCGTGCCCTCGGCTGTCGATGCAAATGCGCCGAATGTGCTTGCAAGACGTTCGGCTTTCAACGAGTCGGACGACAATTCTGTTGCGACGGGCGACAGTTCCGACGGCTCAACAGCTTCGCTGATTGTCTGTTGTGCAGCCTGTTGCGCCTGTATCACAAGATCAATCGAATCTTGCGCCCGTCGCTGGGCTTCCATAGCCTCCATTTGTTGCTGGCTCGGACGGTTGAGCCACGAAAAAAGTAAAATGACGGCTCCAATCAGTATAAAGCCTATAATAGTATTTTTATCTGTTGACATTTTTATCTGTTAAAATTATTATTTTCCGGCTGCTGCCGCTTTGATGAAACCAAGAAACAACGGGTTGGGATTGAGCACCGTACTGTTGTATTCGGGGTGATACTGAACGCCGACAAACCATTTGAGCTTCGGTATCTCGACGGCTTCGACCAAGCCCGTTTCGGGATTTTCGCCAACGCACTGCATTCCTGCGGCTTCAAACTGTTCCTTATACTCGTTATTAAACTCATAACGATGGCGATGGCGCTCCTGAATGGTCTTTTTGCCGTACGCCTCGAATATCTTACTGCCCTTTTTGAGGATGCAGTCGTATGCCCCAAGCCGCATCGAGCCGCCCAGATTGGTGATGTTTTTCTGTTCCTCCATCAGGTCGATAACTTTGTATGGCGTCGAAGGCTCCATCTCGGTCGAGTTGGCGTTCGTCATTCCAAGCACGTTGCGTGCAAACTCAACAACCATACACTGCATTCCGAGGCATATTCCGAGACAGGGCAGGTTGTGCTCGCGGGCATAATGTATGGCGATAAACTTGCCCTCGATGCCGCGATTGCCGAAGCCGGGCGCTACAACAATGCCGTCAAGCCCCGACAGCATCTCCTGAACGTTCTCTTCCGTTACTTTCTCCGAATGGACGAGGCGCAGGACGAGCTTGCGGTCGTTGTAAACCGAGGCTACAAACAGCGATTCGTCTATCGACTTGTATGCGTCCTGCAATTCGACATACTTGCCGACAAGCCCGATACGTATCTCTTTCGTCGCCTTCGTTTTGCGGTCGAGGAAATCTTTCCACGGTTGCATATCAGGTGCGGGAGCTACCTCAATGCCCATTTTTTGCAGCACGATGGAGTCCATATTTTGCCGTTGCAGCACGAGCGGCACCTCGTATATCGTCGTACAGTCTATCGACTGCACTACGGATTTCTTTGACACGTTGCAGAACAGCGCCACCTTGTGCAACAGCTTGTCGCTCAGCTCGCGCTCAGTCCGCAATACGAGCAGATCGGGCTGTACGCCCAGCGCAAGCAGCTGTTTGACAGAATGTTGCGTCGGCTTGGTCTTGTATTCTTTCGCCGCTTTAATATAAGGTACGTAAGTCAGGTGCACGCAGATGCAGTCGTTCTCCATCTCCCATTTGAGCTGGCGGACGGCTTCGATGAACGGCAGCGACTCGATGTCGCCCACAGTGCCGCCAATCTCGGTTATCACGAAGTCGAACTTGTTACGCTGCCCGAGCAACTTCACGTTGCGCTTGATCTCGTCGGTGATGTGCGGTATGACCTGCACCGTCTTGCCGAGAAAGTCGCCGCGACGCTCTTTGTCAATGACAGTCTGATAGATACGCCCCGTCGTGATGTTGTTGGCGCGCGTCGTCGGTACGTTCAGGAAACGCTCGTAATGACCAAGGTCGAGGTCAGCCTCATGACCGTCGATCGCGACGAAACATTCGCCGTGCTCGTAAGGATTGAGCGTTCCGGGGTCGATGTTAATATACGGGTCAAACTTCTGAATAGTAACGTGATAGCCACGCGCCTGCAACAGCTTGCCCAGCGATGCGGAAACTATGCCCTTACCCAGCGAAGAGACAACGCCGCCTGTAACGAATATGTATTTTGTACTTGCCACTATGTAAATATTTTGAAATGGCAAAGGTACTGCATTTTTATCAATTCGGCAAAAAAAATGACGCAAAGGCAAAAAAATGTGCGTATGATTTTCTGTTTCGACATTTCTTTTCTAATTTTGTCGGCTGTGAAAAAGACACAAATATGATTAAGGAAAATTTTATCAAACTGTACGAAAACAGTTTTCGCGACAACTGGGAAATGAAGGCAGTCTCTGATTATGAGACGGATATATCATTTACTTTTGGCGAGGTCGCGTATGAAATCGCCCGCCTGCATCTGCTTTTCGACCGGTACGGCATTAAGCAGGGCGACAAGATAGCGCTCGTCGGCAAAGACTGCGCCCGCTGGTGCATCGCATATATGGCAACGGTTACTTACGGCGCCGTCATTGTGCCTATCCTTCAAGACTTTAACCCCAATGATATTCACCATATCATCAACGATTCCGACTCCGTCCTGCTGTTCGTTTCCGACCGTATCTGGGAAAATCTCGAAGAAGAGAAAATCCCTGCCATACGTAAAGCCTTTATGATCAACGATTTCCATTGTATGTACAATGCTCCCGATGAGTATAAGGCGTTGACATTAAATGAGTTGGATACGTTGATGAAAGAACGCTACCCGAACGGTTTCACGAAAGACGACATTCGCTATGCCGAACGTGGCAACGAATGTTTGGCTGAAATCAATTACACTTCGGGCACGACCGGATTCAGCAAAGGCGTGATGCTGACAGGCAATAATCTGGCTGGCAACGTAACCTACGCCCAGACGCTCGACCTGATGTTCCCAGGCGATGAGGAACTGTGCTTCCTGCCGCTGGCACACGCTTACAGTTGTGCCTTTAACCTGCTGGCTCCTATGGCAATAGGCTCGCATGTGCATATACTCGGTAAACTGCCTTCGCCCAAAATCCTGCTAAAAGCTTTCAAGGACGTCAGACCGAATCTGATAATTACCGTTCCGCTTATCCTCGAAAAAATTTATAAAAACGTCATACTTCCGCAGATGAGCCGACTGACTATGAAAATGGCATTGAGTATCCCGTATCTCGACGAATATATTTATTCGCAGATTAACAGGAAGTTAACCGAAACGATGGGCGGGCGCTTCTGCGAAGTGATCGTTGGCGGCGCGGCGATGAGCCAGGAAGTAACCGACTTCTTTTGCAAGATAAAGTTCCCTGTTACAATAGGTTACGGGATGACCGAGTGCGGACCGCTCATCAGCTATTCCAATCACAACTTTTTCGAGCCGACATCGTGCGGGCATGTCCTCAAAGATATTATGGACGTGCGAATTGATTCCGACGACCCGTACAACACAGTCGGCGAGATACAGGTGCGCGGCGAAAACGTAATGATGGGCTATTACAAAAACGACGAGGCGACGCGCAATGCCTTCACCGACGACGGCTGGCTGCGCACCGGCGACCTCGGCACTATCGACAGCGAAAAACGCATCTATATACGCGGACGCAGCAAAACGCTGATCCTCAGTTCTAACGGACAAAACATCTATCCCGAAGAACTCGAAGCCAAGCTCAATAATATGCCCTTCGTGATGGAAAGTTTCGTCAATATGAAGAACGACAAGCTCGTAGCCTGGGTCTATCCCGACTACGACGCCGTTGACAATACCCACGTGCACGCCAACGACCTGCCCGTGCTAATGGAGCAGAACCGTATCAATGTCAACAAGTTACTCGCTCCGTACGAAAACATTTCAAAAATCGAGCTCTATCCGACCGAGTTTGAAAAAACGCCGAAGAAAAGCATCAAGCGGTTCCTTTACCAGACGCTTTGACGTGCAATAGCAGCCTTACGCGCGCGCGTGTATATATTAATGTACGCGACCCCCGCAGTCGTTGAAATGTTAAAAAAACTTGCAGTCGAAAAAATATTCAGTTGACTGTCAGGCGGTTGTAAAAAACTTCAAAAAAAAGGCATCAAAAAGTTTGGTGGAATAAAAAGAAGTACGTACCTT
>JAISTS010000111.1 GCA_031272455.1 Tannerella sp. | reverse complement strand
TAAAATTCAAGGTTTTTGCCTTTGTGGATGACTACGCCTATCTGCTCCAGACCGCCGTTGCGACCGTTATACCACAGCAGCCAGCGGTCTTTCTTGGGTTCCTGAATGGCGAAAGGCTTGTAGCAGGCGCTGGCGTCCCAACCGTCGGGCGTGGGGAGGATGATAGGGTTGTGTTCGTAGCGCGTCCAGCCGGTAATGCCGTCTTTCGAGCGCGCCATGCCTATCTGGGCGAAGTTCTCGTCGCGGAAGCCGATGTAGAACATCAGGTAGTCTTTCTTTCGTTTAATAATCTGACAGGCAGTTACTTTATGCTGTTCCCACTGCCGCGCGGGGTCGGCGGAGAATATCGGGTTGCCGCCGTACTTCGTCCAATTCAAGCCGTCTTTGCTCGTGGCGTAGCCTATGGCGTTAGGCTCGTACTGCTCGCCGCCGGAGTACCACATCTTCCACAGTTTCTCCTTCGCGTCCCACTCCACGTGCGGGCACATCACCGCTACCTTCTCCCAAGCAAGTTCGGGGCTTAAGACCGGTTGCTTGCTTTGACGCTTGAAATACGTCCCGTCGCCGCTTGTAGCGAAGCCTATCCACGAACTGTCGCGCGCCTGACCGGTGTACCACATATAGTAAACGCCGTCTTTCTTGACCACCGAGATGCGGTTGATGTTGTCTTCCCATCCTGTCGTTTTGTCGGGCGGCAGTACTATTGTCGGCAGCGACCAGTTAAAACCGTCTGCGCTGAACGACAGCCCTATGCTTTCTTTCGGGCGCCAACTGTTGTACATCAGGTAACGCTCGCCGTCTTTGAGGACGCAGACGTCGAATATCGTTCCGAGCGCGCCCCCGCCAAGCACAGGGTTCGCTTCGTACTTATACCAGGCGGTCTCTTTGGCAACGCCTTCCTTGCTTTGCGCCTGACTGCTTCCTACCACCGCCATCAATAGCGGAATTATTAATAAAAGTCCATTTTTCATAAATATAAAATTTATAGATTATTCCATTGCCGCAATAGCCGGTGAGCCATAGCGGTATTTGATCATACTTACTTTGTCGATATAGATTTTGTGATAATTCCTGAATCCGGCATCGAGACGGATATAGCCGTAAACGCGCTGGGTTTTCTTCAAGACATTGGTTTTCAAGGTAATTTCATAATAACCATTCTCAGTTATGTCGCGCATGGCGGTGAATGTGGAATCGTCGCTCACAGTGCTGATATGAACGTTTACAGGGACAGGTATTTGATTTGGTAAACCGCTTATTTCCAGAGCAAAAACAAAAGCGCTTCCCGATGAATACGCAACGGCGGGCTTGACATCGAAAGCGACAAGGTTGGTCAGTGCAACAGGCTCGAAATCGTAATATCGTCGGAAAAGCCAAATATCAAGCGAATCGCTGTTCGACTCCGAAACCGATTCGGGCGGGACGTCGCCAAGTGCCAAAATACGCTGCTGAATATCGTCTGACGCAGCTTTGTAAATTTGCATATAGCGTTCAAGATTTTTGCCGTACCAGACAATCGAGCTGTCGTATTCGGCTTCGGTAACGTTATGTTTACGGAAAACGGACTGATACAGAGCCGTTTTAGCTTCGTTGCTGCGAAAAGTTGTCTGGTCGAGCGTTGCCATTTCTTCGGCAAGCTGCATATCGGTCATCACTGCCTGCATTTTCTTTTCATTCAAGACGCCTTTCGGGATATTGCTGCACGAATTAATCGTCGTTGCCAATGTCACGACGACAGTAAAATTCAGGATTGTCCGCCAAAGAAAGGTCATGGCGCAGAGCAGGATTTATTGTTTGAAACTTGCCGAAAGGGTCTTGCGATAGAACAAGAGTAACAGGAATACGCCAACGCAGATGGACGAGTCGGCGAGGTTGAAAATCGGGCGGAAAAAGACAAATTCCTTACCGCCCCAAATGGGCACCCACGAGGGTAAATCGGTCTGTATCAGGGGGAAATAGAGCATATCGACTACTTTACCGTAAAGCAGTGGCGCATAGCCTTCGCCCCAGGGGACGAACTGTGCGATCTGTCCGTAGCTGGAGTTAAAAATCATGCCGTAGAACACGCTGTCGATGATATTTCCGAAAGCGCCCGCGAAGATCAGCGCGATGCTGGCTACATAGCCGAAGTTGACGTTACGTTGAAGCAGCTTGACGATATAAACGGCTATCAGTGCGACGGCGACGATGCGGAAAACCGACAGTATCCATTTGTCTATCAGCTCCATACCGAATGCCATACCTGCATTTTCGGTGAAATAGACCTGAAACCACGAGCAAACGTTGATGCTGTCGTGGAGCGGCATATTCGTTTTGACCCAGATTTTTGTTGCCTGATCGAGTATGAGCAGCAACATGATTATCGCCGCTACGCCCCATGCTTTTGAGATTTTGTTCGTCATCGCGCGTACTGCTTTATTTTATCCCGCTTTGTTTGGCTTCGATGCTCAAAGTGGCGTGGGGCACGGCGCGAAGGCGGTCTTTCGAGATGAGTTTGCCCGTTTCGCGGCAGATGCCGTAGGTCTTGTTCTCAATTCTCACCAACGCGGCTTGCAGGCTCTGGATAAACTTCATCTGGCGTTGCGCAAGTCGTCCGGATTCCTCTTTCGACAGGGTGGATGCGCCTTCTTCGAGCACTTTGAACGTGGGCGAAGTGTCCGACACATCGTTGCCGTCGGCATTTGTTACGCCCGAGCGCAGCAAATCGTAATCGCGTTTGGCTATTTCCAATTTTTCCAGTATGATTGAGCGAAATTCTTCAAGCTCTTCGTCCGAATATCTTGTTTTTTCATTCATAATACAACACATTATTTAATTTTGGTTCGTAATTCATTTATTTTTAACAGTTTATACTTTCTCTATTTTGACGTTCACTTCAAAATCCTCGAAGTCGAACGCTGTGCCGCCGGTCAATTCGGCGACAGTTATAATCTCCGTTGCAAGCACTTGATTTGCAACGTATTGACGATGTACGGCAAGCGCGTCGTCCATTTCTTTTACCGAACTGATCATTACGCGGATTTTATCGGTGATTTCGAGTCCGCTGCTTTTGCGCAGGTTTTGGAGACGGTTGATGAGTTCGCGTGCCAACCCTTCGCGGCTCAATTCGTCGGTTACGGTAACGTCGAGAGCTATTGTCAGGCGGTTTTCGTTTGCCACGAGCCAGCCCGGAATGTCTTCGGATATGATTTCCACATCGTCGAGCGTAACAACAGCATCCTGATTTTCAACGTTTAACGTGAATGAGCCGTCTGTTTCGAGCGTTGCAATATCATTTTGCGACATTGCTTGCACGGCTGCCGCCAGCGATTTCATTATCTTGCCGTATTTCGGTCCGAGTTTCTTAAAATCGGGTTTTATGCGTTTGACAAGCATATCGCCGGCGTTGTCGATAAAGTTCAATGTTTTGACATTTATTTCGTTGAGTATCAGGTCGCGCACCCGTTCGATGCTGTCCTGTTGCTGTTGGTCGATAGCCGGTATCATTATTGCTTGCAGTGGCTGGCGAACTTTGATATTCACTTTGCGACGCAGGGCAAGCGCCATCGACGAGATTTCCTGAGCAAGCTGCATACATTCTTCCAACTTGCTGTCTATCAACGATTCGTCGCAAACAGGAAATTCCGCGAGATGAACAGACTGCGACTGTTCGCGTTGCGTTACGCTTGTCAGGTCGAGATAGAGCTGGTCGGCATAGAACGGCGCAATCGGCGCCATCAGTTTGCTGACTGTTTCGAGGCAGGTGTAAAGTGTCTGATATGCAGACAGTTTATCGTCGGTCATTCCTCCGCCCCAATAACGGCGACGGTTGAGGCGCACATACCAGTTGCTCAAATTGTCGTTCACAAAATCGGCGATAGCCCGTCCGGCGCGCGTCGGCTCGTATGTGGCGTAGAACTCGTCAACGTCTTTCACCAACGAATTGAGCAGCGAAAGAATCCACCGGTCAATTTCGGGTCGGTCAGCGACAGGAATATCGGCTTCACTGTACGCAAAACCATCAACATTAGCATATAACGCGAAGAAAGAGTAGGTGTTATAGAGCGTGCCGAAGAACTTGCGGCGCGTCTCTTCGACTCCTTCAACGTCGAATTTGATATTGTCCCACGGCGATGCATTCGTTATCATATACCATCGCAGCGGGTCGGAACCGTATTTTTCTATTGTCGCAAACGGGTCAACGGCATTGCCAAGTCGCTTTGACATCTTGTTGCCGTTTTTATCAAGGACTAATCCGTTTGATACCACCGTTTTAAACGCAACACCGTCGAAAATCATACTGCCAAGCGCGTGAAGCGTGAAAAACCAGCCGCGCGTCTGGTCAACGCCTTCGGCAATGAAATCGGCTGGAAACATCTCTCCGGCGTCAAACTTATCTCGGTTTTCAAAAGGATAATGAACTTGTGCGTATGGCATTGCGCCGCTGTCGAACCAGACGTCAATCAGGTCGGTTTCGCGGTGCATCGGTTTGCCCGATTCGGAAACCAAAACGATGTTGTCAACATATGGGCGATGCAGGTCGATATTCTTAACGTCGTAGTTTTCAGCCGAATAGTCGCCAACTTTGAAGTTGGGGAACGGATTTTCCTTTATTACTCCGGCTGCAACCGACTTTTCGATTTCCCGAAAAAGTTCTTCCATAGAGCCGATGCAGATTTCTTCCGCGCCGTCGTCGGTACGCCAGATTGGCAGCGGGGTTCCCCAATAGCGTGAGCGCGACAGATTCCAGTCCTGCAAGTTTTCGAGCCATTTGCCGAAACGTCCTGTGCCGGTCGATTGCGGCTTCCAGTTGATGGTGTCGTTGAGTTCAATCATTCGCTCGCGGCAGGCGGTGGTGCGGATAAACCAACTGTCTAACGGATAGTACAATACGGGCTTGTCGGTGCGCCAGCAGTGCGGATAATTGTGGGTATGCTTTT
>JAISTS010000100.1 GCA_031272455.1 Tannerella sp. | reverse complement strand
GTTTTGAACACGACCACCGCACGGGAATGATGCCCGTTAGCGTTAAGCAATGAGTTGAGCGCCGCCACACAACTGCCCGCGCCGCGCAAATCCGTAGAAGTAAGATGAAGTATATTCATTCTATTCGGTTTTAAATTTTGGGCAAAAATACTGATTATTTCAATATTAAACTCGCTTTTGCTTTTTTTAAACGAAGTTTTTTGACAAAAAAAGTTTGCCATTTGGCAATAAATTTCTAATTTTGGGCGCATTTCCGAAATAAGCAGTTGCTATGAAACAGGCTAAAGATAAGAAACAGAGCGTCAAAGCTAAAGCGGTTCCGTCGCCGTCGGTGGGATTGTACGACAGTTTGAACGGCTTTTTTGAGCGCCACCGTTCGTTGTTTTTCTCGGCGGTGATGGTGTTGAGTGCGTTGATGTGTTTTTTGATGTTCGACCCCAAGATGAGTCTTAGCGGTGATGACAGCGATTATGTTGTTGCTGCCGACAGTTTTTGGCATCATTTCATTTATCCCGGAGGGCACGGCGCTTTGTATCCGATGGTGATTGCGCCGTTTGTCGGGATTTTCGGGATGAACCTGATACTGCTTAAGCTGCTGTCTGCAGTGTTTATTTTGCTGTCAATATGGCTATTATATAAAAGTTTCTGCGAAAAAATACCTGCTGTTGTTCTGATGCCGGGCTTACTGCTTGTCAGCATCTGTTCATACATTTTCTTCTACGCCTGTCATACTTACAGCGAGCCACTTTTTATGCTGATACAGAGCCTGTTTATCTATTTCTTTTCCAAATATTTTCTCGTTGAAGATGTCGAATATCATTTGAAAGCCGATTGGCGTAAATACCTGATTGTTGCGTGTTTTACTATGCTGATGACCTTGACTCGAAGTATAGGATATGGCGTGGTGGCGGTAGCGATGCTGTATTTTGTCCTGCAAAAACGCTGGAAAGATTTGCTGTATTTTACCGGAGCGGTTGTTCTCGTGTTTGGCGCATTTATGGCGTTCAAGTCGGTCGTTTGGCTCGGTACGGGCGAGGCTTACGGTATTCAGAGGCTGTTTTCAAAAGATTCGTACGATATTAATCACGGTTACGAAGATATTCCCGGACTGTTTAACCGTCTGAAAACCAATTCGCTCATCTATTTGTCGTCGTTTTTGTACCAGTTTATGGGTTTACAGCACTACAGCCCAAGCAATTATGTACCGATAAACGCTTTCCGTGCGATTTTGATGTATGTTCTGTTTGCCGTGTTTATTGTTATCCTGTTCCGCAAGAACAAAATTCTGTTATTTACAGGACTTTACGCAGGAATTATGAATTTTTTCAGTTTTGTTTTGCTTCAGGCGAACTGGGCGCAGGACAGGCTGATTATGATATATTATCCGTTTATTATCATATTTCTTCTCGGCGGCGTATGGTATGTTTTCCGGTTCGAGGCTATCAAGCGGTTTGTGTTTGTTTATCCTCTGATAATCATAGGATTGTGTGTCGGTACTGTTATCAATACATCTGAGCGGGTGGGCGGCAATTTGCCTTCGTTGCAGCAAAACCTACTTGGCGACGAATTTGCGGGCTATACTCCCGACTGGGAAAATTTCATCAAGGCAAGTCAGTGGGCGGCTAAAAACCTTGAAAAAGATGCTGTTATCGTAAGTCGCAAGCCTACGATGTCGCAGGTTTACACAGGCAAGGAATTCACCACATTGCCGATGGCGGAGTCTATCACAATAGCGTACAATGACTTAGTGTTTCCGGCGTCCGACTCGGTGCAGTGGATTGTTGGTGATGCATCGAAAAATGTCCTTATCTGTCCGTATGTGAAATATTCGATTGGGACTACTCGCGGGTTGGATTTTAACGGCAAGCAGATAACGGGTACGATAATTTATGAACTGCCTGTGTATCTGATAGATGCGTTTGTTGAACAGCTTGAGGGCGCCAAGATCGAATATGATTTGGATTACCGGAACTTTTTTGAGCAAAACAGACCTAAAAGTTCGGAAATCAGGATTTACAGTCCCGATATGATGGTCGAGTTGCTTATGGACGGCGGCGTTGATTATCTGTTGCTTCCGCAGTTGCGCGTTGATCCTACGCAAAACACGGGGCGCTATATGAACAGTGTGCATCGGTATAAGTGGTTTATTTCGTACAAATATCCGAATTTGTTTGAAACCGTCCATACTATTGGGACGACCGAGCCTTGCGAAATAGTGAAATTTATGCGCGAAAAAATAATGCCGGTAAATTGAATTGAAATTTTTTTTGAAGAAATATTTGGTATTTCCGAAAAAGTGCCTACCTTTGCACCCGCAATTCAGGAGTTGATTGCGGAAATAGCTCAGTTGGTAGAGCACGACCTTGCCAAGGTCGGGGTCGCGGGTTCGAGTCCCGTTTTCCGCTCACAAAAGAAAACCTTCCTTTTCGTCAGAATCGGAAGGTTTTTTCACTTATTATGAGACAAGCAGTTACAAAGCGAATGAGGGTTGGCGGTTGATCCACTGACCTCGTGTGAAGTCGGGGAAGTCAACCAGAGCGCCTCCGCGTGCGACCGACATTTCCGAGAGCGCTGATATGGCGCTCCATGCTGCTGCGTCGTAGCAGTCCATCGGGGCGGGCTGTTTGTTACGGATAGCGTTGATGAGGTCGTACATCATCACGTAGTCCATTCCGCCGTGTCCGGCTTCGCGGGCTTTGGCTTCGAGGTCGCTCCAGAGGCTGTGGTCATATTTCTTAAGCCATTCGTCGGAGGCATCCCAGAGGTGCGGTTTTTTCGATTGACCTTCGATGTAAACGTGGTCGCCATCGTTCATCCACAGTCCGTTAGTGCCCTGAACGCGGAAACCGAGCGAGTAGGGGCGGGGAGAGTTGGTGTCGTGGATGACGACAACTGTCTGTCCGTTAGCGCATTTTATCATTGTGGTAACGATGTCGCCGAGGTTAAAGCGCAGTTTTGCCAAAGGATGTTTTTCGCCGCCTTTATCGACGATGAATTTATGCAGACCGCGCGATTGTGTCGCCATTGCCGAGAGCGCAATAAAGCGATTGCCGTGATTGATATCCAAGCAGTTGGCTACGGGACCGATGCCGTGCGTGGGGTAGATATCGCCGTTGCGTCGGACGGAGTGTTGGGTACGCCACTGCGCTTCGGAGTAAGCATCTTTACCCATACGCAGTTCGCCGCCTTGCTGATAGCCGTAATGCGCTCCGTCGTTGAATTTTATGTCGCGCAGGTCGTGCTGATAGCCGCAATGGGCGTAGAGCAGTTCGCCGAACAAACCTTCGCGCACCATTCTCAGCGCCGCCATGCAATCGCGTCTGTAGCAGACATTTTCCATAATGTTCAGATGGCTGCCTGTTGCTTCGGACACATTGACCAAGTCCCAACATTCTTCGAGCGAATTGGCTGCCGACACTTCGACGCCGACATAGGGTACGCCGGCTTTCATTGCCGTAACAGCCATTTTCGTATGCCATTCCCACGGGCTGGCGATGATTACGCAATCGAACTCTTCGTTGTTAAGCATCTGTTCAAAAGCGTGTTCGCTGCCGGTATAGACTTTCGGGGCATCGACGTTGGACTTTGCGATATGTTGCAGCGTCCGTTCGATCGGTCCTTTCTGAGTGTCGCAAATGGCAACAATCCTGTTTCCCGGAATGGCAAGTACGTTATTAATATGTTCCTGACAGCGCGAGCCTGTCCCGATAAAACCGAAACGCAGCTTGCCGTCATCTTTGTCCGCGGCGTTGCGCGGCTGGTAGGTTGCCTTATCGTCAACCGTATGCATATCTTTGTCGGAAGCCGAGATTACCTGTCCCGACATAGCCAAACCTGCAACACCGATGCCCGATGTTACGGCTTTTCTGATAAAAGAACGACGAGATTTTTCCATGTCTTTATTGTTTTTTTATTGTTTTATGATGCAAAGATAATATTTTTTTTGTTCAATGCTGTTCAATACTCGTGAAAAATCACATTTCCGCAGCGTAATATTTTGCCCAGAGATTATTGCCATACTTTTTCAACGATTGATTGAACAGGTCTTTTGCTTTGGCGGCGTTGCCAAGTCCGCTGTTGCCAAGCGCTTGAAGCATAAGGGCTTGCGAGTATGACGAGTTTTCGACGGCAGCCTCTTCGACGCCTATACCGGTGCGGGCGGCGCCTCGTTCAAGGATATTATCTCCGCGCTTTATCAGACTGTTAAACAGCTCTTTGGCTTTGTCTGTCTGTCCAAGCGCTTCGTAGGCTTCAGCCTGATAGTAAGCCAGATCCGCCCAGTTGCCGTTTTTCGCGTTAACGCTCTTTGTATAAGCGTCTTTGGCTTTCGATTTCTGCCCTGATTTTTCGTAAGCCTGTGCGATGAAATACCATAGCATCGCGGCGCGACCGTCGTTCAGCGGCTTGCCTACTTCAAGATTTTCGGGATAGAGCATAGCGTCGTTGAAGATGGCAATCGCTTCTTTGTATTGCCCTGCTTTGGTCAGCGTCAGACCTTTAAGCGCCAGAGCGTCAACATAATGATTGTGGATTTCGGTGCCGCCTTCCCAAGTGCGGAAGTGATGCGTCCGCAGCAGGTCTATCGCTTTGTCGTATTCGCCGTTGAGGTTGTACAGCTTGACGAGTTTTTGCGGCGCCGTAACGTCGTGTTTTACAACGTCTTTATTCTTTTCGAGGATTGCGAGACATTCTTTGTAGTCGTGCCCCGAAAGGTCGTAATAGCTTTCGAGTTCGGAATACCAGCGGGGATGATTGGCATTGGCGGCGATGGCTTTTTGCTGATATTCAATGGCTTGGTTTACATTTTTATTATGGAAAAACGCTCCGAAAGCCAGATTGCGCCATACCATCGGGAAGTCGTTTTTGATGGCGACAGCCTTTTGCCAAGCCTCCATCGCTTCGTCGGCACGTTTGTCATACAGCAGATTTCCAAGCAGATAGTACGCTTCGGCGTTCTGCGGAGCCTGCGCAACGGCATATTGCAGCACATCCTGTGTCTCTTCGCGGAACGGGAAGCAGTAGTCGTAGGACTTGCTGGTGGCGGCGGTCAGTGCTTCGCTTGCCTTCGACGACTGTTCCGATTTGCCGTAAAGCCAAGCAAGATAATAACTTACAAGTGGATTTTCGGGCTTTTGAAGCGACTCCAAAAGACGCAATCCGTCGTCGTAAAGCCCTGCTTTAACATAAGTCAGCGCGATGTCAATATAGTTATTATCAACGTCTTGCATATTTTTTTGCCATTTCGTCATCGAGCCGTTGCCTTCGAGCAGCTCTTTTTCGTAGAGAGCGGAAAAATTAATAGGGTCTTTGACAAGCAGTTTGTTGACGAGTGCAAGGGCTTCGGTTTTGCGGTTGAGGCGGCGCAGAAGTGCGCTGTTCAGGACAACGATTCCGCCGTCGTAATTGTTTGTGGAATAAGCATTTTGCGCCAGTTCGAGCGCTTTTGCATAGTTGCCGCGACTGCTCTCAATCAGCGCCAATTGATAGTGAGCCGACGAAAACCATTCGTAATACCATGTCGCCTGAAAGAAGTTGCTGTAAGCCTCTTCCGTTTTGCCCTGACCCTTCTGCGCCAGCGCGAGATAGTAAAACAGCTCGCCTTCTTTCGGCTGAAAATAAGGCACTTGCAGCTTGTTGTACGCTTTCATAAGATACTCTTCAGCTTCCGCATAACGCCATTCGCCGACGCGACGGATGCCCAGTGCGATGTTCACGCGGTAGTCGTCGGGCGACTTTTTCAGCGCTTCGAGGTAGTAATCGTCGGGATTGACGCCCGGACGCGAAAATTGTTCCACAAACCGCCCCGTAAGATACAGATCTTCGACAGACTCAATTTCTTTCGGCGATTTCACTTCTTTCTGACGTTGAGGCAGTTCGGGATTTTGCGGTTTATAAGGTTGATACGAAATCAAGGTGGCGCCTGTGCCGTCCTGCAATTCGGCGTAAAGCTGATATTCATCTATCTCCGTTTTGCTTTTGAATGTCGAAGTGAAGGGTTTAGCGGGGTCAATATCAATGGTTTGCGTCGCGAGCGTCTCGTCTCCGTATTTCAGGACAACCTTTGCGCCGCGATAGAGTTGCGTTGTGTTAAATCCGTAGAATACAGTCTTTTTGTCGCGCATCTGGAGCGTAACCGAGGCTTCGGTATTGGCATTTTTGACGATTTCAAGGTCGCGCACGGGATACCAGAAATTGGTCGCTTCCTTGACCGCGTGCGGCGAGAACCAGCTGTAGTCGGGCTGATTGTTGGAGTACGTCCCCGTCATCAGTTCCACGTAAGCCTTGCCGTCGTCCGTCAGTTTGCGGCGGGCGTTCTGCCCTTCAAGTCCGGGTCCGAACTGCCACAGTTTCGAGGTTTTGTTGTGATAAACGTCCGCCACGTGTACCGTGCCTGCTTTTTGCGCATAATCGTATCCGCCCACAAAGCCGACTTTCCCCTGCCAGAAGAAGAACGACACGGGGCTGGGATGGTTTTTCCACCACGTCAGATCGGTGCCGCCGTTAGCGCCGTACTCAATGCCGCGGTAAGTCTCGTGCGAGATGGGCCAATGCGTGAAGTCCGTATTGCTGTGAAAGACACCGATTTCCTGCTGCGGGGGCCAGAAGGTGCGAAAATCCTTGTTTGCCGTAACCGCCACATTAGCCCAGAACAGGAAGTTGCGCGTAACGTTTTGTCCGTTGTTCAGGAAATACGTCGTTTCGATATAAGCCTTGCCCGGATGCAGCGTGATGCCGATGACGCCGCGCAGTCCCAAGCCGCGTTCCGTTTCGCCGACCCAAATCGTGGCGCTGCCGTCGGCGTTTTCCACCATTCGATAATCGGCAGGCAGCAGAGTCGTAGGTCTGTGGTGATGCGGGAAGCACCACTCGATGCCGCCCGAAATCCACGCTCCGAGCGTACCTATCAGGTCGGGTTTGACGGTGCTGTTGCGATGAAACAGTTCGTGTCCGTTGGTCTTGTCGATAGCCGAAAACAGTCTGCCGCCGAAAGCAGGCAGGACGGTAACTTTAAGGTATTCATTTTCAAGATATACCATATTGTAAGTCTCGTCGGTGAGCGTCTCGCCGAGGCTGATTTGTTCGGGATAGGGATAGATATGCCCTGCCGCGCCCTGCACGCCGCGCCCGGTGTAAAAAATCGGACTCACCTCGTCAGCTCCCATCTTGTAAGTTGGGATGGTTTCCTGACCTTCATAAATTCTCACTTTGTCAGCGGTTTGTGCTGAAGCTATTGCAGTTGCAATGCTTATACTTAAAAATAAAGATATAGTTTTTCTCATTTTTATTTGGTATTAAAATCATTCATTCGGCAAATATATGACTTTTTTCTGAAATTTCAAATCAATCCGTCTGAAAAGAATCCAAAACGGCTTTTACTGAACCGTGCATCAGGAGGAGGGCTTTGGCGCGGTCGTATTCGATATGCAGTTCATCGACGAGCATACGGGCGCCTCGGTCAACCAACTTGCTGTTAGTCAGCTGCATATTAACCATTTTATTGCCTTTGACACGTCCCAGCCGTATCATCACGACAGTCGAAATCATATTAAGCGCCATTTTTTCGGCTGTTCCCGATTTCATCCGCGTACTTCCGGTAACAAATTCGGGACCGACAACAATTTCAATCGGAATGTCAACTTCCTGTGTTACAGGCGCTCCGGGGTTATTTGTTATGCAGGCGGTCAGGATGCCGTGTTGTTTAGCTTCGCGCAAAGCTCCGGCGACGTAGGGTGTGGCGCCTGAAGCAGCTATTCCCACAAGCGTATCGAGTTGATTTATAGAATATTCCTGCAAGTCGAGCCATCCCTGTCTCGTATCGTCTTCGGCATTTTCGACAGGCGAGCGCAATGCTTTGTCGCCGCCCGCAATCAGCCCTATGACCCAGGTTGGCGGCATCCCGAATGTTGGCGGCACTTCCGAAGCGTCGAGAACGCCAAGTCTGCCGCTGGTGCCCGCGCCGATGTAAAACAGCCTGCCACCTTTTTTCATACGTGGCACCACGCCTTCTATCAGCTTGGCAATCTGCGGTATAGCATCTCCGACAGCAATAGCCACTTTCCGGTCTTCGTTGTTGATTTCTTCGAGTAACTTCACGACGGGCTGTTTTTCCAAATCATCGTAAAGCGAAGGCATCTCCGATATTTTTTCAAATTTTTTATTCATCTTTGATAATCAAATAATTATAATATTCAATAAGCCCTTCGAGCGGACTTTTATGGATTTTTCCGATCTTGACACCCGTGTCGGCTGCAACCTGCTTAAGCACAGGCAGATAGTTCGCGGCTACCGAACCAGCAAAATGTGCAGGATAGGATTTGTAGTCATATTTCATCACATTGCGAACGAAAAATGACTTAAAACAGTCGTAAACAATGCCGTAAATCTCAGGTTCGGCAAGATTTTCGGCAAGGAACGGCGAAAATCCGGCGAGAAAACGATTGGGGAAAGGCTGCCTGTAAACACATTCGATTATCTGAGCAGCAGTCAGTTGATACTTGTCAAAGAACTTTTTTTTCAGAGTTGGCGACGTCATATCTTTCAAAATGTCGCTGACGAGCCGTCGCCCAAGACTGACGCCGCCGCCCTCGTCGCCGAGGATGTAGCCGAGCGGCGGTATGTTCTTGACAATGGCAGCGCCGTCGTAAAAGCAAGAGTTTGAGCCTGTTCCCATAATGCAAGCAATGCCTGCTTCACGTCCGCACAGGGCATGAGCGGCAGCCATCAGGTCGGAAAAGATTGAAGTCGTAGCATTGGGAAACAGGCGGCTGAACACTTTGGACATCATCGTGTTTTTTTCGGGTGTGCAACCGGCTCCGTAAAAAAATAAATGAGTTATTTGCTCGTAATCAGCAAATTGCGAAAACAGCTCTCCGTCTATTGAAGCTGTAATTTCGTCTTCTGTTTGGAAATAAGGATTGACGCCTGAAGTTTTGAACGCGCCGATTGTTGCGCCCTTGCAGGTTAGTCGCCAGTCCGTTTTTGTCGTTCCACTGTCAGCTATAAGTATCATAATATATTAATATTCAGTTGATTATACATGACAAATTTGTTTTCAGATTTTCTGCCGACTTAAAATAAATCTCTGCCGCGCCAAATTTCAGTTTCGAGCGTATTTTCACTGGCAGATGATTTGCGTCGTCGCCTATCCATATTTCGGTTGCCGATTTTGTTTGTTCAAATGTTTCGTCATAAACGTCAATACCAAAATGGCGTGTGCGGTATTTGATTTTGTTACAGTCTGTTACATCTGTTCCATAGTATGTGCAGCCGACTTTCACGAGGTCGCGCCCGATAGCAACCTGAACCGTCCGTCTATCGTCGGGTTTTAGTTTGCTGTAATCTAACGTTCTGATATAGAAAATGATACCAAGCATATCAAAAACATAGCCCGATGTCGAAGTCAGCATCGTGTCAATCTTTGTTACCTTGGGCGTGTAGCGGTGCGAATGGATATTCGTCCTGTTGCCAAAATATGAAAACTCCAGTTCGTCGGTAAGGAAATAATCGCCTTCGTCTGCAAGTTTTAGGGCATAAATAAGCTCGTAATCGGCAGAATATCTGCACGTAAGCGTGTCCCGCATCTTGTATATTGCGTCGAAAAATTTGCTTGTTGCAAAGCGGAGCGAGTAGTCGGCAGCGCCGCCGGAAGTCGCTTTGAATGACAGAACCGCTTCGCCTGCCCTCGGCATCAGGATTCCCCATTTGAAATAGACTGTGTATGAGGTGGTTTCGCCATTGTTTAACGCCATAATTTCGGGCTTGTAAGGCTGTGCCGCCATGTTAAGTGAGACGAAGAGGCAGCATACGAGCGTTAAATTTGGAATGATTCTAAAAACCAATCCCGCCAAACGGGTTAGACGAGCTTCCTGATTGCTGGCGACCTTCCTGACGATAATCGCGTTTTTTCTTCGTAACATCTTTCGGTTTGTTTTTGGTTATTTCAAGCGGTTTTTGCCGTTCGACAGGTGTTGAGCGGGGCGACCAGACCTCTTCAATCTCGAAGTTGGCGGGCACTTCAAACAGGCGCGGCGCATACCATACTTGTTCGGGCTGCCGTTTTTCGGCATAATTGCCTGTGTCCCAGATACCATTATCATTCTCATCTTCTATCAGTCGAGCGTAATATTTGTCCGGTTTCAGGTCGTTGAACACAGCCCAGCCCTCGCGTACTTTCGCTTTGCGCACCGTCGCATCGTTTTGGTTCAGCAGTTCTACGAACGACGGCACATCAACGCCTTCGATGTTGATATATAGGTCGCCATAGCTGTCTTTTGCTTTGATTTTGAAGCTGTTAGTCAGCGTATTATTCCATTTTCCGTAAATACTGAAGACGGCTGCCGAGTCTATGCTCAAACGGTATTCTTCTTCATAAGTGAATCGGCGTAAAAGATAATATTTCAGCAAATTAACACTGTCCTGCTGTAACTGAAAATCAGTTACAGTCCATACGGTGTCTTTTTTATGCTCGAGCACGAAAACGGAAGAGTCGAGCGTAACAACCGGCTCTGGGAAAGTAACTGACAGTGTATCAAAAACATCTATTTGTCCGCTGGCGCTAATCTGCATCGTGAGAAAGTCTATCGGTTCAGGTTCGTTTCGTCGCGAGCGGCGTTGTCGTGTCTGCGGCTGTCGTCGCAAGGCGATATGCACCGTATCTGTTTGAGGCTGAAGCGTATTCATCGAATCGGTTTTCATATACGACACTTCGAGATGCAGCGTATCGCGGTTATAAACCAGCGAGTCGGTAATCCAGTAGCGGATAGAGCCTTCGTTCTCGCGTTGAGCTAAATACCATTCGCCATCGGGCGGATTGTCAAGCACTTGCGGTGATGGCAGAGTGTCGGCTGGAATGTTGAATTTGAGCGTAAAGAAATGTCTGTCAGTTCGTTCGGGACGCAGCATATATTGTCGCCCGAAGTCTTCTTTGAACAGACGCAGAACTATATCATCGGGCAGGAAGTGCGTGTAATCCACCGTTTTAATCGTGTCGATGGTTATGGTATCTTTCCAAATCGTGTCCTGTCGGGTACGGAAGTCAAACGTTGGGACGATGATGGAATCGTGGAAGGCAATATCTTCGCCGGGTTGGTCGAACATATAGTCGTTGTTGGCGTCTTTGAGGGCAAACAGTCTATAGCTTCCGGTAGCTATATTCCTGATAGTGAAGCGACCGCGGTCGTTAGTTTTCGATGTGCGCGTAAACGGCGTTTTCGTGAAAGCAGTGTCGGCTGTGTCGCGATGCAGCCCGACCATAATATTTGGCATCGGTTCAAGATTGGACGCATCGAGTACTATGCCCGAAACTTCAAGAGAATCAACGACATCGCCAGTTGAGAAAGCGAAGCTGAAATTCTCAAACACATTTTTTTCGTTATTGTCGGCGACGGAATTTGTAAAATCAATCGTATAAGTAACGTCAGGAATCAGCGTGTCTTTCAGTTCGATTTTGATTTTTTTGCCGAGCGACTGAATGTCCGGCAATTGGAGTTGTGGTGGCGTAATTATCACATTTTCAGATGGTTTTTCCACCTGAATCAGTTCGTCGAAAACGATTTCGAGCTTACGGCTTTTTACGTTTGTTTCGCCGTTGACTGGCGTGCTGCGGACGACTTTCGGGGGCAGTTCGTCGTAAGGACCGCCGTTTGGCGACGCCATATTTGCGCACGAGTAGAGCAGCCACGCAAATGCAGCGGTGCACATCGAAAGTGTTAAACGCCTGATAATATTTGTTTTATTGCCGTTCATCATTTTATTTGCGGCAAAATTATGAAAAACGTTTGATAATACGAAATCCTATGCGGCAGTAAAGGCATTTTTTCTGTTCGCAATATTCGCGTTTCAACTGGATAAGAGCTTGACTGTCAGCTGAATTATTGACTTTTACTCCGGCATCGGCAAACGCGCGGATAATATTATTGCTTTCGGGCGGGATGGATTCGAGAAATTCTATCGCACGAGATTTGAAATCCGGCAAATTTTTCGTCTGTCCGTAAGCAAAAAGAATGGGTACAACGGTGTTAATAATGATGTTATTAGCTGTAGCAAGTCCGATTTTCTTTTTCCCGCGCGGCGAGGTTCTCTTGAAATTGTAATGCGTTTCCCAGAAAGGCGAGGGCGCGACGTTGAAAAAGTTGCGAATAACGAGCAAGTCGTTACATTCCAATATTTTAGAGAATAGAGTATCGTTGTTTGTCCATATAGCTGCAAGTTGAGCGAGCCTGATGTGCGGAAAATTGAAAGGTCGCGTTCGCATACTTTTAATCAGATGAGTATCAATCGGTTGAAGGTTATATTTCTTTTGCAGGAAACGATATTCGTTTTGCAGGGCAAGGTAGTAATCGTCGGGATTGTCGTCGTTGAGCAGCCCTGCTTGCCCCAGAAGCAGAGCTTCGATTTGCAGGCTGTTACAGCGCTGTTTGAGTATGTATTTGAAAGGCAGACTTTTAGCTAACCATTCAAAGGCATCGCTATTGACGTGGAAGCCGAAACTGCGCATCAGGATGATGTACATCGCTTCGTTCCAGTCGTTTCCGTTCTGTGCGAGCAGATTCAGGATGTCCTTTGTCTTGCGTTCGAGCCGCTCGGTCAGCAGGGCATTAAGCCATGCAGAGATATGCAGAGGCTGGATTTCGCATAAACGTTCGTCGCAGGGAAGCGTCGTGTCGCGCGAGAGCAGCCAGTCGATATTTTGTTTTATCGCGGGCGAGGCGCTGAGGACTAAATGCGGTATGGCATCGCCGTTGGTCCTGTAAACCGGCTCGTCGTATTCGCCTACAACGTGCAGAATTACAGAGTCGTACGCCTGATTGACGTCGTGTCGGTGCATCCTCCAGTCCGACGAGCGTTGGTGGATTTCGATATTCCCAGCCCAAACTGCGTCGCCAATGCGCACTTTGGCGTTAAAAAAGTCGGGACCCGAATCCGTATTTGCGATGCCAGGGTCGATAATGCTGACCGGAAGTCCCTCAACAGTAAACAGTTGCGCTTCGGAATAGAGCCGATATTTCCAGATGTAATGCAGTAAGCGTTCCATCGTCAGTAAGTTTTTATAGTTAATTTTTAACTCAAATGTAATACATTTTTTTTATATTTGCGCGTTTATAAGAAAGAAAATTACGGAAAAAGCGAAAAAAAGCGATTTTAATATGAAAATAGCGTTGGTGGGTTACGGAAAAATGGGGCGTGCGATAGAGAAAATCGCCCTTGAACGCGGGCACAGGGTAGTGTCGATAATAGACATTGACAATCGTGGCGATTTTCGTTCGGAAGCGTTTCTCAGCGCCGATGTGGCGATTGAATTTTCGTCTCCTGCGGCGGCATTCGACAATTATTTGGAATGTTTTGCCGCTGATATTCCGGTTGTTGCGGGGACGACAGGCTGGCTTGAACGGATAGACGAGGTGAAGGCTATCTGCCAAAACGAGGGCAAGACATTTTTTTACGCCTCGAACTACAGCATTGGCGTGAACATCTTTTTTGCGCTCAACAAACGCCTTGCGCGGATAATGAACCGTTTCGGCGAATACGACGTCAGGATGTCGGAAACGCATCATATTCATAAACTTGACGCGCCGAGCGGAACGGCTATCACGCTTGCGGAAGACTTGCTCGGACAGCTCGACCGCAAAACGCACTGGTCGCTGAATGACGATGGCAACGCCTCGACGCTCGTTATCGAGGCAATACGTGAAGGCGAAGTGCCCGGTATTCATGAGATTGAATATGAGTCGGATACGGATTATATCCAAATCCGGCACAGCGCCAAGAGCCGCGCAGGTTTTGCCCTTGGCGCTGTCGTGGCTGCCGAATTTACTGCCGGCAAAAAGGGATTTCTCGGAATGGGCGATATGCTGCATCTCGACGATTTTTGATTGAAAGCAGAGTTTGCAAAATTTATATAGATAAACATAATACGCTAAATATGAAGAAAATAGAAAAAAGACAGTGGACCGGATTTGCTATCTGGACAGTGATTTACGTACTTTTTACCATCTGGATGGGTAATCCGTGGCTGCTGTTTGGACTTATTGTGCTGGTTGACATTTATTTAACCAAGTTTATCCCTTGGAGTGCGTGGAAACAGTCGAAAAATAAGCGTGTCCGCGAAATGCTCGAATGGGTTGACGATCTGCTTTTTGCGCTCGTCGCCGTTTATCTGATTAATCTGTTTGTGTTTCAGAACTATCAGATACCCAGTTCGTCACTTGAAAAGACCTTACTCGTGGGCGATTTCCTGTTTGTCAGCAAGTTGAGCTATGGACCGCGCGTGCCGAACACGCCGCTATCTTTTCCGTTAGTGCAGAACACGCTTCCGATTCTCAACTGCAAATCCTACCTCGAGTGGCCCCTGTGGGGTTACAAGCGTGTTGCAGGCTTTGGGACGGTCAAGCGTAACGATATAGTTGTGTTCAACTTCCCTGCCGGCGATACGGTGGCATTGAGGATGCAAAATCCTGATTACTACTATCTTGTAAGTCAATTTGGGCGCGAAACGATACACGCACATCCCGAAGTTTACGGCGAAGTGATTTACCGTCCTGTCGATAAGCGCGAAAACTATGTGAAACGTTGCGTCGGATTGCCCGGCGATACGCTTTTAATCTCGGATAACCAGCTGTATATCAACGGAGAAAAAATGCAAAATCCCGAAAATATGCAGTTGAACTACTACATCGAAACTAACGGATCGCCGCTGACCGACCCTCAATTCAACGCGCTCGGAGTGAGCAAAGCAGACCGCAGGATAGTATCGGGCGATGCCAATAGCCGCGCGTTGCTCGAATATCTCGGTTTCGACGTTAATGCAAACGGGCAGTTTAATCTGATTTACAGCGTTCCTCTGACGGCTAAAGCTTTGGAGGCGGTAAAGAAAATTCCGTCGGTAAAGAAAATAGTCGTTGACCGCGATGAATGGAGTGCGGTTTATCCTGTTGGCTATCGAACAGGCTGGATGCGAGATAATTACGGTCCTGTATGGATACCAAAGAAAGGTGCGACGATTGAGCTTAACGAATTTAATCTTGCGCTTTACGGGCGGTGCATCGGAAATTACGAAAACAACACCCTGCAAATCCTTCCCAACGGCAAAGCGCTGATTAACGGTAAAGAAGAAACGTCTTATACATTCAAGTACGACTACTACTTTATGATGGGCGACAACCGTCATAACAGTGCCGACAGCCGCTCGTGGGGCTTTGTTCCCGAAGACCACGTCGTTGGCAAGCCCTTACTCATCTGGCTGTCGATAGACAAGGACAAAAGCCTGCTGAACGGCGGGATACGCTGGAACAGGATGTTCAAAAGCGGGAATAAGTTCTGAAACCGAAAACCCAATGCGGAGCGAATGGAAATATATTGTAAGCGCGGTGGTTATCATTCTGATTGTTATCGCAATACGTTTTTTTTGCATCAGCTCGTATCGTATCTCGACGGATGCTGTCGGTTCGGTCTTGCAGACGGGCGACCGTGTTTTGGTCAATAAGTTACACAGCCGCACCAATCCCGGACGTGGACGGGCGGTCGTTTTCCGCAGTACCCGTTCCGATGCTTCAGGCTCGATGCCGCTGCTGCTCAATCTATGCGTTGGAATGCCGGGAGATACAGTCAGAATAACGCCTGAAGGCTATTTTATCAACGGACAACTGCTGCAATCCGACGCCGAAAAGACGTTTCGTATCCTGAAAAACGTCAAACAGGCACTGCTTGAAACGATGCAACAGCTTGATATTCCGCTTCGTAGTGTGTCCGAAGACTCGCTGAGTTTAGTTATCCGTCTGACCACCCGCGAAGAAACTATGCTGCGTCAGAATTTCTATATCGTATCGCCGACCGAATTTGCACCCGAATACAGCTTTGATTATCGGATAGTTATCCCATACGATGGATATGAATACACGCCCGATGCCGTTTCGCTGCTGTTCTATGCCGATGCCATAGCGCGTGAGACGAACGGATTGCTGCAGGTGGACGGTGAGCAGCTGATGTCGAATGGCAAAGCTGTGGAACGCTATCGTTTCGCATCGGATTATTATTGGTTGGTGTCGGGCAACGCAGACGCCATCGACTCGCGGCATTTGGGTTTTATCCCTCGTTCGGCTATCGACGGGAATGTGTGGTTTTGCTGGTTCAGCAAGGATAAAAACCGTATTTTCAAAGTGTTAGACTGATGGCGACCGTTTATCTTTCGACCGCCTATCTTGCGCCGGTGTCGTATTACTGCAAACTTGCAACATACGATGCAATCGTTGTCGAAGCGAATGAAAACTACCTGAAACAGACCTATCGCAACCGTTGCTATATCGCAGGGGCAAACGGACGGCAGCAGCTGTCGATTCCTGTTGTCAATAGCTTGACTGACAAATGTTTGACAAAAGATATTCGCATATCTGACCATGGACATTGGCGGGCGCAACACTGGCATTCGCTTGTCTCGGCTTACGGGATGAGTCCGTTTTTTGAGTTCTACAGCGACGATTTTGCGCCGTTTTATGAACAGAAATATACATTTTTGCTTGATTTCAACGAGAGGTTGCGCGAAATGGTTTGCCGTCTGCTCGACATCAGTCCGTCGGTACGTTTAAGCGAGCATTACGAGCCATCGCCGCCGAATGATTTTCGTGAAGCTATCCGCCCTAAACATCCCGTTCCCGACCCGACATTCACGCCAAAGCTTTATTATCAGGTGTTTGCATCGAAATACGGATTTTTACCCGATTTGAGTATTGTGGATTTACTGTTTAATATGGGACCGGAGGCGGCGTTGATTATCAGCGATTAACATTAGCCTACACTTCCTTCAAGCGAGATAGCAAGCAGTTTTTGCGCTTCGACGGCAAATTCCATCGGCAGTTTGTTCATCACTTCTTTGGCATAGCCGTTAACTATCAGGGCGACAGCTTCTTCAGTTGGGATTCCGCGCTGATTGCAATAGAAAAGCTGTTCTTCGTTAACCTTGCATGTTGTCGCTTCGTGTTCGACGACAGCTGTATCGTTCTGAATATCAGCATAAGGGAATGTATGAGCGCCGCAGGTTGGGCTTAACAGCAGGCTGTCGCACTGGCTGTGGTTACGCGCGTGTTCGGCTTTAGGCGAAATTTTCACTAATCCGCGATAGCTGTTTTGGCTGTAACCGGCTGATATTCCTTTAGATACGATGGTGCTGCGAGTGTCTTTACCGAGATGTATCATTTTCGTGCCCGTGTCGGCTTGCTGATAGTTGTTCGTAACGGCTACAGAATAAAATTCGCCTGTAGAGTGGTCTCCTGCAAGGATGCAACTCGGATATTTCCACGTTATAGCCGAGCCTGTTTCAACCTGCGTCCACGAGATTTTGCTGTTTTCGCCCCTGCAAAGTCCGCGTTTGGTAACGAAATTGTAAATCCCGCCATTACCCTGTTTATCACCCGGATACCAGTTTTGGACGGTAGAATATTTGACTTCGGCGCGGTCGTGGGCTATGATTTCGACGATGGCGGCGTGCAGCTGGTTTTCGTCGCGACGCGGAGCAGTGCATCCTTCGAGATAGCTGACGTAGGCGTCGTCGTCGGCAACGAGCAGTGTCCGTTCAAACTGTCCCGTGTTGGCTGCGTTGATGCGGAAATACGTACTCAACTCGACCGGACAGCGCACGCCTTTCGGGATATACGCAAACGAGCCGTCGGAAAAGACAGCCGAGTTAAGCGCTGCAAAGAAATTATCCCTGTAACTCACCACTTTACCGAGATATTGCCTGACAAGTTCGGGGTGGTTGCGCACGGCGTCGCTGAACGAACAGAAAATAATTCCCTTTTCGGACAGCATTTCCTTGTAGGTGGTTTTCACTGATACACTGTCCATTACAGCATCAACAGCCATACCGCTCAGCGCTTTTTGTTCTGTGAGCGGGATGCCTAACTTATCGAAAGTTTTGAGCAGTTCGGGGTCAACCTCGTCAAGGCTTTTCGGACCCTCTTTCTTTTTAGGCGCTGCGTAGTAGATAATATCCTGATAATCAATGTTTGGTATGACAAGATGTGCCCAAGTTGGCATTTTCATTGTCAGCCAGTGGCGATAGGCTTTCAGGCGGAAATCGAGCAACCATTCAGGCTCTTCTTTTTTTGCCGAGATAAGGCGAATTATGTTTTCGTCAAGTCCGCGACGGAGCGTTTCCGTCTCAATATCAGTAGTAAAGCCGTATTTGTATTCATTACCTGTAACCTCCTTGATTATCTTTTCAGAGTCGTTTTCAGGTCTCTTTGGAGTATTCATCTTCTTCGTTGGATGGTTGATTTTTCAACTCGAACAGTTTATTCAGATAAACCATCGGGATAATCGCCTTCACGGGTTCGTAAAATCGCGATTTTTCTTTCGTTTCTTTGGAAATGAGCGAAGAATCGCGGTCGGAATAGTCTATTATATTCAAAGTCAGGCTGATGAGCAGCGCGGTAAAAACTAATGAAAAAACGCCTCCGGCTAAACGGTTCAGCAGACTTAAAGGCGTTACATCCAGCATCTTATGCAGAGCATAGCCCGCCAGAACAATAACGCCGACAATCAGCAAAAATGCCAGTATATAACTGAAAACCGTAATTCCCTGTTCGGGAAAATTGCCTGCTGAGCTGTACAGAAAATCTCGGATATAGACCGCAACAGTCGAGCATAGATAAAGCGCTGCTACCAAAGCGATTAGCATCACAACCTGACGAATCAGACCGTCGGAACAGCCCTTGATAAATCCGATGACGGCAAGGATGAGAATGACAGTATCTATCCAGTTCATAGTGTGTTGATTTACAGCGTTTTCTTGACTTCTATCTGGTCAAACGATTCTATGATATCGCCGACGTTGATATCGTTATAGTTGGCGATGTGGATACCGCAATCCTGACCTGTAACTACCTCTTTCACTTCGTCTTTAAAGCGTTTGAGCGAAGCCAGCTCGCCGGTATGTATGACTATGCCGTCGCGGATGACGCGCACCTTGTTTGTGCGGCGTATCTTGCCTTCTTTCACGACGCAGCCTGCAATCGTCCCGACTTTCGTTATCTTAAACAACTCCTGCACTTCGATAGAGCCGGTGATTTCTTCGCGAATTTCGGGCGAAAGCATACCTTCCATAGCCGACTTGACTTCTTCTATCGCGTCGTAAATAACTGAATATAAGCGTATCTCCACGCCTTCCTTGTCGGCTAATTTTCGTGCCGAGGTTGCCGGTCTGACCTGGAAACCGATTATTACGGCGGAGGATGCAGCCGCCAGTTCGACATCGGAGTCGGAAATCTGCCCGACAGCCTTGTGAATGACGTTGACCTGAATTTCTTCGGTTGACAGCTTGATAAGCGAGTCCGAAAGGGCTTCGACCG
>JAISTS010000088.1 GCA_031272455.1 Tannerella sp. | reverse complement strand
GCATACCAGCGTATCTCGCGCGAACCTATCGTAAATATGGCGGGATCAGCCGTCCACGTTATTTCCAGTATATTCATCTCGTCGTAATCTTATTTTTCTATTCAGGCGACAAAGATAGTGAATTTCTTCGGATTGTTGCCAATACACTTATATTTTAACCATAACGGCAAACAAGAAAGCCGACCCTCGCAAACAAACTGGGATCGGCTTTTCATATTCTTTGTCCTCCACGAAAAATGCAGCGTCGGGCAGTTCGGGTTCGGTAGTTTCCTCTAAACCGCTGTCTGAATTGGCGGCTTCAGCTGCGGTTTCCGAAAATAGCTGTTCCGATACGCACCATTGTGCTGCCGCAGGCTATTGCGGTGTGATAGTCGTCGCTCATTCCCATCGACAGTTCGGTGAAGGCTGTGTCGGTCGGGAGCAATGTTCGCGCTTCGTCGAAGAGCGTCCGCAGCGTCGTAAATTCGCGTCTTACCTGTTCGCGGTCGTCGGTGAACGTCGCCATTCCCATCAGTCCGGCGATGCATACGTTTGGGTACGCCTTATCAGGGTGCGACTGTAGCAGCTGGCGACATTCTTCGGGCGCGAAGCCGTGTTTCGTCTGCTCTTTGGCGATATGTATCTCAAGCAATACGCGGATTTGGCGATGACAGAGGGCTGCGCGGCGGTCGATTTCTTTCAGCAGCGACGGCGAATCGACGCTCTGTATGGTGTGGATAAAGGGGGCGATATACTTTACTTTGTTCGTTTGCAGCGTCCCGACGAAATGCCATTCGATGTCGGCAGGCAGCAACGGCTGTTTGGCTGTCAGCTCCTGCACGCGGCTCTCGCCGAAAATGCGCTGACCAGCATCGTATGCCTCGCGTACTGTCGGCGCCGGATGAAATTTCGACACCGCCACGAGCCGTACTCCAGCGGGCAGCTCGCGACGTATCCGTTCCAGATTGTCGGCTATGCTCATTCGTCGTCAGGCTCAAGTTGCACGGCGCGTGTCTCTTTCGATTCGTTCGAGAAGGGGAACACGTCCATCAGTGTGCTTTCGGCTATCGAAGCGATGACGTAATCGACGCTCGATGTTCTCATTCCGGCTTTGATGACTTCGATAGCGCCTTCGATGGTCGATGCCTGTGCAAGCATCTGATGTGCTGCGCGACGCTCCGTGCCGCTGTCGATATCTATTTCTACGAACACGACTTTCGCCTTATAGTAGCGGTCGCCTTCGGGATTGTAAAAAATTTCGCTTATTCGCGCCCGCTTAATATCGGTTACGGTCAGGTCGCCCGACACAAAGGGGCGACATTCTTCCTGTATGCGTGCTTCAGCTTCGGTAAACGACAGCGCGTCAACAAGGTATGCTTCTTTCGTCTTGGCGGGCATTCCGTCGTCCGTGATCTTGTCGTACGATATTTTACATTCAAACCAGTTATCCATTTCAGTACGTTTTTTTGTTTTTTATTGCGGCAAAGATACGCATCAATCGGCAATCGGCAAAGGATATTTCAGAAAATACTTATCAACATTAAGTATAATTCGCGGATAAATACTATCTTTGCACATCAAAAATTAACAAAGACGATGGATATTTCAGTAGTAATACCTCTGTACAACGAGGCTGAGTCGCTGCCTGAGCTGCAGACCTGGATAGAGCGGGTGATGGACGAAAATCATTTCAGCTACGAGGTGCTGTATGTCAACGATGGCAGTACGGACAATTCGTGGGAGGTCATCGAGCGTATGGCGCAGCAGTCGCCCAATGTGAAGGGCATAAAATTTCGCCGCAACTATGGCAAGTCGCCTGCGCTGCATTGCGGTTTTCAGCGGGCGCAGGGCGATGTGGTCATCACGATGGACGCCGACCTGCAGGACAGCCCCGACGAGATACCGGAGCTGTATCGTATGATTAAGGAAGACAGCTACGACCTCGTGTCGGGATGGAAGAAGAAGCGCTACGACCCGCTGTCGAAGACCATACCGACGAAGCTGTTCAATGCTACGGTCAGGAAGTTTTCGGGCTTGTTTCTGCACGATTTCAACTGCGGGCTGAAGGCTTATCGCAACACGGTGGTCAAGAATATCGAGATTTACAACGATATGCACCGCCTCATACCCTACCTTGCCAAGATGGAAGGCTTCACGCGGATAGGCGAAAAAGTCGTCAAGCATCAGGCTCGCAAGCACGGCACGAGCAAGTTTGGGCTGAACCGCTTCGTCAACGGCTATCTCGACCTGCTGACGCTCTGGTTTACGTCGAAATTCGGTAAGAAACCGATGCACTTTTTCGGTCTCTGGGGCAGCGTGATGTTCCTGATAGGTTTTGCGGCTCTGATTTATGTCCTTGTGCTGAAGATGATCTCTATCGTTGCGGGCGATTTGCGTCCGTTGGTAACCAACAATCCGTATTTTTACATCTCGCTGACGGCGATGATACTGGGGACGCAACTGTTCCTTTCGGGTTTTCTTGGCGAACTTGTCTCGCGCAACTCGCCGACCCGCAACAAATACTGTATCGAAGAAGAGATATGATCAATTATTAATAGTCGGCAAATAAATTATTTAAGCGCTGAAATATGCTGATTGAGGTATTACTGATAGCTGTCGGGCTTTCGATGGACTCGTTGGTCGTTTCCATTGTCGGGGGCGCTACCATCAGGGAGTGCAGGCTGCGCGATGTGCTGAAGATTGCGCTCGTGATGGGCGCGTTTCAGGGCGGGCTGACGCTGGTCGGTTATCTGTGCGGCAAGGGTTTCGAGCGCTATATTTATGCCTTTGACCATTGGGTGGCTTTCGGGCTGCTTGCCTATCTCGGAGGGCGGATGATTTACGAAGAGCTGTTCAAAGCCGAAGATGAGCGAAGTATAGATTTGCTGAACGCGAAAACCCTTGTTTATATGTCGTTTGCGACAAGTATTGATGCGCTTGCGGTCGGCATTTCGCTTGCCATCCTGCGCAGTCCGATAGTGTGGCAGTCGGTCATCATCGGCGGCTGTACATTTATTGCTGCCGCTTGCGGAGTTTATGCCGGACATCGATACGGCAGGAAAATCAATCTGAAACTTGGCATCGTCGGTGGCATTATCCTGATTGGCATAGGACTGAAAATCCTCATCGAACATTTGATTTTCTGAAATTATTCTTAAAGCTTTTGATTTTGTCTGCCGACTCAGCTGAGTTGCCGATAATCAGGCTGTTAGACAATACAAACCGCCAGACGGAAGCGCAGTCGTATAGAAAGTTTGCCTCCGTCGGTGTTGTAGCTGATGGATTTGCAGATAGCCGCTTCGCCGTAGCTTAGTTGCCCGGATTGCCCGACCACCTTCTGTTCAGATAATCAACGATTTCGCCGGTGATATTATACACCTCGTCGGCGAGGAATATCGGATTGGTAGCGTCGCTGCTGATGATAATCTGGTACTTTTTGTCCTGATTGAATATCCTTAGATGCGACATAATGGTGTCGCGCAGCTGCTCGTTCATACGGTTGGTCTCGTCGATAAGCTCCTGCGTGAGCTTCGCATCCATATTTTGCAGGTCTTGCTGCTTTTTCATCAGCCGTTCTTGTTCCTGCTCGGCGCGTGCCTGCGTCAGGAAAGCGCCGTTCTGGGCTTTGTATCTGAATTCGTTGATCTCCGATTCCAGATTACGCGCCTGCTGGGTCAGATTGGCACGGGCATTCTCCTGCTTCCGCGTTATCTGCTCGTTCAGATCCTTGGCAAAATTGTAGTTCTGCAGCAAGGTGTCGATGTAGAAATAGGCAACCGGCAGGCTCGACACCGAATCGCCAAAGTTGGCAAATTTGTTGCCGACAGTGTTCTGTTCGGTCTTGTTGTCCGAACACTGCATCACAAACAAAATGATCACGGCAACAGCCAGTACGCCGCTAATCAGGTAATTTACATTCTTCATATTAAGAATATTAACGTTGTTATTCATATCTTTTTTTGTCGTTTTATGTTAAGTTTATTGCGTTATCATCCGTTCAAATAGCGTTTTCTGCGCGGCAGCCATCCTGTCCTGAGTTGCAGCACAGTGGATGCCTTTTTCCCTGAGCGCGGGAATGTCGCCGACGTGCCCGCCGGGGAACTTTCCGCCTTTCTTCAGGATTATCCCGACGCTCATCAGGACAATGCAAAAAGCAAGAATTATGAGTGAAATCAACGCTGTCAAAAACATTTTTATTATTTTTGTGGACGCAAAGATACGAGTTTAAGTAATCGGAAAGTACGTTTTTTGAATATTTTCTTATTTTTTCACTTTCTTTCACTTTATCGGCTGCAATTACACGAGTTATTAATATAAATTATAAGAAAAAAATGAGCCAGAAACTTAATGTAGAGCCAAAAATTGTTTGGAAATATTTCCACGAAATCACGCAGGTGCCCCGTCCGTCGAAAAAAGAGGGCAAAATCATTGCCTATCTTGAGGCGTTTGCCGCGACGCATCACCTGCCTGTCAAAAAAGACCGTGCCGGGAATATCCTGATTGCGAAGGCGGCGACTAAAGGTCTTGAAAATCTGCCGGTTGTAATCCTTCAATCGCATATAGATATGGTATGCGAAAAGAACAGCGACACGGTGCATGACTTTGAAAATGACCCGATTGAGACTGTTATTGATGGCGAATGGCTGCGTGCCAAAGGCACGACTCTCGGCGCCGACAATGGCATAGGAATGGCTGCCGAGCTGGCTATTCTTGCGTCTGACGACATCGAGCACGGTCCGGTCGAATGTCTGTTTACGGTTGACGAAGAGACGGGGCTGACCGGCGCCAACGCGCTTGAGAAGGGCTTTATGACAGGAAAAATCCTGCTTAACCTCGACAGCGAAGACGAGGGCGAAATTTTTATAGGATGTGCCGGAGGTAAGAATACGACTGCCACTTTTGCCGTTAAACAGCTGTCTGTCAGCGACGCATACGACTACTTCAAGGTCGAAGTCAAAGGTTTGCGCGGCGGTCATTCGGGCTGCGACATCCATAACGGACAGGGAAATGCCATCAAAATCCTCGCGCGTTTCTTCTATTACATCCGCAATCTGCCGCAATGTGTGCTTTGTGCTATCGACGGGGGCAACCTGCATAACGCCATTCCTCGCGAGGCATCGGCAGTCATTGGCATACCGCACGCGGCTAAAGAAGCTGTTATGGTGCATCTTAACGAATTTGCCGCCATCATCGCGAACGAACTTAAGCACGTTGACAAGGATGTGCGAATCACGATGCAATCGGCGGAAAAACCCGAATATCAGATAGATAACGATTTGGCACGGCGACTGATTGATGCGCTTATAGCCTGTCCGCACGGAGTGATGGCGATGAGCCACGAGATAGAAGGGCTTGTCGAGACTTCGACTAATCTTGCCTCTGTTAAGATGCTGGAAAACAGTCGTATAGTCATTGTAACAAGTCAGCGCAGCTCTGTCGAGTCGGAAAAGAACGCTGTCGCCGATATGGTGAACGCCGTGTTCACGCTTGCCGGAGCCGAAGTGCAGCACGGCGACGGCTATCCGGGGTGGGCGCCCGATCGCAGCTCGAAAATACTGCAAGCCGCGCTTGAGACATATCGCCGCCTGTTCGGTAAAGATCCGGCTATCAAGGCGATACATGCCGGCTTGGAGTGTGGGCTATTCCTTGAAAAATATCCGGGTCTGGATATGATTTCGTTCGGTCCGACGTTGCGAGGAGTACATTCGCCCGACGAACGGATAGAAATAGCGACGGTCGCGATGTGGTGGAGCCACCTGCTCGAGTTGTTAAAAAATATCCCTATATAAAATAATGTACGCGAGTGAACGTTATTTTATGAAAAGGTAAAATTATGACCAAGTGGATGTTATGTTGCCTCTCGGCGGCAAGTCTTTTCTGTGCGCTGAACAGTTGCGACAGTATCAACGACTTTTCGGACAATCCGGATTATCGCCTCTCGTTCTCGGTTGACACCCTGTCGTTCGATACGATTTTTTCGTCAATCGGCTCAACGACAAAGCATTTCATGGTTTATAACACTAACGATGAAGCTTTGCGGATAGAGAAAATAGAGCTTGCCAATCCGTCGAAAAGCGGGTTCAGGATAAATATGGACGGGCGCAAAGGCGTGCAGTTCAGCGATATAGATATCTGGAAAAAGGACAGTCTGTACGTCGCCGTCGAAGTAACTGTTGACCCGCACGGCGACAATCAGCCGCTCGTTGTCGAAGATTCGGTGCTGTTTTATCTCAACGGTATTCGCTATTCTGTTCTGTTACAGGCTTATGGACAGGATGTTCATCTGTTCAGAGGCGGCTATACGATTGTGCACGACACGACCCTGACTGCCGACATTCCGTATTTGATTTACGACAGCCTGAAGGTTGACGAAGGCGCGACACTTACCGTCGAGAAAGGCGCAATACTGTATATGCACGACAAAGCCGGACTGGTTATTAACGGCACAATCAAGGCGCAAGGCACACAGGATGAGCCGGTTATGATTCGTGGCGACAGGCTTGATTACATCGAACTCGACGTCAATCTGCCTTACGACCGCGTGCCCGGACAGTGGGACGGAATACGTTTTGGCGCCGAAAGTTTCGACAATGAATTTAACTATGTCATTGTGCGCAACGGCGTTACGGGGCTGAATTTCTGCACTTCCACTCCCGACCGCTCGAAAATCATAATCCGTAACTCGCAGATTACCAATATGAATAACAATCTTCTTGTAGCAGTCAACTGCCTGATCGAAGCGTCGGGAAGTGAATTTACTAACGCTTCGGATTCGACTGTCGCTCTGATTGGCGGGAAATATAAGTTTACCCACTGTACGATAGCGAATTACAAACGTATCGGCAACCGTAACGAGGCGCCCTGTCTTGTGCTTTCAGACCGTTGGCGCGATGGCGATAATGAAACGCTGTACGCTTTGCAAGAAGCTGATTTTGAGAATTGTATCATCGACGGCAGCCACTCGCCCGATTCCACGAAACTCTACGGCGGCGAAATACTGTTTGACACTGACGAGCAAAAAAACTCAGGCGACGATGCTACGTTTAATTACCGTTTCAATTCCTGTTTCCTGAAAACAGCACGTCTTGATAATGAGCGCTTTACAAACTGTCTGTTTATCAAAAGCCCGACTTATTTGAAAATCGGCGTCGAGGATGACGAATATGCGTTTGATTTCCGGCTTAAGAACGAATCCGCAGGTATCGGTCAGGCTGACCGCGCCGTTGCTGAACAGTATCCCGTTGACCGTTACGGAGTTAGCCGACTGAATACAGCGGAGGGAGTGTCAATCGGGGCTTATCAGTATGTTTATCAGGAAGAGGAGACGAAAAATTAATAATTGAGAATTAAGAATTAAAAATTAAAAATTAAGAGTTAAGAAGTTGAGGGTTGGTTTGTTATTTGGGCTTATAGTTTGGGCGTTGTGCTTGACGGATTTGGCATCGGCTCAGGAAAAGCGGCAGACGTTTCAGGTGATGTTCTACAATGTTGAAAATCTGTTTGATACGTATGACGATCCTGATACCGACGACAATGAATTTCTGCCCAACGGCGCACGCCACTGGACGTGGGGACGTTTCTATTCGCACCTGCGCCAGACGGCTCGTGTCATCCTCGCGGTTGGCGAATGGGATACTCCAGCCTTAGTCGGGATGTGCGAAGTCGAGAACGATTCCGTGCTAATTTACCTGACCCAACGTACGCAGCTGAGGGCGCAAAATTACCTGTATTGTATGACCGAGAGCATCGACCCGCGCGGGATAAATGTAGCCCTGCTGTATCAGGCAGACAAGTTTCGCTTGCTTGGCGTAGGCTCGAAACGCATACCGTTCAGGGATAGCGACAGGCGTTCGCGCGACATCCTTCACGCTTGGGGTCTGGTGATTACGGGCGATACGCTCGATGTGTTTGTCTGTCATTTCCCTTCGCGGCGAGGTGGCGAGCGGGAGTCGGAACCGGCGCGTATTGATGCTGCAAATTACCTGCGCAGTCTGTGCGATTCGCTTTTCGAGTGTCGTAAATCAGCTAATATCCTCATAATGGGGGATATGAACGATATGCCCGACAACAAAAGCATAGGGATAATCACGCAGTCGGCAAATGGCGAACGCGCTCTGACAAATCTTTTTGGCGACGCTGCGAAGCTTAACAATCCGGGCAGTTACAAATATCAGGGCGAATGGAATCAGCTCGACCAAATGATGATAAGTCGCTCACTGAAAGAAAAATATGTTGATGGTAGCGCTGCTATTTTTATGCCCGATTTTCTGCTCACCGGCAGCAAGTCGCGCAACAAACAACGTCCGCTGCACGTCTATAACGGTTTCAAATATGAAGGCGGCTTTAGCGACCACCTGCCTGTGGTTGCCGTGTTTTCGCTGCCCATACAACAAAACGACAAATGACAATGAAAAAACTCCGATTAATAGCCTTAATCATCTTTGTAACAATAAATTACTGCTGTGCGCAACAGCTGATAAATCCTTTCGATTTTCCTATAACCTTGAGCGGCAATTTCGGCGAACTGCGCGCAGACCATTTGCATGCAGGGATAGACTTTAAAACGCAACACCGTGAAGGTCAGGCTGTTCATGCCGTCAAATCGGGTTATGTGAGCCGCATTACGGTCGGTCCCTGGGGCTACGGCAATGCTCTTTATATGACGCATCCTGACAGCACAATAACGGTTTACGGTCATTTACAGCGTTTTAACAACGAATTAACTGCCTGCGTCAAAGCCAAACAATACGAAGCCGAGAGTTTTCAGATCGACTTATCGTTTGATCCTGAACAGTTTGCATATCGTCAAAATGAGATAATAGCTTACAGTGGCAATACGGGTAGTTCAGCCGGTCCGCATCTGCATTTTGAAATCAGGGATGCCCGTACAGGCGATTTGCTCGACCCGATTCCGTTCTTTCGAACGATGATTAAGGATGCTCAGGCGCCTGTCGTACGCGCCATTATGGTTATTCCGGTTGAGGGGCAGGGCGTCGCAAACGGCTCTGCGGACAAATTGACGCTTAACGCTGCGAAGAGCAAAGATGGCTCGGTGTCGTTCGGTCAGACGATTGAAGCTTGGGGAAAAATCGGTTTTACTATCAATGCCGACGATTTAATGGACGGAACGTCAAATGTTTACGGAGTGAAAGAAATTCTCGTTACGCTCGACGGCAAGGATATTTTTCGCAGTCGGCTCGACCGATTTTCGTACGACGATTCGCATTTTATCAATGCTTGGATTGACTACGATACATGGGTGTCGAAAAAGCGTTTCTTTACGAAAACTTATGTGGAATACGGTAATAAAATGCGGTTTATCGAAAGCGAAAACCGTGGCTATATCACTGTAAACGAGCAACGTAATTATGCGGTTGGCTTTAAACTGACCGATGCTTTGGGAAATGTGCGAAAATTCACGGTCAACATAATCGGAAAGGAACAAGACATCCCGTCGCCCGATACCGAGGGGGCTGTTTTGTTCGGATGGAGAGGCGATAATCGCTTCGGCGCCAGAGGAATACGTCTGATGATTCCCGATGGTGGCGTTTATAACAGTTTTTATTTCCGCCATACTGCCAAAACGGACACTGCTTATAATGCAGATATTCATCGTCTTAACGATAAACCGACTGCTTTGAACAAAATCGCATCCCTGTCTTTGCGCCTGACGCGCGATGATTTAACGGACAAATCGCAATATGGGATCGTAAAGCTGCAAAACAGGCGAATAAGCTGGAAAGGAGGCGTTTATCGCGATGGTTGGATTGACGGCGAAATATCCGAATTGGGCGATTACACTGTGATGGTCGATACCGTTGCACCACGAATTACGCCCGTCGATGAAGCGCAGTGGGCGGCAAAACGGCAAATCGCATTACGGCTGACCGACAATCTGAGCGGCGTCGCCAAATGGCAGGCTACGATCGACGGCGAATACGCACTGTTTGTAATGGACGGCAAAAAGGCGCTGATATACTATGCGTTTGATCCTGAACGTCTTAAGCGTGGCAAACATAGCTTGAAGGTAACAGCAGCAGATGCCTGCAACAATTTATGCGTTTACGACAGTGAATTTGAGTGGTAAATTTCAACTAAACGATATGTCATTACTCCAACTCTTCCAAAAAATCCTCCCCTACGTCAAGCCCTACAAATGGCTCGTCGTCCTTGCGCTGGGGCTGACTTTCATCGGAGCGTTCACGGCGCAGGTCAATGCTTATGTGCTGCAATATACCGT
>JAISTS010000039.1 GCA_031272455.1 Tannerella sp. | reverse complement strand
CGATAACATATTCCGTATCGACAAACGCACATCCATCAATGGCACTGCAGGCGAACAGGGCACCGGTCTCGGTCTCATAGTATGCAAAGAATTGGTCGAAAAGCACGGCAGCGCCCTCACCGTCAAAAGCGAACCCGACGTCGGTACGGAGTTTCGGTTCGAATTGTGCAGTCGCGACAATAAAAGTAATTGAAGTAGTTTATGAAGTTGCATTAATATGAATATATGGGAAGTAAATTTTTATACGTTTGTTGTATGCTTTGCGCTCTGTTTTTGCCAGGTTGCAGTCGCGTTACCACTTCCCCTTGATAATCAGGAAATTGCTGGGGGTGTGGGGATAAAAGACTCTCTTAATGAGCAAGACGGGTTGTTAGCGGATTCTTTGGAAATCCAGCTGTTGTCGGGACGCTTGAATGGCGCCGCGTTAGTCAATCTTTACGGCGAATTGAGCCGGAAGCTGGAAGGCTCGGAATCGGAACGCGCTGCTGATTATGCTCGCAAAGGGATGACGTTAGCCGAACAGCTTGGTGACATCGAAAGTCTTGCCTACCTCTTTTTCCGTCTTGCGGGTACATATTATTATCGCAGTATGTACGACTCCGCGCTTGTATGCTACAACGAAGCCATAGCTCTTATTCCCGAAAACAGCCGTACGAAACGCCAGGATACCATCCTCACCGAGGTGCTTATTGACGTTGGCAATGTCTATAATATCCGTGGCAATTCGCCCAGTGCGCTCGAATATTATTTTAAAGCCCTGAAAATAGCCGACGAAAGCAAGATAAAGAGATCCATTATTGATATATACGCCAATATTGGGCAGATTTATTTTTCGATGAACAATTTTGAGCAATGCGAAGAGTACTTTATCCGTATGCGTGATCTGTGTTCCGAAGTGAACGATTCGCTTGCTATGGCGTATGCGCTCGACGGTCTGTGCGAAGTGCATGCTCACCGCGCCGAATGGGATAAGGCGCTCGAATGTGCCGATTTAGCCAACCGTATAGTCAGCGTTCATCCCGATGCCAAGCCCAGCGAACGGCTTACCGGATTGCTGTCGCTTGCTATGGTCTGGTTAGACGGCTTTCACGACTACGACAAGGCGCTTGACTTCGCCAAACAGTCTTTAAACTATGCCGAACAGTGCCGTCAACCGCTCTATGTGGCTCACGCTCAGTATCAAATATCAAGCATATATATGGATATGAAAAACTATGCGGAGGCGGAAAAGGCGGCGCTTAAAGCGTTTGAAGCCGATTCGTCCAGCGCCTACGTCAATACCGCTTTGCACGAAAATATCACTAAAGCCAATATTATGCTTGGCAATATGACAGCCGCTATGGAATATTTCGAGCGTTACAAGAAATGGATGAACGAATATTCGAACCAGAACTTCCAGATAGCCCTCTCGGAAATGGAAGTCAAATACGAAACGACAAAAAAAGATATGGAAATTATAAGCGCCAACGCTACCATAGCCCAACGCGAAACCGAACGCTTTATTTTGGCAATCGGACTGATTTTCCTGTTCGTTGTCCTCGCTATGCTGTCGTGGATACTGTGGATGCGTATTCGTCGCAACCGCGCTCTGGCGCTGATCAACGCTACGAAAGACAAGTTTTTCAATATCATCTCGCACGACCTGCGCGCTCCGGCTAACTCGCTGCGTACCGGTCTGCAACTTGTGCACCGCACCGCAGAGACACTCAAACCCGACGAAGTGAAAGAATACTCGTCCGAACTGCTCAAAACGGCTGACGGACAGATCGAACTGCTCGACAGCATCCTCGACTGGGCGCGCGTGCAGGCAGGACGGCTCGAATATAACCCAAGCCGTATCGACCTCGCCGCCGAACTGCGCAACGAACTGCACCTTATCCGCACCTCCGCCAAAAACAAAGGTATCACGCTGACAGTAAATATCGCCGACGACACCTTTGTCCACGCCGACCGCGCAATGCTCTGTACCGTAGTGCGTAACCTGCTCAATAACGCCGTGAAATATACCAGCAGCGGCGGCGAAGTATGCCTCGAAGTTGCACCGCTCGAACACAACCGCTACGCCTTCACCGTCAGCGACAACGGCACAGGTATGACCGCCGAACAGCTCGACAACCTCTTCCGCATCGACAAACGCACGTCTGTCAACGGCACCGCAGGCGAAAAAGGCACCGGACTGGGACTGGTCGTCTGCAAAGAATTGGTCGAAAAACACGGCAGCACCCTCACCGTCAAAAGCGAACCGGGCAAAGGCACCAGCTTCCGCTTCGAGATAGAAACTTCAGGGTAAACGCGACGACACAAAGTAAGACTTTCTTTTCCTTCGTGCTGCCGTGTCTTCGTGTTTGGCGTATTGAAAATCATAAATTCAGGGATAACTACCGGTTTCATACTTTAAAATTACGGGATTGCGACCATTTTTGTCAGTAAAAATTTGGGGATTTTTAAATAAAGAAGTATATTTGCAGCCTGAATTGATATTTTATGAGTGAAATTGTTTTCAAAAGAAAGCTGTACGACAGAATGTTACAGTGGAAAAAAGAATCGGCGGGCAAAACGGCTTTGCTGATAAAAGGCGCCCGACGGGTCGGCAAATCCACGCTTGCGGAAGAATTTGCGCGGCGCGAATATAAGTCATGCCTGAAAATTGATTTTTCTAATGCCTCTGCCGATGTAATGAACTTATTCAATGACATTTCCGATTTGAATTTCTTTTTCTTTCGTCTGCAAGCGTTTTATAATGTAAATCTTGAACGCCGCCGGTCGGTAATAATTTTCGACGAAATTCAGTTACAGCCCAAAGCGCGGCAGGCAATCAAGCACCTCGTAAAGGACGGGCGATACGATTACATCGAAACGGGGTCGCTGCTCTCAATCAAACAGAATGTCCGCAATATCGTGATTCCGAGCGAGGAAACGCGCGTGAACCTGTATCCTATGGATTATGAGGAATTTAGATGGGCGTTGGGCGATAAAAACACCTTAAATATGTTGCGTGAGGCGCTGGTGAAGAAAATGCCGTTAAGCGATGCTCTAAACCGTAAACTGATGCGCGATTTCCGTCTGTATATGCTGATTGGCGGTATGCCCCAAGCTGTTTTGGAATACTTGACGACCAACAATCTGGCGATGGTTGATAAGGTAAAAAGAAACATACTCGAATTGTATGATGATGATTTTCATAAGATTGACTCGCGAGGCAGAACTTCGCTGCTGTTTAAAGCTATTCCGGCAGAATTAAACCGCAATGCATTGCGATATTCGGTCAGCACCGTGATTGATGGTGCACGTTTGGACAGGATGTATGAAACAATTGGCGATATGATTGATTCTATGACAGTTAACGTAGCTTATCACGCCAACGACCCTGCCGCAGGTATGGCTTTGCATAAAGACATAAGGCGCTACAAAATGTATGTCGGCGACACCGGTCTGTTTGTTACGCTTGCTTTTTTCGACCGCGATTACATCGATAATTCACTGTATTCCAAGCTGCTGAACGACAAACTGCGCGCCGATCTCGGCTATGTTTACGAAAATGTCATTGCCCAGATGTTTCGGGCGGCGGGCAACGAGCTGTATTACTACACTTTCCCGAAAGAGACCAGCAATCACAGCTACAAAATAGATTTTCTGCTGTCGCGAGGGGATAAAATTTGTCCTGTCGAAGTGAAATCGTCGGGCTATAAAACTCACGCCTCGCTCGATGCTTTCTGCCGGAAGTATTCATCCCGCATCAGTCGTCAGTATTTGCTCTATACCAAAGATTTACGAAAAGACGGAAACATTTTGTGCTTGCCGGTATATATGGCGGGGCTGATATGAGGCATCCGGCAAAAATTGGGGATATAAACCATTTAAATATGTTTAAATTTCGGGATTGCGACCATTTTTGGCAGTAAAAATTCGGGGATTATTGACAAACACGATAACGCGAAGACACAAAAAAAACGGAGGGACGCCACCCCGCAGCGCCCCTCTTTTTTTCGTGTTATAATCCTGTAAATCAAATTAATCTTGCGAAAATCATGGTTCAGACAGACTACATTTTCACAAACTCCACACGCCGGTTCTTAGCCCGTCCTTCGTCGGTCGAGTTGTCGGCGATGGGCGAGTTTTGACCTTTACCTGCCGATTGCAGCCGCGACGCATCTATTCCCAATTCAACCAATTTGTCGAGTACGGCTTTCGA
>JAISTS010000017.1 GCA_031272455.1 Tannerella sp. | reverse complement strand
GCACAACGTCGCCGAGACGGACGTCTTCCGCCCCGCCGCGTGGAACGCTTTCGGCATGGACAAGGAAGGCGCCGACTATCGCGCCTGCCAAGCCTACGGAGCACTGTATAAGAAGTGAGATTTGACAGTCTGAACGCCGTCAGCCCGTCCATTCGCTGATGTCTTTGCGCGACACCCCGTAGCCGATGTCCCTGATCATCCCTTTGCGGTTGCAATAGCGGCAGAAAGGCATCGGACGGCATAGAAACTGCATTATTTCATCTATGCTCGCGACGTCGTCGATGCTGATATAATCCTTATCGGTAACGTTCAGGTTTGTACCGAAAGTGGCGTTGAAATACTTCACGTAAGGAATAAGCGAACAGGTGTAAATCCGTCCGTTATCGAGAGCTATGCAGCGGTTGGCGCTGTTGCAACGCAGGAAGCTGTCGCGCGGATCCTGCTTGCCTTCGAGGTCGAGCGGAGCACACTGCATTGTCTTCGGCACAGCTTCGGTATTGCCGTAAAAACTGAAAGCAACTCCCTGTGCGATAACGTGTTGACGTATGGCATCGTGGTCAATCTTGATCGGATATTTTGTTACGACGATTTCGATATTGTTGCAACGACAGGCATCCCAGAACTGTTCGGTCTGTTTTGGCAGTAAAATACCATTGGTAACAAGTTTGATTGGCGACGACGGGAAATATTTTCGTGCTATATATATAAATATGTACGCGCGAGGATGGAGCAAAGGCTCGCCGCCAAGCAGCTGAATTTCATTCACTACCCCGCCTGTCAACTCTGCAATACGTGCGCAGTCGCGCTCGACAACCTCCTCCGCAGCAAAAACTTCGGGCGAGAGTGGCGAAAAATTATCACATCCGCGACAGTTCAGATTGCAATGGTCGGCAAGGTGAATGTGCAGAATAGGAATAAGCTGCTTACGCTTCAAATTCCTGCGCGAGATTTTGCGCAACAGCGGTATCAGCGAGCGGCGAAACAGGATTAACCGCCTCGGCACAAGTCGTTTTATGGCATTTTTTATCATAACTTTTTTCTAAAAAAACGGCGTAAAGGTAGAATATTATTTGCAAAAGTCAATAATTTTAACTTATTTTGCCGTCAAATTAAGTCTTAACAAGTAAATTTATGTCTGAAAAAATATCATTATTCGTCAAAAACGGCAAGAATTATCTCTTCCCGTTCATCCTGATAACATCGCTTTTTGCGCTGTGGGGCTTTGCTAACGACATCACCAACCCTATGGTCGCCGCGTTTAAGAATATTCTGCTCATTACCAATTTCGAGAGTTCGTTAGTGCAGTTCGCGTTCTATGGCGGATATTGCTTTATGGCTATTCCTGCGGCGCTTTTTATCCGCAAATACAACTACAAACGAGGCATACTTGTAGGGCTTGGGCTTTACTCCGTCGGCTGCCTGCTGTTTATTCCTGCGGGCAATGCGATGGCGTTCTGGGCGTTCCTGATAGCATATTTCGTGATGACTTGCGGACTGGCGTTCCTCGAAACGACCTCTAACCCCTATATTCTGTCGCTCGGACCCGACGAGAACGCGACACGCCGCCTCAATCTGGCGCAAGCGTTCAATCCCATCGGTTCGCTAACAGGGATGCTGATTGCAAAAGAATTTATTCTCGCCCGTCTGAACTCTGCTACCGAAGCTGAACGCAAAGCGCTACAACTGACTGACCCTGATGCGCTTATGCAAATACAACAGCAAGACCTTAACACCGTCAGCGGTCCGTATCTTATGCTTGGTCTCGTCGTTTTGGCGTTCTTCGTCATTTTCTTAATATCCAGATTGCCTAAAATAATTTCACCTGATTCGGGCGTTTATACTGTTGGACAGACCGTACGCAACCTGCTGAAAAACAAGCGATACGTCTGGTCGGTCGTCGCGCAGACTTTCTATGTAGGCGTGCAAATAATGATCTGGACGTTCATAATCCAGTATGCCGAGCATGAACTGGGGATGCCGAAAGCAACCGCACAGGGTTACAATATGGTGGCGATGGCAAGTTTCGTAACAAGCCGTTTCATCTGTACTTTCCTGCTTAAATATTTCAAACCGAGCGTATTACTGACTACTCTCGCGTCGGTGGGAGGACTGTTGGTCGTCGGCTTGATATTCCTTCCTAACGCGCAATACGTTGAAGGACAATATTTTGGTGCATACTGGGGGCTATACTGCCTTGTTGCGGTATCTATCTGTATGTCGCTTATGTTCCCGACGATTTACGGCATCGCTTTGAAGGGCATGGGCGATGAAGCAAAATTAGCGTCTGCGGGCTTGATCCTTGCCATCGGAGGCGGTTGCATTATGCCGCCGGCGCAGGGCTGGCTGATTGACGTAGCGCATTTCGGATGGATTTCGTCGGTACGTTTCTCGTTCATCCTGCCGCTCGTATGTTTTATTGTCATCGCACTGTTCGGATGGTGGGTCAAACAGCAAAGAAGCGACTAAGGAACGATTATAACAGCATTTTTATAACAATCAACAATACGCTATGAAACAGATTATTATCATCGCATTATGCATTCTCACTTCCTGCACAAAGCTAAACACAAGCAGCGACGGTTGGAAGTTAGTATGGGAAGACAATTTTGACGGAGATGTGTTCGACCGCTCACACTGGAGCAGAATTACTCGCGGCACAGTAGAGTGGAATAAATACATGTCGCTTTACGAACCCTTGGTGGAAGTTGCCGACGGACAACTCATCGTGCGCGGCATAGTCAACAATGTGCTGCCTGACGACACAATGCCATATCTCACCGGAGGCGTAACGAGTCAAAACAGGGTCGGTTTCGGCAACGGACGGCTCGAAATACGCGCCAAGCTGGGAAAAGCGCGCGGAGCATGGCCCGCTTTCTGGATGCTGCCTTACGACAATACGTGGTGGCCCTACCACGGCGAAATTGATATTATGGAACATCTCAACGGCGACGACATTGCCTATCAGACAGTTCACTCGGAATACACAGTCTATCTCGGCGGTACCGACCCTCCAAAAGGCTCAACAGGCAAAATTGATCCCGACGACTACAATATCTATGCCGTGGAAATGTATCCCGACAGCCTATCGTTCTATATCAATAATAATCACACCTTTACGTATCCACGAGTGTCGGACGATGTGCAGTTTCCGTTCGATCGCGAATTTTTCCTCTTGATCGATATGCAACTGGGCGGCTCATGGGTGGGCAAAGTCGAACCCGCCGACCTGCCTGTAGAGATGTGGATCGACTGGGTACGGTTCTATAAGTTGCAGTAAATAAACAATGGCAACGCTTATAAATTAAGGGATGAACTGATTTAGCGATTTTTTTCTGATAAGTTTTGCAAATCGGCAACGAATCCGTATCTTTGCACTGTAAAATTTCAATCATTAAGAAGATGAGCACAATGACATTGGATAGAAGCAAACGGCGACAGGTAGTACTGAATGTTCCGAATAGCAAATACGGTTTTTTTATGAAACTGCTTAAGCATTTCGAGTACGTGCGGATAGAGGATAATGACGGAGACAGCAGAGAGGTAATAATGGACAATTTTAACGAGGCATTCCAAAATATGAAACTGATAAAGGATGGTAAGCTGGAAGGTCGTCCAGCCGAAGAACTTTTAAATGAGTTATAGCTATGGCTTACACTGTAAAGACCATTCCGCTGTTTGACCGCACAGCCAAACGACTGTCAAAAAAGTACGCATCTCTAAAAGATGAACTTAAAGCACTTGTAAACGAATTGAAGAAAAATCCAGAAGCGGGGTCGCCGTTAGGAAACAATGTCTATAAAATAAGGCTCGCTATTGCATCCAAAGGCAAAGGGAAAAGCGGCGGCGCTCGAATTATCACGTACTTCAAGACCGAACAGGGAAATGTTTATTTGCTGTTGATTTACGACAAAGGCGAACGTGATACTATTTCTGATCTTGAAATTCAAAAAATTATGACACGGTACTTGTAATTGCACCACGTTGCAACAATAAAGTTGCGCTTTCCACTCTTCTATCTGCTATCCTTTACTCACCCTTTTCACGCTTCAAATGTTAATAATACTAAAATAAAGTGTTAAAAATGCGCGAAAGAGTTCGCGGTATTAAAAATGTCTCTACCTTAGCGGTGCACTAATGATGTATTACACTAAAACAATAGGTATGATAAATTTTAAGAACCTCACTTTCAGTTACCGCCGCAAGCAGGTACTGCACGACGTCAATCTCGATATCCGTCAAGGACTTATCTACGGTTTGCTCGGCAAAAACGGCGAAGGGAAAACGACCCTTCTGCACATAGTCAGCGGTCTTTTGTATCCGGACAAAGGCGAATGTACCGTTCTCGGTCATACGCCATCGAGCCGCAAAGCCTCGTTTCTGCAACAGATATTCCTGTTGCCGGAAGAAATCTATTTCCCCGACGTCAGCGCCGGGCAGTATTTCAGTATTTTCAAGCCGTTTTATCCCTCGTTCAGCGACGAGATTTTGAAGTCGTGTGTCGAGACTTTCGAGGTCGAAACGCAGGCGCCGCTACGCAAGATGTCGCTGGGACAGAAGAAGAAAGCGGCAATTGCTCTTGCTCTGGCGGCAAATACGCCTCTGTTGCTGATGGACGAGCCTACAAACGGACTTGACATCCCGTCGAAAAGCGTTTTCCGCAGGCTGCTGTCGCAGTTTTTCGGCGACGAACGGGCAGTCGTCATCTCCACGCATCAGGTGCGCGACCTCGAAAGTCTGATTGACGCAGTTATTATCCTTGATAACAAGGAGATACTGTTCAATAACACACTGAACGAAATCGGCGGCAAACTTGCTTTCGGACCGGTTGACGCCAACGAGCGGAGTTTCTATACAGAGACCTCGCCAACCGGCAACATCGGCGTAACGGTCAATCGCTCAGGCGAAAACAGTCCCGTTTCGCTCGAACTGCTTTTTAATGCCGCAGTCAGCGCAAAGAATGAAATCAAACAATTACTTAACTCTTAACACATTAACAAGATGAAATCGAAATTCAGTTTACAACGAATCGGGCTGCTGATTCGCGCCGATTATATAGAACAAAAACGCGGCTTCCTGCTGTCGATGGGCATTATTTTCCTCGTTTGGATCTTTTTGCTCTGGCTGACTTACGGCTTGGGAAGCAGTAGCGACGACGCAATGCAAAAATTATTTCTCTTTACGGGCAGCTTTTGCACCTTAATTCTTTTTTGCCGTCTTGCCGGAAATAAGCTGCACCGCTCGAAAGGTATGTTCCTGACATTGCCAGCAAACAACACCGAGAAATACACGGCTCTTCTGCTTGATTGCGTGATATTTTACGCAGGTTTTCAGGTAGTTTACTGGGCTGGAATTGCGCTTGGAAAAATATTTATGCCGTCGATGCCGCTAATTGAAATAACGGTTAACAACGGTTCGGGATTTGGCGAAACGCTGCTGTTCCTGCTCGCGTCTTTTATCTTCCTGTCGTATATGACGTTCCGAAAATATGCGTTCCTGAAAGTTGTCGGATGGATGATAAGTTTTGAATTTATCTTCTTGGTAACGTTTGTTAATTTCCTGAAATACAGCGGTGTAGCTGACCGCATTAAGCCTTCGCTCATAGAAGGCGATCAGGCTGTCAACAATCTGGAACGAGTCATCACCGACGGAATGCCGGAACTGCTGACGTGGAGCGTATGGTCGTTTGCAATCGCCTCAGTAATAGTGCTATACATAGCATTTCTCAAACTTAAAGAAAAGGAGTTGCGATGAACTACATAAACAATCAGTCAATATTCCTGCAGATAGCCGACCGGATATGCGACCGTGTCTTGTCGGGCGAATACCTGCCCGACAACCGCATACCGTCCGTACGCGAACTGTCGGCACAGATGGAGGTCAATCCCAACACGGCGATGCGCTCGTTTGAACGCCTTCAGCAACACGGGATTATCTATAACAAACGCGGCATAGGCTATTTCATTGCGCCCGATGCCCGCGAACAAATCCGCGAAATGCGCCGCTCAAACTTTCTTGGCGCGACGCTGCCCGCAGTTTTCAAAGAAATGACGCTCCTCGAAATTCCCTTCAGCGAGCTGGAAAAAGTGTATAATAACTATCAAAACGAAATAAACTATGAAACGAAGTAATTTGCTGTTTTTTATACTAATAGCCCTGTTATTCCTGATGCCTTTTGCATTGATTTGGGCGATGATTTTGTGATTATTTTTGATGCGATTTTAAATTAGTCTTTTTACCTTTTTGCTGCAAGTTAGAAAATCTTAACTTGCAGCAAAATTTTTTTTCAAAAAAATTTGCACATTAAGTTAATAAGTCGTATCTTTGCGGCAATTCATGTACGAAAGTGTCGTGAAAAGTAAAGTTTTTTTGTTTATAATCAAAGCGTTAAATGATAAATCTATGTTTCGCAATGCTTGCGTTAAACGGACGATAGACATGAGTCCACACGCTTTTAATTAAAAATCGCCGAACGAGTGGGCAGGGAGGCACAATTAACACTTTAATGAAAGCAAACACAAAGGTTTCCCTTAATGCGGGAATAGTTTTGTCGATGTTAGTAAGTATCTTATCTCTTGCAGGTTGCGCCTCGAGCAAGCCTGTAAAGGATGTTCCGACTGTCGCCAGCACCAGCAGTGTCGTTACAGTTGAGCGTGAAGACGTCAGAGAAGATACGAATGACTGCGACAAGAACTATGGCTCCGGCAGATATTCTGATATACAGGATATTATCTGTCGCGGCAATGAACTGCTGCGTCTCGAACGATACGACGAGGCTGTCAGACAGTACGACTACGTCATCAACCGTGGATACAGGAACGCCGACATCTATATGCGGCGAGCTTGCGCCAACGTGTTGCGTGATTACCTTTTTTCGGCGATAGAAGATTGCTATTCGGCTATTTCGTACGACAAGAGAAATATTGACGCCTGGTGCTTGCTGGGCTTGTGCAAGATAACGCACAACGACTATTCGGGTGTGAACGATTTGCGTCGTGCCGGTGAACGGGGCGCTAATCTACTGAAGAAGATGGGGTTATACGATTATTACCCGCCTCAGTACAAACAGTACACTCCGAGTACGCAGAGCAAAACGCAGCGCTACAAACAACCGGCTAAACCATCGAAACCGACGCCCCGCAAGCAGGAAAAGAGTACGCTCAGGCAGGAAACGGAACGCTCGGTACGCGAACTGACGAAAGACCCGAACTTCAAAATCTTTATTGATGATGCGGTTGATAATCGTTCGGGTAACGATCAGCCATTGAGACCATTAACAAAAAATCCTAATTTAAATTATGACTGATATGAAAAAGTGGTATATCTATTTATGCATAGTCGGGATGTGCGCGGCTCTGTATTCGTGCAAGTTCTGGAAAACGGGCGACGACGCGGAGGATGCGACTGTCCAGCCAACAGAACAAACCGTCAATAACGCTGACGAAACAAATGCTGATGCAAACGCAGCCAACGCTCCAATTGTACCCGCAGCTGCAGCAGCGCAACCCGCTCATTCGCAGTCGATAAGCGCGGATATTGACAAGGCTACAAGTGCGACATTTATCATTTATACTTATGACAAATACGGCAAACCGTCGGGCTACGGTTCGGGATTTTTTATTCGCGACGACGGCGCCGGAATCACGAATTATCACGTTCTGGATGGCGCAGTAAAGGCTTTCATTGAGCTTGCAGACGGTTCGCAGTACGAAATCAAACGCATATCGTCGTCGAGCAAAGACAAGGATATCGCGGTGTTCAGGGTTGACAATCCCGACAATCGCAAATTCCCGTTCCTGAAGTTTGCAGACAAGCCTGTGGGCAAAGGCGGAACGGTCTATAATATCAGCAATCCGCTTCGATGGCGCAATTCGTTCTCCGAAGGCGTCGTTTCGGCGTTGCGCGAGGATAAAAAACGCGGCGAGATGGTGCAAATCACCGCCCCGATATCTCCGGGAAGTAGCGGCAGCGCTATCCTGAACGACCGCTTTGAAGTGTTTGCCGTCGCCGAAGGAATTGATTCGAGACTCGACGGACAAAACCTGAATTTCGGCGTTCTGGTAGATAAGGATATGATAATTGCGATGAAAAGTAATGACTTCGTGAAAAATAACCCGAAATTCAATTCGGACGAAGGCGACTTTATCATCCTGAATATCCCGTCGGATATCGACGACGAACTCGTGCTCAATGCCATAGATTTTGGCGAAACCGCAACTACACTCTATCTGACTTACAAGGATTTAGATTTGACCGGCATAGGTCGCGAGATATGGAACCAACTGTATAAACGGGATAAAGGCTTTTTTATTCAGGATAATACCAAAGCGGAAAAATATGACCTCACGTATTCTGTAATCGACAATGAATCAGAATATTTAGTTCAATTCAAGGTGCATTTTCCGATTATCAGGGATAAATCGCAGATAATTGATGTGCTGTGGAACAAAAAGTCGAACAAATGGCAGTTTAAAGGCATTGACATTGAAAAATATCGCAAACATCCGAACGTCAACTTCGACGGCTATCGCAAAGAATGGGCAATTGCTCGGCTGAACGATACCAACGCAAACGACGCTGAAGAGTATCTGCTTGAACTGCTGGATGATACGCCAAATGATATTGATGTCCTTATAGCTTTGGGAATCATTTCACTTAGCAAATCAAACGACAGTAAAGCTCTCGAATATTTCAGCAAGGCGATAGAGATAAATCCCAATAGCGCAACGGCTTACCGCAACAGGGCGTATCTCTATATGAAATGTCATCACAATCTTGATAAAGCGCTGATAGACCTTGACAAAGCTATCAGTATCGACCCCGTTCTGCATCAGTTGAGAGATAATTTCGGATATAAATACCAGATTACAAGCGATCGTTGCAAGGATATTTACATCTCTTATCAGCTAACCAAAGACGAATACGTCGAAAGAATACTGAAAGCGATGTGGAACAATAGCGGATGCAGGTAACGAGCCTGCTATCCGCCCGTTGACGCGCTGATGCCGAAGCGTCCGAATATTTCTATGCATCGCTGCAGGACTTCTTCGGATGGCTTTGACATCGGGATGTTGTCGGGATTGTAAATACTGCCGAGTTTTTCGTGTTTTGGCTTAGCAACTTCGTGATACGTAAGAAGTTGCACCTCTTTTCTATGCCACGGCAGATGTGATAGAAATTGCGCCGAAGCCGTTATATTTCGTTCGTCGGCATTGATACCCTCAATCAACGGGATACGTATAACAAAGTCGTTTCCGTTCTCTGCAAGCAGCTGTATATTTTTCAGTATCAACTCATTATGCGCTCCGCAATATTGCAGGTGCTTTTCCGTGTCCATCATCTTCAGGTCAACGAGAAAAAGGTCGGTCAATGGAGCAATACGGCTAACAATCAGCGGGTTAATATGAAGTGAAGTATCGACAGCGCGGTGGATATGCAGTTGTCCGCAGCGTTGCAACAACTCAGTCAGCAGGTCAGGGTGCATCAGCGGCTCGCCTCCGCAAAACGTTACTCCCCCACCCGAACTGTCCATAAAAACAGTCTCTTTCTCAATCTCATTCATCAGATAATCAACCGTATAAACCGTGCCTGAAATCTCGATAGCGCCTGTCGGACAAACCTCGGCACAGGATCCGCAAAGTGTGCAAAGCGCTCTGTCTGTGATTATTCCGTCAGGAGTCAGCTTGAGCGCCTTTTCGGGACATCGCATTACGCAGGAACTGCAACCGATACAGCGTTTTTTCGTGTATAGTTTTTCCTTTTCCGGTGCTACACCTTCGGGATTATGACACCAGACACAGGATAACGGACAGCCTTTCAGGAAGATAGTGATGCGGATGCCCGGTCCGTCATTTATCGAATAGCGTTTGATATCGAAGACGAGGCTCATCCGTCAAAATCCCTCCTGTTCGGTTCGCGCGATGATATCTGCCTGAAGATCAGTGTTCATATCGTTGAAATAATCGCTATAACCCGCCATACGAACAAGCAGGTCGCGGTAGTCTTCAGGCTTCTCCTGAGCAGCGTAAAGTGTAGCCGTATCGACCACATTAAACTGAATATGATGCCCTCCAAGCGCAAAATAGCTGCGGATAAGCGACGACAGTTTTGCAATATCTTCCTCACGTTTGAGCAACGAAGGCAGAAAACGGATATTCAGCAGCGTGCCGCCGCTTTTTATCTGGTCTAACTTGCCGAGCGACTTAACAACAGCCGAAGGTCCGTGAGTATCAGCGCCATGCGATGGTGATGTGCCGTCGGAGATTGTCGTCGCCGCCAGACGTCCGTTCGGCGTAGCGCCTGTCATCAGACCGAAATAAACGTGGCAGGTCGTTGACAGCATATTCAGGTGAAAACATTCGCCTTTGGTGTTAGGTTTGCCTTCAATCGCCTGATACAGACTGTTGTACACATTGACAGCAATTTCGTCGGCAACAGGATCGTCGTTTCCGAAAAATGGCGTTCGGTTCAGGATTATCTGCCTCATTTTCTCGGTGTTTTTGAAATTTTCCGACATAGCTTTGAGCATTTCGTCCATCGTAAAGGTCTTATCTTCAAAGATATGCTTCTTAAGCGAAGACAGACTGTCGGTAACGGTGCCAAGCCCCGTACATTGAATATAAGTGGTGTTGTAGCGCGGTCCGCAGTCGTAATAATCCCTGCCTTTTTGAATGCAGTCGTCGATAAACAGCGAAAGAAACGTCGCCGGAGCATATTTGGCAAACATCCGGTCAATATAATTGCTGACGTTTACTTTCTGATTTACAATATATTGCAGTTGCCGGACAAAAGCCTCATACAGTTCGTCGAAGGTCTTAAATCCGCTTGCTTCGCCTGTTTCTATGCTGACTTGCCGTCCCGTAAGAGGATCTTTGCCATTGTTTAGTGTGATTTCCAATATTTTAGGTACATTCAGATAGCCGGTCAGCAGGTAAGCCTCCTTGCCGAAAGCGCCGACCTCAATACAGCCGCTGCACCCTCCTTCACGGGCATCTTGAAGCGTTTTTCCCTGCCGCATAAGTTCCTGAATATAGATGTCGGGATTGAACACCGAAGGATAGCCTCGCCCTTGACGTATGACGCGACAGCCTGCCCTCAGGAAACGTTCGGGAGTACGCGCACTGATATGTATCGAACAGCCGGGTTGCAGAATGTGCAGTTCCTCAAGCACTTCGAGCATAATATACGAAACCTCGCTAACGCCATCGCCGCCGTCGGGCTTCAACCCACCTAAATTAATGTTAGTGAAGTCGTTATATGTGCCGCTTTCTTTTGCTGTGATGCCAACTTTCGGGGGTGCAGTATGGTTATTGACCTTGATCCAGAAGCACGAAATCAGTTCTTTTGCTTCGTCGCGGGTCAAAGTACCAGCCGCAATTTCCCGTTCGTAAAACGGCGTTAGATGCTGGTCGAAATGTCCCGGATTCATAGCGTCCCAACCGTTCAATTCGGTGATAATTCCCAGATGCACAAACCAATACATCTGTATAGCTTCCCATAAGTTGCGCGGCGCAAATTCGGGGACATGGCGGCATACTTCGGCGATTTTCAGCAGTTCGCGTACGCGCTGAGGGTCTTTTTCCGTCAGCGACATCTCATCGGCAAGGTCGGCATGACGTTTGGCAAGCAGGATTGCCGCGTCGCACGAGATTGACATCGCCATTAGTTCTTCCTGCTTATCTGTCGCTTCGCTATCATTCAGGAAATCAAGCTTTTCTATCTCTGTGGCAATGCGTTTTTTCAAGTCCGACAAGCCATAGCAATAAATTTTGCCGTCCAAAGCCGTATGTCCGGGCGCCCGCTGCTCCATAAATTCCGTAAAAAGTCCTGCTTCATAGAGCAGACGCCAACTTTCGGGCACATGGTTGAAAATGCGCTCGCGCTGTGTTCTGCCTTGCCAATAAGGAATGACCTCGCGTTCGTAAGTTGCTATATCATCTTGCGAGATGGTGTAACGCTGTAAGTCGCGAGTGTTCAAGACGTTAAGATCTTCAACGCTGTGGCAGGTAAGCTCAGGAAACGTCGGTACGGCTTTCGGTTTCGGTCCACGTTCGCCGACAATCAGCTCATCCTTACCGATATAAATAGTTTTCTTGCGGCAAATCTCCAGAAAATTCATCGCCCTGAGAACAGGAATGGGATATTTGCCGTAATTTTCCCTGTAAAAAGCTGTCTCAATCAACGCCCGCTCTATCGAAACCGACGGCTCGGCTTCGACAGTCTCACGACGTAATCGCCTGATACGCTCGTTCATACCGCAGTCGTTAGCCGGTATTGACGGCGTAAAATTTGTAGCGCTTCTCGGCGCCTGTTGTGCTGTTGCAATCATATTACCTTCAAAAACGGGCGCAAGGTACGAAGTTTTTTTGATTTGTAATACAGATTTTTTTCTTACATTTGCCGAACAAAAAAAATAATTTTGAATTTTTATGGCGGATGACAAAAAAATAATTTTCTCGATGGTGGGGGTGAACAAGATTTATCCTCCACAAAAACAGGTACTTAAAAACATTTACCTGTCATTTTTTTACGGAGCGAAAATCGGCATTATCGGATTGAACGGTTCGGGCAAGTCCACGTTGCTGAAAATAATTGCCGGCTTGGACAAAGATTTTCAGGGCGAGGTCGTTTTTTCGCCCGGATACAGCGTCGGTTATCTCGAGCAGGACCCGCAACTGACAGCAGGAAAGACAGTTAAAGAGATTGTACAGGAAGGCGTTCAGGGCATTGTCGATTTGCTGAAAGAGTTTGACGAGGTGAATGAGCGTTTTGGCGACCCCGAAGTACTTGACAATCCTGACAAAATGGAGGCGCTGATGAATCGTCAGGCTGAGCTGCAGGACAAAATCGACGCTGCAGATGCGTGGAACTTGGACAGTCGTCTTGAACGGGCGATGGATGCCCTGCGCTGTCCGCCCGAAGAGCAGCTTGTCGAAACGCTGTCGGGCGGTGAACGACGTCGCGTGGCATTGTGCCGACTTCTATTGCAACAGCCTGATGTACTGCTGCTTGACGAGCCAACCAACCATCTCGACGCCGAATCTATCGACTGGCTTGAACAGCATCTCCAGCAGTATGCCGGAACGGTTATCTGCATCACGCACGACCGCTATTTCCTTGACCACGTAGCAGGTTGGATACTCGAACTCGACCGTGGCGAAGGCATCCCGTGGAAAGGCAATTATTCGTCGTGGCTCGAACAAAAAACTCAACGTATGGCGCAGGAAGAAAAGCAGGCAAGCAAACGTCGCAAGACGCTCGAACGCGAGCTGGAATGGATACGTATGGCACCCAAGGCACGTCAGGCAAAGGGCAAAGCCCGTCTCAATTCGTACGAAACGCTGATGAACGAAGACCAGAAAGAACGTGAAACGAAGCTCGAAATATTCATTCCCAACGGTCCGCGACTTGGCAATAAAGTGATAGAAGCCAAGCAGGTAGCCAAAGCATACAGCAACAAACTGCTCTTCGACAAGCTGGACTTTATGCTGCCGCCAAACGGAATTGTGGGCGTGATCGGTCCGAACGGAGCAGGCAAAACCACTCTGTTTAAGCTGATTATGGGTATGGAAAAGGCTGACAAAGGCGAATTTGAAGTCGGCGAGACGGTACGCATCGGATATGCTGACCAGACGCATAAGGATATTGACCCTAACAAGACTGTGTATCAGGTAGTTTCGGGGGGCAACGAATTTATCCGCGTCGGCGGGAAAGAAATCAATTCGCGAGCTTACCTGTCGCGATTTAATTTTGCGGGCGCCGATCAGGAAAAGCTGTGCAGCGTGCTGTCGGGCGGCGAGCGCAACCGGCTTCATTTAGCCATCACGCTGAAATCCGAAGCAAATGTACTGCTGCTCGACGAGCCAACTAACGATATAGATGTCAACACATTACGCGCACTTGAAGAAGGGCTTGAAGCGTTTGCCGGATGCGCTGTCGTCATCTCGCACGACCGCTGGTTTCTCGACCGCATCTGTACACATATCCTGTCGTTCGAGGGCGATTCGGAAGTGGTTTACTACGAAGGCTCATACTCTGAATATGAGGATTATAAGCGCAAACAGGCTGGCTACACCGAGCCTAAACGCATACGATACAGAAATTTAAATTAATTTATTATTAATCAAATATTTACAATATGAAAAAGATTTTCTTTCAGGCATTAGCCATTTTATTTTTTATTACTCTTTTCGCTTCGTGCGGACAGAAACAGACGGCGTTATTCAACGGTAAAGACCTGTCTGACTGGAACTTTGTTGTTGACGGCAACAGCGTCCCGGCAGAGCAGGTTTATTCGGTTAAAGACGGAGTTATCGAAATCGCCGGTTCGCCATTCGGGTATATGTACACCAAGGAACAGTATGGCGACGGCGTTCTCGAAGTTGAATGGCGCTGGATAGGCGAAGCGTCCAACAGCGGCATCTTCCTGCTTATCGCAGACCCGAAAAACCCGTTCCCAAATGGCATCGAGTGCCAGTTGGCGGCAGGTAAGGCAGGCGATTTTGTGCTGCTCGGAGGCTCCGACCTTGCCGAATACAAACTTCCCGAAGGCGTTACAGAGCGTCCGAACTTCCCGGTCATAGCCAAGCGTAACGACTCAAACGAAAAGCCTGTCGGCGAGTGGAACAAAGCCAAGATCGAAATTCAGGGTGGAGTTATAACCGTCTATATCAATGACTTACTCCAAAACGTCGGCACTAACAAAGTGCAAAAAGGGTATATTGGACTGCAAAGCGAAGGCAAAACAGTCCAATTCCGCAATGTTACGTTTACGACGAAGTAAATTACTCTATTTCAAGCATTACGACCGATTTTGCCGGCAACTTGACCGACAGCGATTCGCCCGTAAGTTTGGCTCCGCTGAAATCAGTTACGCCAACGGTATTCGGTTTGTCGAAAGTGTTGTGATCGGCTAATTTGCCTGATGTCAGCGCTTTACCGGTAACTTTGCTCACTTTCACGCCACGCAGAACGCCCGTAACGGTTTGTTCCTTGTTGGGATCAATGTTGACTAACGTGATGTGTATCTTGTTGTTAGCGTCTTTCGAGGCGGATATGTTCACGGCATCAATTTTCTTGCCGTTCAGTTCGTATTTGTTGCACGAGAACGACGTTGGCAGCAGCGTGGCGTCGTGATGCACTTTGTAGAGCCAATAGACCCAGTAGGTCGGCGTCAGAACGATTTTGTCGTCTTCGGTAAGGATGACTGCCTGTAATACGTTGACTGTCTGTGCAATATTCGCCATTTTCACTCTGTCGCAGTGCTGATTGAAAATGTTCAGCGTTACGCCCGCAAGTATGGCGTCGCGCAGCGTATTTTGCTGATACAGAAAGCCCGGATTTGTACCCGGCTCGACGTCGTACCATACGCCCCATTCGTCGGGTATCAGCCCGATGCGTTTGTCGGGGTCGTAGCGATCCATTATTGCCGAATGTTTCGAGACGAGTTCTTCCATAAACAGCGACTTGGAAATTGTCGTAAAGTACTCGTTCTCATCAAATTGCGTTGCCGAGCCTTTCTTGTTCCAATTATTGGGCACTGTATAATAATGTAAAGACAGCCCCTGCATCCTGCCGCCGACGTTTTTCATCAGCGTTTCTGTCCAGTTGTAATCGGCATCGTTTGAGCCACAGGCAATTTTGTAGAGCCTGTTATCGCCATAATTGCGACAGAAAGTGGCATAACGACGGTACTGGTCGGAATAGAAATCGGCTGTCATATTGCCGCCGCATCCCCAGCTCTCGTTGCCGACGCCCCAGAATTTCACGTTCCACGGCTTCTCGCGGCCGTTTTGTTTGCGCAGGTTTGCCATCGGACTTTCGCCGTCGAAGGTGATATATTCAACCCATTTCGACATTTCCTCTACGGATCCACTGCCCACGTTTCCGCAGATATATGGCTCGCAACCAAGCTGTTCGCACAGGTCAAGAAACTCGTGAGTGCCGAAACTGTTGTCTTCCGTAACGCCACCCCAATGCGTGTTAATCATTTTCGGGCGTTTGTCGCGCGGACCGATGCCGTCCATCCAGTGGTATTCGTCAGCAAAGCAACCTCCGGGCCATCGTAGATTAGGGATGCTGATGTCTTTCAGCGCTTTAACCACATCATTGCGGATGCCTCGCGTGTTGGGTATCGCGGAATTTTCACCAACCCAATAGCCGCCATAGATGCAATGTCCGAGATGTTCGGAAAAATGCCCGTAGATGTGCTTGCTAATCACATCTTTACCCAGATCGGCGTTAATCACAAAAGTGTTTTGAGCCATTACGGTTGTAGCCGTACAGGCTGCCAAAAAAAATACTGTTAAAAAAGTCAATTTTCTCATAATCATTTATTTAGTTAATATCATCTTTCGGAAACCAAACCTTCATTTTACCTGCGCCGCGATTCGACCATGCATAATAAGGCACATAAGTCAAATTGCCGTCGCGAATAACGTTGACAGCGCCCCATTCAACATCTTTTTCAATGCCATAAATCACTGGTACAGAATATTTTGCATTGTCAATTTGCGGATTATCAATTTCTTCGGCGCAATAGATAAGCGGACCGTATTCGAGAGCCACTTTTCCGGCATCGTCCGCAACAAGCTCATTTGCAGTAATTTCCTTCAAGTGCATCGGCATTTTAAGACTGATAATGTCGTCGCCTGTCCACTTTCCGCCGATCTCAATATAGCCGTTTTTGCGTTCCAGCTCAATCAATTCGTCGTTAAAATTAACAGAAAAAGCGCCGGTATTAGTTCTATTAATATCGTCATTATCAACATTATACTTATACAGAGAGCCGGGAATGTTGCCATAATACCAGCCCGGGATTCTGATTTTAAGTTTCAACTGCGGATTAACCGACTTGACGCGAATTTGAACGTCGCCATTAACCGGATATTCCGTTGTCTGAACTATTTCCACGGTCTCATCCGCAAGCGGAATGGCAGCTTTATTTGCTATGAACAGATTGATATATACAGTGTTATCCTCTGTTGCATAAATCAGATTCGGAATATACGGCAGAAAGCGAATCAGATTGGTCGGACAGCACGAGCAGTTGAACCACGGCATACGTGTCAAAGCGCCCTGATTAAATTTGTATATACCGTTGGCTTCGAGCGGATTAGGATAGAAAAATTCTGTACCCGAAAGCGAAATTCCCGCCAACAGCGCGTTGTACAAAATCCGCTCTACAATATCGTAATACTGCGCGTCGCCGGTGAGCCGAAACAGACGGTCGCCCCAGTAAACGCCTCCGATTGCCGCGCAAGTCTCGCTGTAAGCCGTCAGGTTTGGCAGTTCATAGTTGTCGCCAAACGATTCGCCGCCGTGTCGTGCGCCAAGTCCGCCGGTTACGTACATTTTTTTCGTTATCATATTGTCCCACAGCCTGAAAACGGCATCGTTATACGCTTGGTCGTTGTAAATGGCTGCAATATCGGTCATTCCTGCGTACATATAAACAGCTCTGACGGCGTGTCCGGTTACTTCATTTTGCTGAGTAACAGGCAGATGGTCTTGATTGTATTCTCCGTACAATTTGCGGTGAATAGAGTCGCCACGCTGGTCAAGAAATTTTTTAGATAAATGGAGATAGTCCTCATTATCAGTTATTTGATAGAGTTTTATAAGTCCGGTTTCGACAATTTGATGTCCGGGCACAAGATAATTGGAACTGTCGCCGAACACTTTTACAAGCAGGTCGGCATTCTTCAGAGCTATGTCGAGAAAATTACGCTTGCCGGTAGCACGAAAATGAGCCGAAGCAGCTTCGTACAGATGTCCAGCGTTATAGAGTTCGTGGCTCGACTGCAAATCGTCCCAGCGCGGACCGCCACGCACCCAGTCGCAAGGCGGCTTCATCGGATTGATTGTACGCCAAGTCGTCAGATAGCCGTCCGGTTCCTGCCCTTGCGCGACCAATCCGATAACGGAGTCAACATACTGTTCGAGAGCCGCATCCGGATGACTGATAAGCGAATACGCCGCGCCTTCGATGGTTTTATACACGTCGGTATCGTCGAAAGGCATCTCGCCGCGCACAACGCCTTCGCCACCGGCTATGACCTTGCCCGCCGTAACAAAATTGTCAAAACGCCCCTCTTCGCGACACTTTTCAAAAGCGTAACGGATAGTCTTTTGCTGTACCGTCCGGATTTTCGGCAGCCAGAAATTATCGGTCAGCTCGACCTGCGTGAGATTGACCTGCCGGATAGGATAATCAGCATATTTTGGCTCATTTACAGTATGTTGGCACGAGCACAAAAGCAGAATTATACTACAGAAAGCTATATATTTCTTCATTGCAAAACAGATTTTAAAAAATATTTTTTGCAAAGAAACAATTTTTTCCGTTAATAACGCATAAAAAACAGTCTAAAAAATTTGGAAATGTTTTGCGAAAAAGTATTACCTTTGTACCGAAATTAAAAAAAGAACGGATATGAAAAGATTTTTACTTATGTTTTGTGCGCTCCCTTTATTGGCGACAGCGCAGGCGCCGACAGACCGAACCGAGAGTCTGCCGTACGGATGGTTGAAAAAAAACAGTGCTTTCAAGAATCTTGAGTTGCGCTCGAATGTTACTGACGATCTGCCGGATACGACTTACTACTATCTCGACAGCAAACAGGGCAGCCGTTTGTACAAATATTATTGGACTGAGTACGACGAGCAGGGCAACGTTATCCTTGAGCAAGGATTTATGGACAACAGCTTTCCGTACAAAGCCGACACGGAATATAAATCCGAACACAGCTACTATCAGCAAGGCGATACAACTGTAGAAGAGATCATTACGTCGAAAATTCTGAACAAGGACGGCGTCTGGAAAATTTACAGTAAAACGGTTTATTACCTTAATTCCAAGGGCGACCCGATTGAGCTGTTCACATATTATCCGCTCGAAACAGGCGGCTGGGAGCTAAACCGTCATGAAAAATATGACATAACGTACTCTCAAAATCGCGTTTCCGAATACTATGGATTGAAACAAAATCAGTCAGGCACATGGGGCAGATTTGTCTATGTAACAGTAGAATATCCTGCGTCAGACGCTATGCTCACAACCTATTATTATCCGAATCAATCGGGTCAGTGGCTAATAGAGTATGACGTCGAATCCATTTTTGATTCGCACGGGAACGTTATAATTGAAACGACGACTTATTATGATAACGGTACGCAATATACAGACACATACAAATACATCTATCTGTCTGATATTGTAACAAATAGCGTTACTGTCACGGGAATTTCTTCGACAGTATATCCCAATCCGGCAGTTGACAAGGTTACTGTCTCGCTAAATAATGCTGATAATGCGACAGTTACCATTTACGATTTTGCGGGCAAAGCGGTTTTGCAAAAAGCCATCGGCAGCAAGGAAATCATAGATGTAAGTTCTTTATCCAAAGGCGTTTATGTGCTGACAGTGAAAACTTCAGCCTCGACGGATGTCCATAAGTTGATTGTCAAATAAAAGTTTACGAGCAACCGGATGAAAAAAGAGTTATTAGATGTGCAGGTGGTTGACAATCAGAGGCTTCACCCGAAGTATTGCTTGCTCATACTTACCTCCGACGCTCTGTTGCCCGAAATGAAGCCGGGGCAGTTTGTGCAGGTAAAAGTTGATGGTTCGCCTTCGACTTTCCTGCGCCGACCGATTTCCGTCAGTTATATCGACAAGGAACACAATGAGTTATGGCTACTTGTCGGGCTTGCAGGCGACGGCACGCGCCGGATGGCTGAATATGCCAAAGGCGACCGGATTAACATCATCGCACCGCTCGGCAAAGGTTTTTCGCTGCCGCAAACAGAGGGCGAAAAAGTCCTGCTTATCGGCGGAGGCGTCGGCGTGGCTCCCCTGCTTTTTCTCGGCGACAGCTTGAAAAATGCCGGTATTGAGCCTGTTTTCCTGCTTGGAGCACGTTCCGAAGGCGATTTGTTGCTGCTTGACGAGTTTCGCCAACGAGGAACTGTGCATATCACGACTGAAGACGGCTCGTCAGGCGTGCAAGGCTTTGTAACTCAACATCCTGTGCTTATTAATGAACGGTTTGACAGGATTTACAGCTGCGGACCGAAACCGATGATGATAGCAATAGCTAAATATGCTGATTCGGAGAATATTAACTGTGAGGTTTCGCTTGAAAACGTTATGGCGTGCGGCATAGGAGCGTGCCTTTGCTGCGTAGAAAAAACCGATAAGGGCAACGTTTGCGTCTGTACCGAAGGTCCGGTGTTCAATATCAAACAATTAACATGGCTGAACTGACAACAAAAATAGGCGACCTGAGCCTGAAAAATCCGGTGCTGACGGCGTCGGGCACTTTTGGATACGGGGTGGAATATGCTGATTTTATGGACATTTCGCAGTTGGGAGGCATAATCGTAAAAGGCACGACAGCAGAACCTCGCGAAGGCAATCCTTATCCTCGAATGGCTGAAACGCCGTCGGGGATGCTCAATGCCGTCGGGCTGCAAAACAAGGGTGTCGATTATTTTGCGCGTGAAATTTATCCGTCGATAAAGCAGATTGACACTAATATAATTGTAAATGTAAGTGGCTCAACAATAGAAAGTTATGTCGCATGTGCAGAACGTATTGCCGACCTCGAAGATATTCCTGCCATTGAGCTGAACATCTCTTGCCCAAACGTAAAACAGGGCGGAATGGCGTTTGGCGTAACCTGTCAGGGGGCGGCTTCGGTTGTTCGCGCAGTCCGCAAAGCATATCATAAAACTTTGATAGTCAAGCTATCGCCCAATGTTACCGATATAGCATCCATTGCCGTTGCTGTCGAAGACGAAGGCGCCGATGCCATATCGCTGATTAATACCCTGTTGGGAATGGCGATCGACGCAGAAAAGCGCCGTCCGGTGCTGTCAACGATAACCGGCGGATTATCAGGACCATGCATCAAACCAATTGCCTTGCGTATGGTCTGGCAAACGTTTCAGGCTGTTCGCATCCCCGTCATCGGATTGGGAGGAATTGCGTGCTGGCAGGATGCTGTTGAATTTATGCTTGCCGGCGCAACAGCCATACAAACAGGCACTTACAACTTTATAGACCCGACAGTTTCGCTGAAAATTATTGAAGGCGTCAACGATTATTGCGACCGACATGGCTTTGCCTCAGTGTCGCAACTGACAGGCGCTCTTGATTTAATGGACTCAATATAAAATGTTTATGAAGATTTTTTTACGCTTACTTTTTCTGCTACCGATTTGTTGCATTTCAGCAGTAGCTCAGAATATCACTTTTCAGGATGAAAACTTCAAAGCCTACCTTGTCGAACATTTTGACAGCGATGATGACGGTGAAATATCTGTAACAGAGGCTATTACAGTGAAAATTATTGAATGTACCGACCGGAAGCTCACTTCGCTGCAAGGAATAGAGTATTTCACTGAGCTTGAGGAACTTGACTGCTCATACAACAACCTTTTCGAGCGGGGAACGCTGACTACCCTCGATGTAAGCAAGAATATTTACCTGCGTAAACTACACTGCGACAACAACTTAATAGCGCATTTAGACCTCAGCGGCAATGCCGCCCTGCGTGAACTGCATTGCAGCAATAACAGCATTAAATCGCTCAATGTCAGCAACAATCGCCTGCTCGAAGAACTTATCTGCGACAATAATGAGATAAAAAAAATTGAGCTTGATGGCTGCGATGCTCTTATTTTGCTGAATATGAGTAGCAACGCGCTCGATACTTTGGACTTAACGTCCTGTTTTTCATTGCGTTGGCTCAACTGCTCCGAAAACAGCCTCCTGCATCTTGACCTTTCACGCAATGCAGCCCTCGAAAACCTTCTGTGCAGCAACAACTTACTCGATTCGCTTGATTTGAGCAGGCAGGAAAATTTGGTCGAATTGTTTTGCGGGCATAACCGCTTGGATACCTTGGACTTGACTAACAATCGCGAGTTGAAATATTTAGATTGCGGAAGTAACCGCCTTCGCTCTATAGATTTGAGCAACAACATCTTACTTGAAGACCTCGAATGTAGCATCAATAATCTGACTACGCTCGACCTGACTAACAATCCAGCGCTAAAAAATGTTTATTGCAATGTAATTCCCTCATTGACAACGATATATCTTATCAAAGGTGACAGCTACGATAATTTAAGCTATCTGACGTCGCAGATAATCACCTATCTTGTTGATCCGGAAACAGGTCTTGAAGAGGCGATGGTTTATCCCGAAAAACAGACGGAAGAACAGCGCGAAATCGCTCAGACAGAGCCACCTGCGCCCGTTGTTACGCAACCGACCGAACGGCGACGTACAGCCCGCGAAATCTATTACGACGAAGCGCGCCGCAATGCTGAACGCTACAAGGAAGAAGAAGCTAAACGGGCGGCAGAAACAGCTCACCGTGAGGAAGTTCGCACTTATGCCGGCGAGATAAATATTCCCGACGATGCTTTCAGGACGTACTTGCTGGCACATTTCGATGCTAATGGCGACGGACGGTTGACAGGTCCCGAAGCTCGCGCCGTCAAGAAAATCGACTGCGCAAATCTGAACATTTCGTCGCTCGACGGACTGGAATATTTTACTGCCCTTGAGTCGCTTAACTGCCGGAACAACAAAATACAAAAGCTCGATATGAGCTATCATCCGGCGCTCGTTTCGCTCGACTGCTCGAATAACAAAATCCACCGAATTGACATTCTGCGCAACCCGCTGCTGAAGGAATTTGACTGCTCGGTTAATAACCTTATAAACATTGATTTATCGCAAAATACGGCATTGACTGTATTGAAATGCGGCAGCGTACGCCTGATAAAACTTGACATCTCGCACAACAGGCAACTGACCATCCTGAATTGCCCCAACAATCATCTCGAAACTCTTGATCTGGCGAACAATACACGTCTCGACAGTCTTGTTTGCAGTAAAAATAAATTAAAAACACTCAATATCAGACATTTAGGCGGACTTGTCTTTTTAAATTGCGGAGGTAATCAGCTGAATAACATTGATATAAGTCAAAATCAGGCATTAAAATCGCTCGTTTGCAGCGAAAACCAGATTTCTGCCATTGACATAAGCTCAAACGCCGGTCTGGAGAGTTTGGATATTGCACGCAATATGCTGGATATGATTGACTTAAGCCGCAACGATGCCCTTGCGGAGCTAAATTGTCGCGGCAACCGGCTTACGAACCTTGATTTGAGCCGCAACGCCTCGCTGGTGCGCCTTAACTGCTCTGAAAATCAGCTTAAAGAGATTGACGTGCTGAAAAATAGAAAATTAAAAGTCATAGAAACAGCGCCGATGCCTTCGCTCATAACTATCTATTGTCCAAACGAGTTAGTATATTCAAAACTCGCTTATCCGATTACTGCGAAAGTGAGCTACAAGGGTCGGTAAGCCGTTTTTTTGCAAATGAACTGGCTAAAATTGCTTTTTTTCGTAAAAATGACCTACCTTTGCCGAAAAAATCGAAGATGAAAATATTAGGAATAGGAAATGCTTTGCTCGATATCTTGCTGAAATTAGAAAGCGATGATGCGCTTAATCAGCTGGAAATGAGGAAAGGAGCAATGGATTTAATTGACGCCGACAGGATGAAGGCTATCCACCGCTTACAGTCGGCGCTCGAACGCAACGAAGCGCCCGGCGGCTCTGTCTGCAATACGATTCGCGCCCTGTCGAACCTCGGCGCAGAGACGGGCTATATCGGAAAAATAGGCTCTGACCATTCAGGCAGTTTTTATGAACAAGCCGTCAGACAGGCGGGCGTTAAACCGTATTTTGTTCATACAGAGGGCATTTCAGGCTGCTCGACAGTGTTGATATCGCCCGACGGCGAGCGGACGATGGCTACGTATCTCGGTCCTGCCGAAACATTGTCAGCCGACGAAATAGCTGACGAAACGCTGCGCGGCTACGACTGCGTTTATATCGAAGGCTATCTGATTTCAAACAGCGCATTGTTTTTGCCTGTGTTACAGCGTGTTAAACGTATGGGGCTGAAAGTTGCGCTCGATTTGTCGAACTTCAACATCGTCAATGGCTATAACAGTCTGCTGCACAACGTCATACCCGAATATGTAGATATTCTTTTCTCGAACGAGAGCGAGGCGGAGGCTTATACCGGTCTTGAAGCGGAAAATGCTATACGCGAGATAGTCAAACAGGTTGATATTTCGATAGTTACAATCGGAGCGAAAGGCGCTTTGGCGGCGAGTGGCGATGCCGTCGTACACGTACCGGCAACCAACATCAAACCTGTTGACACGACCGGCGCTGGCGATAATTTTGCTGCCGGAGTGCTGTTTGGCTATTCGTCGGGCGCATCGCTGTTGCAGTCGGCGAAAATCGGCTCGTTACTGTCGTCATACGTCATCCGGACCGTTGGACCGCAAATTCCGGCAGACTGCTGGCGTGAAATAAAGTTAAATGTGCTTGATATTTTGCACGGTCAAGATTAATTTACGTACTTTGCCAACTAAAAATTTAAATATGTCAAAAATTAAAACGATTTATATAAGCTGCCTGATACTGCTCGGCGCTGTGTCACAATCAGCTCATTGTCAAGAGACAAACCGCTTTGAGATAAGTAAGCAATTAGAAATTTTCAATGCTCTTGTCAAGGAGGTCGAAATGTTTTATGTTGATTCGGTTGAGGTTGACAAGATGGTGCGACGCGGGATTGACGCTATGCTAAAAGGCTTTGACCCTTATACTCAATACATTCCGGAAGAAAATATGGATGCGCTGAAGTATATCACGACCGGCGAATATGCAGGAATAGGCGCCCTGATTGAACAGCGCAAACGCGGCGTGGTCATTGCCGAGCCTTACGAAGGGATGCCCGCACAGTTGGCAGGATTAAAAACCGGCGACATCATCATATCCATTGATACTACGGATGTTACAACAATGACATCGAACGAGGTCAGCGAACTGCTGAAGGGCGTTCCCAACTCAAAAGTTACGGTAACTGTCCGCCGTCCGCTCGAACCGAAACCAAAAAAATTTGAACTGATACGCAAGCAAATCGTTATAACTCAGGTGCCTTACTATGGCGTTCGCGGCGACGGAACGGGCTATATCTATCTGTCGGGATTTACGGATAAAAGCGCTTCGGAGGTCAAAGCGGCATTTGAAGACCTGAAACAAAATCACCGGATAAAATCGCTGATTCTCGACCTGCGCGATAATGGAGGTGGCATTCTCGACGCTGCCGTACAGATAGTTAATATGTTCGTTCCCAAAGGAAAAGAGGTAGTTTCGACACGCGGAAAAATACCGCAGCGCGATTTGATTTACCGCACCTCGCTTGAGCCTGTCGATACGGTCATCCCAATAGCGGTGCTGATAAACGGCAATTCGGCTTCGGCGGCAGAGATTGTCTGCGGCGCTTTGCAGGATTTGGACCGCGCTGTGCTGGTGGGCGAACGCTCGTACGGAAAAGGCTTGGTGCAGTCAACTCGCGACCTGCCATATAACGGAAAGGTTAAGATTACCATCAGCAAATATTATATTCCCAGCGGACGTTGCATCCAGCAAATTGACTATGCGCACAGGAACGCCGACGGCAGCGCTTCGGCAATCCCCGACAGCTTGACACATCTTTTCCACACAGCAAACGGTCGTCCGGTGCGCGATGGCGGCGGCATACGTCCCGATTTTGAAATCGAAGAAAAAGACTTGCCGACGATGCTCTATTATCTTGTGAATGACGACATTCTGCTCGATTATGTGAACGAATGGGCAGCTAAACACAAGTCGATTCCCGCACCCGAGCAGTTTGTTTATTCCGACAAGGATTACGAGGGCTTCAAGGAATATATCAGCGAACGGAATTTCACCTACGACAGGCAAAGTGAAAAATATCTGAAAGAACTCGAACAAGTGGCTGAATATGAGGGTTATATCGACGGCGACACTACGCTATTCGCCGACCTTAAAACTCGTCTGACGCCCGACCTCACTCACGACCTCGACCGCCACAAAGACGAAATCAAACGGCTTATCGCAACAAAAATCTCACAGCGTTATTACTATCAGAAAGGCGAAATAATCGAGAGCCTGAAAAATGACAATACGCTGACTAAAGCGCTCGAAGTGCTGACCGACAGTGAGTTGTATCGTAAAACTCTTGGCAGACCGGAAGAATAAACCGCAACGTTTTTTTAATTTTCGGTAATATGTTTTTTCGGAAAGAAAATTTTACGTATCTTTGCGGCATAAAAATTAAAATCGTATGAAGACGAAACTTTTTTTACTCAGTATGATTGCGGCAGCGCTTGCATCGTGCGAAGGACCGATGGGACCTCAGGGCGAACCGGGCGCTCCGGGCGAAGGTGTCAACTGGAAGATACTTTATTATACTGTACGCGCGAACGACTGGCACCTTGTCGGCGGCGAAAACGAGCTAAATTCCTATTATATGTATGAGTTTGATGAGCCTGAACTGTCGGATTTTATCTATGAATCGGGCAATGTACTCGGTTATATCATCCTCAATTCGGGAAAAAGCAACGAGACGCTGAGTCCCCTGCCCTATAATATTGCATTAGGCGAAGGCAGCGGCAGCAACGAATTTCTCTGGACCGAAAACTACTTTTTCGATTATATGCCCGGTTCGGTAGCTTTCTTCGTGTATTACAGCGATTTCAATACCGAAATCAAGCCGCCTACTTGCGAGTTTCGATTAGTAATGAACTGGTAATGAAGAACGACGAAGAAGAGCAGTTCGACCTGATTGCCAAGACATTGTACGGACTGGAAGATGTTTTGGCGGAAGAACTGACGGCGCTCAATGCCGAAGATGTAACAATTGGTCGCCGAATGGTATCGTTCCGTGGCGATAAAGAATTGATGTACAGGGCTAATTTCCGATGTCGCACAGCCTTGCGCATCCTCAAACCCATAGCATATTTCACTGCCGACAACGCCGACAGCCTTTACGAGGAAGTCCGCAAAATCGACTGGGACAAATATTTTACAGCCGACAACACATTTGCCATCGACGCTGTGATTTATTCGGAGACTTTTACACACTCTAAGTTCGTGGCTTACAAGGCAAAAGACGCTATTGTGGATTTTTTCAACGATAAATACGACAAACGTCCGTCGGTGCGCATCAACAATCCCGATATGTATATCCACATCCATATCTCGCATAATGACTGCACTATAGCACTCGACAGTTCGGGCGAAAGCCTGCACAAACGCGGCTACCGTACAAGCGGAGGGGAGGCTCCACTCAACGAAGTGCTGGCTGCCGGAATGATACTGAAAACGGGCTGGCGTGGCGAATCCAATTTTGTTGACCCGATGTGCGGCTCAGGCACACTGTTGATCGAAGCTGCGATGATTGCACTGAACGTCGCTCCGGGTATCTATCGCGACAGTTTTGCGTTTGAGAAATGGAACGATTTCGACAGCGATTTGTTTTCGGCGATCTCGGAAGAAGACGTCGAAGAGCGCGAATTCGCATACAAATGTTATGGTTCCGACAGCTCGCCCGAAGCCATCAAGACAGCCCTGAAAAATGTAAAAAACGCAGGACTGACAAATTTCATAGAACTGCAAGCGCTTCATTTTCAGCAATATACCGAAGCGCCGCAGCCGGGTATTCTCGTTACCAACCCGCCTTATGGCGAACGCATTCCGGTTGACGACCTGATGGGACTGTACGCTATGCTGGGCGAACGGCTGAAACACGTTTTTATGGGCTATAACGCATGGATTTTGAGCTTCAAAGACGAATGTTTCGAGAAAATAGGACTGCGCCCAAGCCAAAAAATCAAACTGATGAACGGTCAGTTAGAATGTGGCTTTAATTGTTACGAGCTGTTTGAAGGCAAAAATAAGGAATACAAGAAGGCGCTGCATGAACGTAAACCATTTGAACGCAAAGACTTTACATCCGAACGGACGCGACCAACTTTCGAACGTAGCGAACGCCGCGAACGCTTCACCAAGCCCGCTAAGCCGCAAAATTACTACGAACGCAAACAGGCGCTGCTAAAACAGATGAACGAGCCTTTCGTCATCGGTGAGCCGCCTGCCGCACAGGAAAAACCGGCTGTGGAACAGCGCGATTTTCGCAAACCTTTCGCAAACAAGCGTTTCAGCGACAGAAAGCCATTTGAAAACAGGCGTTTCGGCGACAAAAAACCATACGAGAGCAAGCGCTATGATGACAGAAAACCGTTTGACAGCAAGCGTTTTAGCGACAGAAAGCCTTTCGATGCACGCAAACGTACTGACGATAAAAAGCGATTTGACGACAGGAAACGTTTCGATGGCGACAGGCGTTTTGCAAAAGACAAACCTTTCTACGCAAAGGACAAGCCCTACGGCAAAAAATCATTCGACAAAAACAAACCGTTCAGGAAAGACAAACCCTTCCGCAAACCGACAGGGACAAAACGTTATACCCGATTTGACAGAAATGGCGACTGACAGACTGAAAGCGTGGATTTTGGCGACACGACCGAAAACCCTTGCAGCGTCTGTTTCGCCCGTGATTGTCGCCTCGGCTTTAGCTTTTCGCGACAGAACATTCAGGCTGGTGCCCGCTTTGCTATGTCTCGGTGTGGCGCTACTCGCACAAATAGCTGCTAATCTGGCGAATGACTATTTCGATTTCAAAAAAGGAGCCGACAGTGAGACGCGCCTCGGACAGGCACGCGCCGTCGCTTCGGGCTGGATTAAGCCGCGCACAATGCTGATTGCCGCCCTCGCCACTCTTGCTGCCGCCTGCATCTGCGGTTGCGGGCTGTTGTTTTTCGGCTCTTGGCAGTTACTGCTGCCGGTCGGAATAGCTGTCGCTATCTGCGTAATAGCATATTCGGCAGGACCATATCCGCTGGCTTACAACGGCTTGGGCGATGTGTGCGTATTGCTGTTTTATGGCATTGTGCCGGTCTGCTTTACGTATTATGTTCAGGCTCAGACATTTACAGCCACAGCCGTGTGGCTTTCGCTGTCAATGGGATTTATGTCAGTTAACATACTGTTAGTCAACAACTATCGCGATTGCGACCAGGACCGCGCAGCAGGCAAACGCACGACAATCGTGATGTTTGGACGCCGTTTTGGACGCTGGCTTTACCTTGCCGACGCACTGCTCGCCGTCGCCTGCTCGTGGACAGTCTATCTGTTTCGCAGCTGGAACACGTGGATTCTGTTTTTGTTTTTCCTTATCATTCAGCTGTTTATCTGGCAAGACCTGAGCCGTCTGCAAGGCGCAGCGCTCAACCGTACCCTCGAACTGACATCGCTCAACGTACTGCTCTATGCCTTGCTGCTTACTTCGGTTATGCTGTTTTGACGGATTGGATTGGGCTTGTTTTTCTGCAAATCACATTAAATCACGAAAAAATTCCCGAAAAATGTGCATATATCCGGACATTTATTCTACCTTTGCACTCATTACGAACTAAAACAAACTGCTTATGTGTCAAACAAAGAATAAGACAAAAAAATTACCTAAGTGCCCGACAAAGGAAACGGATAATGGCAAATTTGTAGATTTAGATAATACGTTAGATGATGTAGCCAAGGCATTAGTCAAGGCAGATCTTGTTATTATTTTAGATGAATCTGATTACAAAAAATGGGATGAGTTTGTTGAAGCTTGGGCTGATAATGAAAAATGGCCTTTGGTTGTTAGGAGTTCTACACTTTCTAATTCTAAGGATCGAGGAAAACGAGAAACAGAAGTTGACCGCAGGAAAATTATTTTTAAGGATAACACACCAGCTCATCAAATGTTTGTAAATGCTTATAAGAAAAAAGATGTACCCACCAACTACGAAGATGCACTCAAAGGGAGTTTGGTGTCCTCAAAGAAGTGGTATGTAGCACATGTTGAACCCGTAATCCAGGGGAAGCAGACAAAAATAACGGAAAGAAAACTTGAAGATATTAAGGGCATCCATACCAGACTGCTTAAACCGTCAAATATCATTTTGATACCTCTTGAATATAAAGGTTTGGGTGAAGTTCCTGGTTTTTTAGACAAAATTAAAACACAATACGAGGCGAGTATTGCAGAGTCAAAGAAAAGAAAACTTGAAGATAGGGCATCCATACCAGACTGCTTAAATCGAGCTAAAATAATCATCAACCCAAACATTTGATATGAGGCGTCTGTTGTAAATATGCGTTTGACACCAAATTTTCACTTAAAAGTTTCTTAAATCGGGAATAAAGACATAACTTTGTGCTGTAAATTTTAACGAAAACAGATTATGAACAAAAAAGTAAGTTTGACATTGCCCTTATGGGCTTGGGTTTTAATCGCTGCTGTTTCGGTAGGCGTGTTTTGCATCGGCGCTTCGACGGCGACAAAAGCGTCGTACGACATCGTATATGTCAATGGACATAAAGTCGCAGTCTTTAGCTCAGGTGTTTGCATTGTGGATTGAGGGCGTAGATGAAGCCGACGCTGAAAGTGGCTCGTAACTTCAGCCGCAAACTCAATATTAACCCTGCGGTGGTATTGGGAGTGTAGAATAGGTTCCAGATTGAGCGTTTGCCGCAAATTTTCGCTGAAAAGTTTTTTGAATCGGGAATAAAGACGTATTTGGCAGCGGTTAAATCGCATAAGGGCGAATATTTTTGTCACGTGAATTCACTATTCATGTATTCTCGCTATTACCCAGCTGCCGTCAATTATTTCATGTACATTAGTAAGTTGCAAACTCGCAGAGATGTTTTTTTTACAGTTACAGCAACTCCGTCATATAAACGGGCAGAAAGACGGCGCCGTTTTCACGTTTCCAAGCCGTCTTACGGTTCATTTTTTCACGTTTCCAAGCCGCCGCGAGGCGTCATTTTTCACGTTTCCAAGATGAACACGAGTGCAAAAGTACAATTTTTTTCTATGAACGCAAAAAATCACTAACATTTTGCCGGAATAAAAAAAAGCGCTACCTTTACGCTGTAAAAACATACGAATATGATATATTTTGAACGAGGCGCGCGCGAATATGCGTTTAGCCATCAAGAACTTAAGCAGGCTGTGTTCACGGCGCTCGACAAATTGGGCGAGCGGCGGCGGGTGCTTGTCATCCCGCCCGATTTCACCCGTTTCCATTCACGTGCGGGCGAGCTGACGCAGTATGTTTACGAATATTACGGCGACAGGCTGGCTGACATACTGCCTGCTCTCGGAACGCATTTTCCGATGACCGCCGCAGAGATTGAAAAGATGTTCCCCGGCGTGCCGCAGTCGCTGTTTCGTGTGCACAACTGGCGCGAAGACGTCGTAACGGTTGGCATAATTCCGGGCGATTACGTCCGTGAGGTGTCGGAGGGCGTGGTTGACTACGACATACCTGTGCAAGTCAACAAGATGTTAATCGAAGGCGACTACGACCTAATTCTATCGCTTGGGCAGGTCGTGCCTCACGAAGTCATCGGGATGGCGAACTATAACAAGAATATTTTTGTCGGTACGGGTGGTGCAGAATGTATCAACAAGAGCCATTTTGTCGGCGCAGCTTACGGAATGGAACGCATTATGGGTCGGGCGATGAATCCTGTCAGGAAGTTGCTCAACTGTGCGTCAGAAAATTTCACTGCCAATCTGCCGATAGTTTATTTACAGACAGTTATCTCTTCCGGAAGCGATGGATTGCAGATGCGGGGCTTCTATGCAGGCGACGATTTTGAGTGTTTTTCCAAGGCTGCTGCGCTGTCGCTCGAAGTCAATTTTCAAATGCTTGACCGCGAGATGAAAAAAGTGGTCGTTTACCTTGAGCCTGAGGAGTTTCGCAGCACTTGGCTCGGCAATAAAAGCATTTATCGCACACGTATGGCGATTGCCGACGGCGGAGAGCTGATAGTGCTTGCTCCCGGACTGCACCAGTTTGGCGAAGATCCTGTAAATGATGTTCTTATACGCAAATACGGTTATGTGCACACTCAGCGTGTGCTGCAATATGTAAAGGATAATGAAGACCTGAGGAACAGCCTTGGAGTAGCGGCTCATCTGATTCACGGCACATCTGAAGGGCGTTTTCAGATCACATACTGCCCCGGACATCTGAGCCGCGAAGAGATTGAGGGCGTGGGATTTGGCTATGCCGAACTCGACGTTATGCTGCAGAAATACGACCCTGCGACGCTGAAAGACGGCTGGAACAACGTCAACGGCGAGGAAATTTATTACATTTCCAATCCGGCGCTCGGACTTTGGGCATATAAGGACAGGTTTAAATAATAATTTGACACAAAGATATTTACAATGCTGATATGCGACGATTAAAAATTATTGCTGACGACAAAATCCCATTTCTGAGGGGCGTATTGGAGCCATATTCCGATATGGTTTACCTGCCCGGAGCCGCGATTACAGCCGCCGACGTACAACACGCCGACGCTGTGTTGACGCGGACACGGACGAAATGCAATTCAGCCTTATTGGAAGGCAGCAATGTCAAGCTAATAGCTACTGCCACAATAGGTTACGACCATATTGACACAGAATGGTGCGAAGCAAACGGCATCCGTTGGGTCAATGCGCCCGGCTGCAATTCGTCGTCTGTACGGCAGTATATCGCCGCCGCAATAACCACGTGGGTACAGAATAAAAATCTGCAATTCAAAGATTTGACGCTCGGAGTGATTGGCGTGGGCAATGTTGGCGGCAAGGTGGCAAGCATCGGGCGGACGCTGGGTATGAAAGTGTTACTTAACGACCCGCCGCGTGCGGAAAAGGAAGGATGCAGTAGATTCACCGATTTGGATACATTGCTGACGAACAGCGACATAGTAACATGTCATACGCCTTTGACAAAAGATGGGAAATATCCGACATGGCATCTGTCGGACAGTGCATTTTTCGACAGTATGAAGCCCAATGCGCTGTATATCAATTCGTCGCGCGGACAAGTAACCGACAGTACGGCATTACGACAGGCTGCCAAGAACAAGCTCGCCGGTTTTATCCTTGACGTTTGGGAAGGTGAGCCAACACCTGACACTGAGCTACTTACAAATGCTTTTATTGCAACGCCACATATCGCAGGATATTCGGCAGACGGCAAAGCAAACGGAACAGCAGCCTGCGTTCGAGAGATAAGTAATTTCTTCGGTATCAACGAGTTGAACGACTGGTATCCTGCTACAGTTCCTCCGCCGCCGATGAGTACTACAATCGTTGCCGACGCAGCAGGAAAGAGTTTTGAACAGCTTATCTATGAGGTAATTACTCACACATATCCCATCCTCGAAGACAGCAATCTGCTGAAACAGTCGCCCGAAACGTTTGAAAAGCAACGCGGCGACTATCACATCCGTCGCGAGTTTGGCAGTTTCTCGTTGCAGCTTAAAAATGCGGCGCAAGATGTAGCTGATATACTTAAAAATATAGGATTTAACATAGTATAAACAATTAAATTTCAAATCATTATGGAAACGAGTAAAAGATTGTACCGTTCAGATACCGACAAGATGCTTGGAGGCGTTTGCGGCGGCATTGCCGAGTATTTCGACCTTGACCCGACGCTTGTGCGCGTAGGCTATATACTGTTAAGCGTATTTACTGCATTTTCAGGCGTTTTAGCTTATTTTGTACTCTGGATTATTATGCCAAACAAAAAAGTCTGATTTCGATGGGTTACAATCTGGTTTCGCCATACAAGCCGACCGGTGACCAACCTGAAGCTATCGAGGCGCTCACAAACGGCGTACTCAGCGGTGTGCCGTACCAGACATTGCTCGGCGTAACGGGTTCCGGAAAGACGTTTACGATTGCCAATGTTGTCGCGAATGTTGGCAAGCCGACGCTTGTCCTGAGCCATAACAAGACGCTTGCGGCACAGCTGTACAGCGAATTTAAAGCGTTTTTTCCGAACAGCGCAGTCGAATATTTTGTTTCCTATTACGATTATTATCAGCCGGAAGCGTACATCCCGACGACCGACACGTATATCGAAAAAGATATGCAGATAAATGAAGAAATCGACAAATTGCGCCTCAGGGCTACCGCGTCGCTGTTGTCGGGACGGCAGGATGTCATCGTAGTATCTTCAGTATCATGCCTTTACGGTATGGCTGACCCGACTGCTTTTGCCGAAAAAGTGATTTTTCTCGAAACGGGTATGAAAATCGAACGCGACAAGCTGTTACGTATGCTCGTTGACTCGCTATACGTCAACAACAAGGCTGATTTTGAGAGCGGTACGTTCCGCGTCAAGGGCGACACGGTTGACATTTTCCCGTCAATCGAAAGCTACGACGGAATGGCGTATCACGTTGAATTTTGGGGTGATACGATCGAGCGTATAGCATCGTTCAACCCGCTAAACGGCAATGAATACGGCGAACAGATGCAACTGAATATCTATCCGACCAATCTTTTTGTAACGACTCAAGACAGGATAAACCACGCCATCAGCGAAATCCATATCGACTTGGGACGGCAGGTGGAATATCTCAAAAGTCAGGATAAAGCACACGAAGCCAAGCGTTTAGAGGAGCGTGTTACTTTCGATCTTGAGATGATTCAGGAACTTGGGCACTGTTCGGGTATAGAAAATTATTCGCGTTATTTTGATGGTCGCAAAGCCGGTCAGCGTCCGTTCTGTCTGATAGATTATTTTCCGAAAGATTTTCTGCTGATAATCGACGAAAGCCACGCCACAGTGCCGCAGATCAGGGCTATGTACGGAGGCGACCGCTCGCGCAAGGATACGCTTGTGGAGTATGGTTTCAGGCTTCCGGCGGCAAAAGACAACCGTCCGCTGACATTTGAGGAGTTCGATGCCGTTACGCCTTGCACAATTTACGTCAGTGCGACGCCGGCAGAATTTGAGCTGCAACGTTGCGAAGGCATTGTAGTTGACCAGGTTATACGCCCGACCGGACTGCTCGACCCTCCAATCGAAGTGCGTCCGAGCCTCAATCAGATAGACGACCTGATGGAAGAAATCACACAACGGGCGGCTGTCAACGAGCGCGTACTCGTTACGACACTGACAAAGCGGATGGCTGAAGAACTGACGGCTTACTTATCAAAAATGGGGATACGATGCAACTATATGCACAGCGACATCGAGACGTTGGAGCGCATCCGTATTATGGACGACCTGCGCAACGGGCTGTTCGACGTGCTGATTGGTGTCAACCTGCTTCGCGAAGGGCTTGATTTACCGGAAGTTTCGCTTGTTGTCATCCTCGACGCCGACAAGGAAGGCTTCCTGCGTTCGCATCGTTCGCTGACGCAGACTGCAGGTCGCGCCGCACGTAATGTCAACGGCAAAGTCATTTTCTATGCCGACAAAATTACGGAAAGTATGCAGTTGACGCTTGACGAAACAAATCGACGTCGAGAAAAGCAGCTGGCTTACAACGCATTACACGGCATCACTCCGCAACAGATTGTAAGAAGTTCCGTTTCGCTGTTAAACGAGCGGCAATCGGAACCGACAGCAAAAGAATATACGTATATCGAGCCTGAAATATCGCTCGTGGCAGACCCTGTACTGCAATTTATGAACAGCAACCAGCTCGAAAAAGCCATAGAACGGACGAAAAAACTTATGAACGAAGCGGCTAAACGGCTCGATTTCCTGGAAGCTGCACAATATCGCGACGAGATGCTGAAAATGATGGATTTACTGAAAGAAAAATACTGAAAATATGAACAGAATTTTAACATTACTTATTTTTGCAGCGCTGCTTTCGACCTGTCAAAGCAAGAGTCAAATATCACTGCAAAACGTTGATTACGAGCAGTATGATGTTGCAAAATGGGATAGCTGCGTTATGACGCTGAAAGATAAAACAACGCTGCCCGACGGCGAGTTGATCATCGAAATAGCTAAATGCTTCCTCGAAACGCCTTATGTCGCCTCAACGCTCGAACGGGATACCGAACGGCTGGTCGTCAACCTGCGCGAACTCGACTGCACAACATTTGTTGAAACGGTAATTGCTATGGCATTAACTGTCAAGGAGAAAGACCGTTCTTTTGCTGCGTTTTGCAACAACCTGCAACGCCTCCGCTATCGCAATGGCAAAGTTAATGACTATACCGACAGGTTGCATTATTTCACCGACTGGATTTACGAAAACGAACGCAACGGCATAATCAAAGATGCAACGCAACAGATTGGCGGCGAAGCGCTTAAGCTCGACCTCTCGTTTATGTCAACTCATCCTGAAAGCTATCGACAGTTGAGCGCTTCACCCGAACGCATCGACATTATCCGCGAAAAAGAACAGGAAATCTCGGCGCGAACGAATTATTACGCTCTCCCGAAATCACGCATAAATGACTGTGCAACAGGAATTAAGACTGGCAGCGTCGTCTGCTTCGTAACAAACATCAAGGGATTGGACGTTTCACACGTCGGATTTGTATGTTGGCAGGGCGATACTCTCAAGCTGCTTCATGCCTCGTCAACAGCAAAAAAAGTTATTTTCGACACCCGTCCGCTTGCCGATTACGCGAACGCGGTCAAAACGACCACCGGAGTAATCATTCTTGCGCCGGTATTCTGACTGCAATTCGCCCAAAATGCATTTTTTTTCATTAAAAAATTTGCAGCATTAAAAAAAAGCCGTAATTTTGTGCATTTATATTTATGTAGAAAACAGGTTGTGGTTAAACAAGAAAAGAAAGAAATTGACTTATCTTCAAGTCTGTCAGATGTTTGGCGTGTGTTGTCAGAGCAGGAACGCGAAGTGCTGAAGGCTCGTTCCATCATTCGTCAGTACGGCAGAGGTGAAGCTATATACAGCGAGGGGCATATTCCCGAAGCTATGATGTGCCTGCTCAAGGGAAAGGTGAAAATCTCGAAGCAGGGCGTTGGCGGGCGTAGTCAGATCATACGCTTGGTCAAGCCTATTCAGTATTTCGCCTATCGTGCATATTTTGCAGGCGAAAATTACGTTACCGATGCTTGTGCAGTAGAACATTCAACTGTTTGCCTTATCCCGTTATCGGTTGTAAATGAGTTGATTGGATCCAATCTCAACCTTGCGATGTTCTTTATCCGCCAGCTGTCGATCGATTTGGGCATTGCTGATGAGCGAACTGTCAATCTGACACAAAAACATATTCGCGGACGCTTAGCCGAGTCGCTGCTGTTTCTTGCCGATTGCTACGGATATGAGCCTGATAATGCGACAATTAGCATCTTCCTTTCGCGCGAAGACCTTGCCAGCCTCTCGAATATGACAACCGCAAACGCCATACGCACCCTGTCGGCTTTCGTCAGCGAACGGATTATAGCCCTCGACGGACGAAAAGTCAAAATTCTCGACGAAGACCGTTTACAAAAAATAAGTCGAAAAGGATAATAATGAAACGCTTTATAACCATCTTAATACCAATCATTTGCGCCAGTTTTGAAATAGCAGCAGCGTCCGGATTTAAGGCGCTTGTAATAGCTGAAAAAGGAGGTCAACATGCAAGTTTTACGGCAGCCGCTATCACCCACCTTAACAAGCTTGCGCAAAAATCGGATTTTGAATTTACACAAATCAGTGATACCGAGCTTATTAACGACGAATATCTGTCGCAGTTCGCGCTTGTCATACAGTTGGATTATCCACCATATTCGTGGACAAAAGATGCCGAAAAAGCCTTTACGAAATACGTTGACGCGGGACTTGGCGGCTGGATTGGCTTCCATCACGCAACGCTGCTTGGCGAGTTCGACGGCTATCCGATGTGGCATTGGTTTTCGGATTTTATGGGTGGCATACGTTTTCAAAATTATATTGCCCTACTCGCGGCAGGGACAGTGCGCGTCGAAGACAGCGAACATCCTGTAATGCAGGGCGTTAAGCCATCATTTATTATTCCTGACGAAGAATGGTACACTTTCGACCGCTCGCCGCGACCCAATGTTCATGTCCTTGCCAATGTTGACGAGACGTCGTACAGCCCACATTCCGACATAAAGATGGGCGATCATCCGGCTGTCTGGACAAATCCCTCGAAAGCCGCACGTAATGTTTATTTTCTGATGGGGCACGACGGCAAACTGTTTGATAACGTGAATTTTACGACGATGTTTGATAATGCCGTCAAATGGGCGTCGTCGGGACGTGAAGAGGCTCGCAATCGCTATCCGGCTAATTATGCACGCGAACGCCGCTTCAAAACGCTAATTTATTATTCCGAAAAAGTTGAAAAAGCCCACGTGGAATTTGCCGAGCAGGGCGTCGAGTTTTTCCGGCAGCTAAACTACGGCGATGGCTTTACTCTTGACGTTACGACCGACCTGTCGGCTTATACGTATGAGAAACTTGCTGAATATGACGTCGTTGTGATGCTCAATGCCGCACCTTCGGATCCGTCGCAACGAGATATTTTCCAAAAATATATGGAAAATGGCGGCGGTTGGGTAGGATTTCATGCGGCGGCTTACAACGATAAATCGACCGGCTGGCAGTGGTTTGTCGATTTCCTTGGCGGCGCAGTGTTTCATTGCAACAACTGGCCTCCACAACCTGTTAAGCTGCTGATCGACAATAATTCACATACTGTTACCAAAAACCTGCCGCCAACATTCATCGCCCCTGCAAGCGAGTGGTACCAGTGGAAACCCAGCCCGCGCGAAAACAACGACGTCGAAGTGCTTGTATCGCTTTCGCCGGACAATTATCCGCTTGGTATTAAGGATGTTGTCAACTTCGGCGACTTTCCGGTTGTCTGGACAAACAGGAAATACCGGATGATATACCTGAATATGGGGCACGGTGATGACGAATTTACTGACGCAACACAGAAATTGCTGTTTATCAATGCGTTTCGGTGGGTCGTCAGCCGCAATGCCAAGGGCGACCCGTTCCTGAAATAATCACAGCGCAAACCAGTAATTCACCTTGACCATCAGCACGTTGTTCGGAAAATAGCTGAACAGCGACGACGTGTTTTGACGGAACGACGACTCGTATTCGGCGGCTCGTCCCGAACGGTCCTGCGACCAGACAAGATAAACGACCGAATTTGGACGGTATTCCCAGCGAGCGACAAGGTTGAAACGGAACTCGCGGAAGCTGAAATCGGGATTTTTAAAATTGTAGGTGGCGCCGCCCGGCTCGGTTACCGAATAACGATTTTCCGTTTCGTCGAACGATATCATCTTATCCGTCAGCAACATAAAACGATTTTCATACACTTTGTCCATCGTGTTTGTCGCCCGCTTGAAGTCGGTATATTTACCGTACGCGAGGTAGGGATTGCCGTAGAACTGAATAGACAGTTCGGGCGTGATGTTATAATCGGCGCGTAAAGTCAGGCTGAGCGTCTGTTGCTCGATTGTGCCCATCAGATACGCCTTTTCACCTGTCGAAGCATCCGTAGTGGCGACATATTCAAGTTCGCGTTTCTGCCATGGGAAATCGAAGTGAGCCATCAGTCCGAGATTGGGCATCGGACGGTAATGCGCTTCTACCCAAGCATATTGCGCATTGCGATGGGCGCTTATCATTGTGCCGTGATACGCTTTTGCCCAGAACTTTTTCGACTGGTCGGAGCCAATGCTCAAATCCGTTCCCCAGCGGGGATTGATTTTGACGGCAGGACCGCCGCGCAGCAGGTTGGTCTCAACTCTGGAAAACTCATGAAAAAGATCCGCAAAAATATACCATTTGTTTGTCAGAGTGATGGTTGTCTCTATTCCATAATTATTACCGGTAGTTGCGGTACCGCTGTAATCCCAGAAGTAGTTGTAAAATGCGTCCACTATATAGTTGCGGAAAATGCCCTTGGGCTGGTTTTCGACGTATCCGTACCAGCCGCGCGCCATAAATTGGTCGGCATTTTGAATATATCCGATATTGTTGGCGTCGAAACCGGGCGACGCCCAGTAGAAACGGTGCGTGGACTGCCATTTGCTCTCGCCCGCTTTGCTGATCAGAAGCAGTCCTGACGTGCCCGTGAGGCTTGTTCGCGAACTGTCAACACCGAGATGCGTCGCCCCTTCGCGCTGAAAATTATGCACGGCAGAGCGTTGCAAGGCGGTAATAGCCTCTTTTGTGCCGTCAATGCGGCTGATCGTTGCACTTCCGCGTATGACATATTCGCGATTATGGAAATACTGTTCAAAATCGAATGTGCCGGTATAGGCGTTGCGCGTAAGTGTCGATAGATGAGCGTCTTGCAGGTTACGGTTGACCGATGTCAGCATACTGCCGATAATCGTATTACCTTTATTTATATCCTGTTGCAGACGGACAACGGAATAGCTGCTGAACGGCTGCACGGTCATTTTGTATTCAGGCGTATTCGGTTCGGTAATGTGTGCCGACTCTTTGGCTGTCAGGCTGTTAAGCAAACCGACGGATAAGCCTTTGCGCGTCTTGCCCGACACTTTCAGGGCGCTTATGATATGCGTCTGCTGCGGCATATCAACGTATCTGCCGTCCTTGCTTTCAGGGTTCCAGAGCGGCGAAGCGCCTATACGCCGCGAATAAAATATCTCGGCATTGCCCGTCCACATATTTTGGAAAATATTTTGCCCTTCGAGGAAGAAAGGTCGTTTCTCTTCGTAAACAGTCTCATAAGCCGTCAGATTGAGCGTCGAGGGATCGGCTTCGACCTGTCCGAAGTCGGGATTGATGGTGAAATCGAGCGTAAAATCGCTCGACAGCCCGACTTTGCCGTCAAGCCCCGCGCCATATTCCCAGCGGTTGCCGGTAGCGTAAGGGTTGCCTTCCTCGCGTTCAGTGTTGCGCAGTTTGAGCGAAGCGTATGGCATCAACTCGATACGCCGCGACTTGGGAATATCGGAAATGCCTGTCATCGTTGCCATTGAATAGATATAGCCCTTGTTTGAACGCGGGATAAGATGCAGATGCGACTGCTCCGCCTTACGATCGATAAGGCGCAAGGCGTGAAATCCCCATATCTGCTCATTATCAGATGAATAGCGCAGCTGCGAAAGCGGGATACGCATCTCGGCATACCAGCCGCGGTCGTCAACCGAAGTCTTGCCCTCCCAGACCGCATTCCACGTATAATCGTCGTCGTCTGCATTGGCAACAAGCATATCCACCCGCGTCTCGCCCGCCGTCAGCACGAAAGCAAAGCCCGTGCGCTGGTCGGCATAACTGTCGAAAATCACTCCCACGCAGTCGCCCTTAATCTGGTCGCGCGGCGCAGTCCAGCGGTTGATTTTCGACGGCTCACTGTCGTAAGCGCGAAAAGCGACATAGATATTGTGATTGTCGTACAGCACTTTAACGCGCGTTTCCTCCGTTTCGGGCTTGCCCTCGTCCGGCTGCTGTTGCGTGAACGTGCCCGACCACTCGCCGACGCTGTCCCAGCAATCATCGTCGAGATGCCCGTTGATAACCGGCGGCACACTAACGCGATATGCCCGGAACTGCGGTTGGTTGATACTGTCGGTAACTGCTTCCTGAGCCGTCAGCTGCATCGCCAAAACAGCGACTGATGCAAAGAGATATCTTTTCTTAATTGTCATATTGATAAAATTTCTAAAAAAATGTTTCTACCTATATGACGTAAAAATGCCGAAAATGTAACACGAAAACTGAAAAAAAATAAAAAAAAAGTTCGATTTTCTTTGCGGAATAAAAATAAATCCGTACCTTTGCGCCGCTTTTGAGAGAAAAAGCGCAACGCACATTCAGGGCGTTTAGCTCAGCTGGTTCAGAGCACTCCGTAAAAAACGGAGGGGTCGGGATTCGGCAAAAAAAATGAGGGCGTTTAGCTCAGCTGGTTCAGAGCATCTGCCTTACAAGCAGAGGGTCGGCGGTTCGAATCCGTCAACGCCCACGATACTAACAGTCAAGCACTTAAAGAAATTTAAGTGCTTTTTTTTAACAATTTATCTTATGTTTACTTTCTATATCCTGTTTTCAAAA
>JAISTS010000117.1 GCA_031272455.1 Tannerella sp. | reverse complement strand
AAAGTGTTGCACCCGACGATTTCCACCTCGTCGCCCTCGTAAAAAGCCCGCGCCGCGATGTCGTGATAAGAGCCTGCTATGCCCTGAATTGCTACTGTTCGTTTCATATTACATTAATTATATCTGTTTCGTTTACGAAAAAAGTCCCGCCGACTTCGGCAGGACTTTCGTATTTTCAAGATGACAATTTCAATTCATTTCTGCATACAATTACCTGCCTCTACCTTGCCTGCAAAGTAAAAGTAAAAATAAAAGTACGAAAAAGAACTGTTTTTGAGCATTTTCTTAATTTATTTATTTCGCGCCGCAAAGGTACGGTTATTTTTTATACCTGCAAGTGAAAACGCAATTTTTTTTGAAAAAAACTGCAAAAATCACCATTCATCCGTTCTGAACGACGATAGCGGCAGAAGGCTTTCGGCTGTGAAAATTTCCGCCGACGAGGTGTCGTCGAAGCAGTAACGCACTGCTGCAGGCTCTGTTACAAATGGCGAAAAGACATATATCTTGTCGGACGCGATGGCGGCTGTGGCAGGGTAGAAACGTTTGTCCTTTCCTGCGATATAGAAATTTTTTATCTCTTTTCCGCGTGTGGTGAGGCTTGCTCCAAACAGGTCGAAAGTCAGCACGGCGAGGCGTCCCTCGGTCGCGAACGATTTCAGTTCGGGGCTGCGATACTGTATTTTGCTCATTCCGTAAGTCTGTGCCAGCGCCCAGAGCGCCATCCTTTCGCCGGCGTCTTTCTTTTTCGGCGGGTGGATGCAGTCGAGGCTCTCAGCATCCATCAGGACAGCCATTCCGGTGTTGGGCGTCAACATCCCTTTTGACTGTGCTTCGCGAAGCAAGCCCGAATTAAGCCTGTCGCCATATCTGTAAGGCGCTATCTGACAGTAATAAAACGGAAATTCGCCTGCGTTCCACAGACGACGCCATTCGCGTACCATCTTGTCGAACATCTTGACGTACAGATCCGGCTCGTTGCGGTTCGATTCGCCCTGATACCATATAGCGCCGCGGATGCCGTAGCCGAGTATCGGATGTATCATCCCGTTGTAAAGCACTGTGGGCGTGCCGTTGTTGATTTTGATGTCGGCTTCGGTAACAGGTATGGCTTTTTCGGGGATGTCTTTCAGCGATTCGGGCGTCATCCACGCTTCGATACGCGAGCCGCCCCAGCTCGTATGTATCAGTCCGACAGGCACATTGAGCGTTTTGTTGAGCAGCCGTCCGAAATAATAGCCCGTTGCGGTAAAGCCCGGCGTCGTTTGCGGACCTGCTACTTCCCATTCGCCCGTGCAGTCGTCCTGCGGCTTGAGCTTCGAGGCTTTTTGCAGCGTGAAACAGCGTATCCCCTGATTGGCGGAGTTGATGATGTCGTCGGGACCGTTTTCGATGTACTGGTCGCCCCAGCCGCGCATCGGCATCTCCATATTCGACTGACCGGAACAAATCCATACTTCGCCGATGAGGATGTTTTTCAGTGTAACGGCTTTTCCGTCGCTGATTGTCAGCGTGTAAGGCGTGAAACTTGCCTGCGGGGTCGCGATTTTCACTTTCCATAGACCGTCGGCATCAGCCTGCGCCGTGTAATTGCGATTGTTCCACGAACTGACAACTTTGACGCTGCTGCGCGCCTTTGCCCATCCCCAGACAGCCACCTGCGACTGTTGCTGCAAAACCATATTGTCGCCGAAAATGGCGGGCAGTTTCACTTCGGCGTTAACCGTTAAAGACATTACCGCCGCTACGAGCAGCGAAAAGATAAAACGTTGATTAGTAATCATGTGTTTCAATTTTTTTAGTTTGTTAATAAAAATGTTTTTCGTTTTTTGATGCAAATATACTACATTTGTTTTTATCTGAGAGCATTTTTTTTCGTCTATTTTACGGTTTTTTTATGTCGGACAATTTTTTTTGCTTATTTTTGCAGCTAAAATATATTTTAAAAATGTAATAAAATGAAAAAAGTATTGATATTCGGAATGATGGCAGCTTTTCTGCTGTCGTGTGGAGAAAAGACCGAGACGCTCGTTTCGGGCTTGAAAAAGAGTGATTTCGTTGCGGAAAAAGACGGCAAGCCGACGGCATTGTACGTGCTGACGAACGCGAAAGGTATGGAAGTGTGCATCACGAACTACGGCGGACGGATAGTGTCTGTAATGGCGCCCGACCGCGAAGGCAAACCGACCGACGTGGTGCTCGGTTACGACAATATCGACGCTTATCTCGCATCCGCTGGCAATTTTGGTGCGCTCATCGGACGCTATGGCAACCGCATTGCGCAGGGACAGTTTACGCTCGACGGCGTGGACTATCAGCTGCCGCGAAACAACAACGGGCATTGCCTGCACGGTGGTCCCGAAGGTTTCCATGCGCAGGTGTGGGATGCTACGCAAACCGACAACCATACTCTTGTGCTGAAATACAAGTCGGTTGACGGCGAAGCAGGTTTTCCGGGCAATCTCGACGTGAAAGTAACTTACACGTTGACAGACGATAACGCCCTCGATATCCTTTACGAAGCGACAACCGACAAAGCGACTGTCGTCAACCTGACCAACCACAGCTATTTCAATCTGTCGGGCGTCCCCGGCTCGCAAATCCTCGACCATACGGTGATGATTAACGCCGACAATATCACGGCAGTTGACAGTCTGCTGATCCCTTACGAAATAGCCCCGGTCGAAGGCACGCCGCTCGACTTGCGTAAGCCTATTCCCGTAGGTCAGAAAATCGACGACGACTACGACCAGCTGAACAAAGGACGCGGCTACGACCACAACTGGGTGCTGAACACACACGGCGATGTCAAACAGCTGGCTGCCAGAGTAGTAAGCCCTACCAGCGGCATAGTGCTCGAAGTCTATACCAACGAGCCGGGTGTGCAATTCTATACCGGCAATTTTATGGACGGCAAGGATACGGGCAAGTTCGGTGTGGTCTATCCCCATCGCGGCGCTCTCTGCCTCGAAACACAGCATTATCCCGACAGCCCCAACCATCCCGATTTTCCTACTACGGTATTGCGTCCGGGTGAAAAATATGTCAGCGAGTGTATGTACAAGTTTTCTGTTGAAAAATAAATCTGCATTACGATGAATAAAGCAGTGATTATCAGTGCTGTGGTGCTGTCTATTATGGCATTTAACGTCAACGCGCAGAAGGTCGTGAAGCTGTGGGACGGCGATCCGCCAACCTCGAATGGCATTACCGAAGCGGAAAATATCGACCAAAGCTATTGGATAACAAATGTTTCGACGCCGGAGCTGACGATATGGCTGCCCGAAAAAAGCAAGGCTAACGGCAAGGCGGTAGTCATCTGTCCGGGTGGCGGTTATGCCGGACTTGCGTCTCACCACGAAGGCACACAGCTGGCGCAATGGCTTAACACACAGGGTATTGCCGGTGTTGTCCTGAAATATCGTATGCCGAACAAACATAAGGAAGTGCCGCTCGACGATGCTCAGCAGGCTATCCGTTACGTCCGCAGCCACGCCGCCGAGTTGGGCGTCAACCCGTCCTCAATCGGCATCGCAGGCTCGTCGGCAGGCGGTCATCTCGCTTCGACGGCTTCGACGCATTTCACGACTTCGGGCGTCAGTTCGCGTCCCGACTTCGCGATACTGTTTTATCCCGTTATCACGATGGACATTGCCACCCACGGCGGCTCGCGAGCTAACTTGCTGGGCGACAATCCTTCGCAGTCAGACCTTTACGTCTTCTCGAACGAAAAACAGGTCAACAACAACACGCCTCCGACGCTGCTACTCTTGAGCGACGACGACACGGTGGTGTTGCCCGAAAACAGCATACGCTATTATAAAGCGCTGAAAGACAACGGTGTTAAGGCGGCTATGTATATCTTTCCCGTCGGCGGACACGGCTGGGGTATGCGCGAAGATTTTGTGTATCATCGGCAGGTCGTCGAACTGATGGCGGCATGGTTAAAAGAGTTGTAAGTGATTCGTATAGAGCATATTGACATATATGCGGAAAACGAAATAATCCGCGACGGCTCGCTGTTGATCGATGGCGAACGGATAGCGGCTGTGCTTCCGTCGGCGGACGGTGGCAGTTGCGACGAAGTGATTGACGGCAGCGGACTTACGGCTGTTCCCGGATATATCGACGCGCATTGCCACGGCGGTGGCGGCAGCGACTGCAACGACGGTACTGTTGAAGCAATCGTCTGTATGCGTGATTTTTACAGTCAGCACGGCGTAACAACGCTGTTCCCGACCATCGCTGCCGACAGGATCGATGCGACGATTGCGGCGATGGATGCTGTGCGCGAAGTGATGAAAGCGAATGACGCGGGCAAAACGCATATCGCAGGCTGCCATCTCGAAGGTCCGTTTCTCAATAAAGCGTTCAAGGGCAGTCAGGCGGAAAGCAGTCTTATACCGATGACAGACAGTCATTTACAACTGTTTCGCGACTATGCCGACGTGATAAAACGCATTACAATCTCACCCGAAGTCGAACGCAACGCCGATTATTTCCCGTTTTTGCGCGATATGGGCATACAGATATCCGTAGGGCATAGTAATGCGGAATACTCCGACATTGTGCGGGCTGTCGAACTTGGCGCTACAAGCGTTACGCATCTCTACAATGCTATGTCGCAGACGAAAAAGGTCGGTCCCTTTCGCGTCGGCGGCGTGGTGGAAGCGGGATTGACGCTCGATGCGCTGTATGCCGAAATCATTGCCGACGGCTATCATCTGCCTGATGAACTGATACGGATTGCCTATCGCTGCAAGGGCGCGGACAAGCTGTCGGTCTGTTCCGATGCCAACCGCGCTGCCGGAGGCGTCGAAGGTGAAGTGTTTCACTCCTGCGGAGAGACGTATATCATTGATAAAGGCGTAGTTATGAATTACGCGCGTACATCTCTTGCATCCTCGCTCTCGCCGCTCGACGTGATGGTCAGGCATCTGATTTTCAAGGTAGGATTGCCCGTTGCCGATGTGGTGAAAATGACGTCATTGTCAACGGCAAAAATGATGGGCATAGCCGAGCGCAAAGGCTCAATCGCCGTTGGGAAAGATGCTGATATCAATCTGGTTGACAAAAACTTTAATGTGGTGCAGACTTACTTTAGGGGGGAAATTGAGAATTGAGAATTGAGAATTGAGAATTGAGAATTAAGAGTTAAAATTGAGAATTAAGAATTAAAATTAAAATAAAATCAAACCAAAATGAAGACAATGTTTTTTAGAGTATTATGCTTAATGGTGTTGGCGCTGGCTACGGTAAGTGCCGACGTGGATGAAATCGGGATTTTTGAAAGCTCGCACGATGTGGGCAATCCCAAACTGAAAGGTACGGTCAGCTATGACGCAGGAAATAAGACCTATACGCTCACGGGCGCAGGGAAAAATATCTGGGATAATAGCGACGAGTTTTTCTTTGTATGGACAAAGGTTACGGGCGATTTCTCGCTATCTACTGCGCTGAAATTCAGCGGAGCAGGTATGAACGCGCATCGCAAAATGGGCGTGATGATACGCGAGTCGCTTGACGGCAATTCGCCTTATGCCGATGTGGCTGTTCACGGCGATGGACTGACGTCGCTGCAATATCGCGCCACAGCTGGGGCGGAAACGAAAGAAGTGGCAGGTCCTCCCGACGGCGATTATATCACTATCGAACGGACGGGCAACAAGATCGTAATGCGCTCGGCGATAGGTCATTTGCCGCAGGACATTACCGGCACGGTCGAATTGAAGCTGCCGCAGACCTGCTATGTCGGGATCTTTGTCTGTTCGCACGAAGAGAATGTGATAGAGCAGGCAGTATTCTCGAAAGTCGAACTGAAGCTGCCTTCGCCTGCACGCAGCGACGTTACCAGCGTACTCGAAATTCTGGATTTGACAAACGGCAATCGCAAGGTGGTCAAGGAGTTTCCTTACGTTATCGAAGCGCCAAACTGGACACCCGACGGACGTTTCCTGATTTATAACAGCGGCGGAAAGCTCTATCGTATCTCGCCCTCGCTGCCCGACGACGAACCGGCGCTGATTAACACCGGCTATGCTACGAACTGTAACAACGACCATCAGCTCACACGCGACGGACGCACTCTCGCCATCAGTCATGGCACTAAGGAAGACCGCAAATCGCGCGTCTATACCGTTCCCGTTGGCGGCGGCACTCCGAGACTTATAACCCCGCTTGCGCCAAGCTACCTGCACGGCTGGAGTCCCGACAGTAAGTATCTGGCGTACTGTGCCGAACGCAATGGCAATTTCGATGTTTACGTCATTCCGGCAGAAGGCGGCGAGGAAGTGCGCCTGACAACCGCCGAAGGATTGGACGACGGACCCGAATATTCGCCCGACGGGCATATCTGGTTCAATTCAGTGCGCAGTGGACTGATGCAGATTTGGCGAATGAAAGCCGACGGCACAGAACAGACGCAGATGACATTCGACGAAGACCGCAACTCGTGGTTCCCGCATATCTCGCCCGACGGTAAACAGGTGATTTACATCACTTATAACAAAGGCGACCTGCGTCCCGACCAGCATCTTGCAAACAAAAACGTCGAGCTGCGCCTGATGCCTGCCGAAGGCGGCGAGCCGATAACAGTAGCCAAACTGTTTGGCGGACAGGGCACTATCAACGTCAATTCTTGGGCGCCCGACAATAAACGGATTGCTTTCGTCAGCTATAAAGTGAAATAACGCGAGATGAAATGCTGTCTGTATTTTCTGTTTGCGCTTAACACTCTTGCCGTATTTTCGCAGGAGCCGATGCAATACTGGAACAAAGGTGAACAGTACCTCAATGATCAGGCGTCGCTCGTTATCAATCAGGCATATAAGGTGTTAGACGCTTATTCGCCGACGCCTGCGCCGACAGACGAACGACGTCTGGCACTGTTTGCCATTGATGCGCTGCTGCACGACACAAGGTTTGACGGCAGTCAGGCGTTTATGGATTATATCTCGATGGCTGTCAACCGTATAGCCGTCGGTTTGGAAAACAAGCCAACCGACGACGCCCGCATCTATCGCTGTTATAATCACGGTTTTATCGTGCAAACGCCAACTGTAACAATCGCTATCGACCTGATACGAGGCGGCAGCAAAGACCATCCGTTTATGACGGACGAACAGGTGCAGCGTTTGGTGAAGCAGTGTGATATCCTGTTTGTTACGCACGCACACAGCGACCATGCCGACGCTACGGTTGCTCGGATGTTTTGCGAACAGGGGAAACCTGTCATCGTTCCGGAAAATTTCTGGAATGATATTTCGCAGTGCGTCAAAGTCTTGCGTGGAAGCGAAATGGTAATGGATAAAATTGCGCTGAAAGGCGGCGCAGTCAATTTGACCGTCAGCGCCTTTCCCGGACATCAGGATGAAATGCTGAACAATGTCTATGCCATCACGACGCCCGAAGGCTTGACACTGATGCACACCGGCGACCAGTCGAACAGCAACGATATGCGTTGGGTAGCCGAAATCCATAAACAGGTCAAGGTTGACGTCCTGCTGGCACACTGCTGGTGGATGCCTATGAAACAGGTTGTTGACGGCATACGCCCGACGCTGCTGATAACAGGGCACGAAAACGAGATGGAGCACACTATCGACCACCGCGAAGCGTATTGGCTGACGTTCCGACGGCTGTCTGATGTCGAAGTGCCATACGTTGTTATGGCTTGGGGTGAGCATTATGAGTTGAAAAAGATTAAATAATTAACATTCAAAATTTATTCAAAATTATTCAATTTCGTTCAATATGTATTCAAAATTTATTCAATATTCATTCAAAATCATTTCAAAATGAAAACATTAGTTTTTTCCATAGTAATAGTTGCCGCGACATTCCTGACGGGATGCGGACAATCGTCGGGCAGCGGAGTTTTATTTGACGGCACTGACGGCGGACGTTGGACTACGACGGGCGGCGCCACTGTTGCCGACGGTGTTTTGGCGCTGCACGACGGCGCTACGGCTGTACTTAAAAGCGCTAAGTATAAGGATTTTGAGCTGGAAATGGTCTTGCGCACCGTTTCAGCCGGCAAGGGCTATGTCGCTTTTCATACCGATGCGGCGGCAGGCAAGGGTTATCGGGTGGCTGTCAATAACGACCGCACCGATGATGTATGGTGGAAGATGACGGGCAGCCTGCTGTCGGTGCGCAACCTGACGAAAAGCTTTGTGCGCGACGGCGACTGGTTCACGATGACGGTGCGCGTTGAAGGTCAGGCTGTTACTGTCTCTATCAATGGCAGTCCTGTAGTCGAATACATTGAGCCGACGGCGCCTTACCGCGTCGCGCCCAACGAGGCTGCGCTGTTGTCAGCCGGTACGTTTGCGCTTGTGAGCGAAAGCGGCGACATCGAGTTTAAGAACATATCAGTCATAGCTTTGCAGACTGACGAGGCGGCTGTGCAGTCGCAACTTGCCGCTGCCGGCGACGAGCAGAACGACGACATCATCCGCCTGCATCAGGAAGATTTCCCCGTTCTCGATTATCACGTACATCTCAAAGGCGGTTTGACGGAAGCCGAACTTGCGCAAATGTCGCGTGATGTGGGTATTAACTATGCCATTGCGCCCAACTGCGGCATCGGCTTCCCGATTACCGACGACGCCGGTGTGCTGGCTTTCCTCGACAGTATGCGCTCGCAGCCGTTCATCCTTGCCATGCAAGCCGAAGGACGCGAATGGGTCGTAACATTTTCGCAGGCGGTGCGCGATGAGTTCGACTACGTATTTACCGACGCGCTGACGTTTACCGACGATAAGGGGCGCCGCACGCGCCTGTGGATGCCCGACGAAGTGTGGATCGAAGATCAGCAAAAGTATATGGATCTGATAGTTGACCGCATCTGCCAAGTCTTGCAGGAGCCTGCCGACATCTACGTCAATCCCTGTTTTCTGCCCGAACCGATGGACAAAAAATATGACGAATTTTGGACGGAAGAGCGGATGAACAAGTTCGTTGATGCTATGGCAAAAAGCGGCGAAGCGCTCGAAATCAACGCCCGTTACAAGATACCGAACAAGGCTATCATCCAGAAAGCCAAGGCGGCAGGCGTGAAATTTACCTTCGGGACAAACAACGGTATGCGCGACCTCGGCAAGCTCGAATACTGCATCGAGATGAAAAACGCATGCGGCATCACGGCGCAGGATATGTATAAACCGAAAATTAAAATTTGAACGAAATGAAACCTGTACAGTTATTCTACCTCAAATCGTGCCCCTATTGCCAGCGGGCGCTGTCGTATATCGACCAGCTGAAAAAGCAGGCGGCTTATAAAGATGTTGATATAGAGATGATTGAGGAGTCGGAAGAGCCTGAACTCGCCGATTCGTACGATTACTTTTATGTGCCGACATTCTATGTTGGCGGCGTGAAAGAGCACGAGGGCGCTGCCTCGTTTGAAGAAGTCGAGGCTGTATTCAAAAAAATTATTGATTGACAGCGCTGTATTACTGATAGTTACTCAAACCGCATTGACCGAGCAGGGTTGATACGCGCTACGAGGTACGACGGACCGAGCATCATCAGCATCGAGACGGTGAGCGTACCCGCGTTTATCAGCAGCCACGAGGTCAACGACAGGTCAATCGGCACAGCATCAAGATAATACGTCGAGGGGTCGAGTGCGATAAGGCGAAAATGCCATTGCACAAAGCAGATGGCGAGCGCTATCACATTGCCCCATAGCATCCCGCGCCCGATAAGGAAAGAGGCGATATGCAGGAATACGCGGCGAATGCTGGCGTTCGACTGCCCCAGCGATTTGAGTACGCCAATCATCTGCGTGCGTTCGAGGATGATAATCAGCAAGCCCGAAATCATCGTAAAACCGGCTACTGCCATCATCAGCGCAAGTATGACGGCGACATTGATGTCGAGCACCGATAACCAGTTGAATATCATCGGGTTGAGTTCCTTAATTGTGCGCACGTAATACGTGTTGCCTTCGCGGTCGGTCTTGTCAATCAAGTGGAAATACAGCTGCTCGCCAACCTCGTCAATCTGCTTGTAATCATCGACATAGAGTTCCAGTCCGCTAACGGCGTCGTCGTCCCAAGCGTTCAGGCGGCGCACCTGTTTGATGTCGGCAAGCACGAACAGCTTGTCGAAATCGGTATAGCCTGTTTCGTATATTCCTTTGATAATGAACTTTCTCGCACGTATTTCGTCGTGCAGGAAATACGACAGGAACGAGTCGCCGCATTTCAGTCCGAGCATATCCGCCAGCGTTTGCGAAATGATGACTTCGGTGGATGTTTTTTCAGGGTCGATAGTGATGATTTCGCCGTCGAGCAGGTTGTCGCGAAAGAACGACCAGTCGTAATCCGTATCCACGCCTTTCAGTACAATACCTTGAAAATCAGTTGTCGTTTTGAGTATGCCGGGTTTGGTAGCGAAGGTCGAGACCTGTCGTATGCCCGGGTAGGCGCGCAGTTCGCTCATCAGGCTGTCGTCGGCGTAAATGGGCGTCGTCTCGTACGATGTGTTGCTGTCGAAATTCGTGATGCTGATATGCGAACCGAAGCCTATCACCTTGTCGCGCACCTCCTTTTTGAACCCGACGACCACCGCCACCGCCAAAATCATAGCCGCCAGCCCAAGCGCAATACCCGCCACGGCAATCCTGACCGCAGGAGCGCTGACCTGATAATCAGCATCTTTATTGCTGAATTTTATCTTGCTTGCTATGTATCGTTCTAAGTTCATTTTGACAGAATTTACATATTTTTGGTGCACGGTTCACGGTGCAAGGTGCACGAACTTAACCGTTTACCCGTTCAATCGTTCAACCGTGTACCGTTCAACCGTTTACCCACTACTTGCTACTGACTACTGACAACTTACTTCCCCTCCCTCCCCGGATACTCTTCAAGTGCCTTTTCGAGCACAGTCAGCGCTTTGGCAAGGTCTTCTTTATTAAGCACATAAGCCAATCGCACTTCGTTTTTGCCATATCCGGGCGAGGTATAGAATCCTGACGCAGGAGCCATCATAATCGTTTGATTTTCATAGCTAAATTCGCGAAGACACCATGCGCAGAACCTGTCGGCATCGTCGATAGGCAGCTTGGCAAGCGTATAGAACGCCCCCATCGGTATGGGCGAGAAACAGCCGTCGATGCGGTTTATCCTGTCAACCAAGAAGTTGCGCCGTTCGAGATATTCATTATAGACCGAGAGCATATAATCTTTCGGCGTGTCGAGCGAGGCTTCGGCGATAAACTGCCCGATAAGCGGCGGCGAGAGACGCGCCTGACACCATTTCATCACATTGTCGCGCACCTGCTTGTTCTTCGTGATCAGCGCCCCGATGCGTATGCCACATTCGCTGTAACGCTTTGATACCGAGTCAACAAGCACCACATTATTCTCTATCCCTTCGAGATGAAAAGCCGAGATATACGGAGCGCCCGTATAGCAAAATTCGCGATACACTTCGTCCGAAAACAGGAACAGGTCGTATTTCTTCACTATGTCGCGCAACTGGTTCATTTCCTTTTGAGTATAGAGATAGCCCGTAGGGTTGTTCGGGTTACAGATCATAATGGCTTTCGTGCGCGGCGTGATCAGCGTCTCGAAGCGTTCGACCGACGGCAGCGCAAAAGCATCGTCGATCGACGAGGGGATGGTTTTGATGACCGCCCCGCTCGATATCGCAAACGCCATATAATTGGCGTAGGCAGGCTCCGGAATGATGATCTCGTCGCCCGGATCGAGGCAAGCCATAAACGAGAACGACACCGCTTCGGAGCCCCCCGTCGTGATGATAACGTCCTCCACATCCACCTCGATATTGAAGGTATGATAGTATTGCACAAGCTTTTCGCGGAACGAGAGTATGCCTTCGCTCGGCGAATATTCGAGCACCTGACGGTCGAACCGTCGCGCCGCCTCTATCCCCACTTCGGGCGTCGGCAGGTCGGGCTGTCCGATGTTCAGATGATACACTTTAATTCCCTTTGCCTTGGCGCGATTTGCCAGCGGCACAAGCTTCCGGATGGGCGATTCCGGCATATTTAGCCCGCGTTCAGATATTGTTGGCATCTGTTTTTGTATCTATTTCTTGAAAAAACGGTGCAAAAGTAGCGTTTATCGGACGATTATGCAAATAAAAGTGTATCTTTGCCTCAAAAAACAATTATGAAGAAATATTTGTCAATTATGCTTTGTATGCTGGCTTTTAGCGCTTTCGGTCAGCAACAGACTAACGAGAGGGCGCGATGGTTTGTCGATTCGCGCTATGGAATGTTCATTCACTGGGGGCTTTACAGCGCGGCTGAAGGCTATTGGAAAGGCGAAAAAATCAGAAACGACAACGACTATTCGGAGTGGATTTTATATCGCAATCAAATCGGTAAGGATGAATATCTTACGCTGCTTGACCGCTTCGACTGGGACGAAATCGACCCCGAAGAATGGGTCTTGCTCGCCAAACGCTCAGGGATGAAATACATAACGCTGACGGCGAAGCATCACGACGGTTTTGCGCTGTGGGACAGCAAAGTAAGCGACTACAACCTCAGCCGCTACACCAAGCGCGACATCGTGGGCGAGCTTGCCGCCGCCTGCCGCAAGCACGGCATACGTATGGGGCTGTATTATTCGCACTGGGTGGACTGGGAGCATCCCTACGGGTGGAATCACGAGCGCGAAATCAACCCGCTCGCTCCGGCTGATTACGACCGCTACTGGCAGGAAAAAGTCATCCCGCAGATACGCGAACTGCTGACCAACTATGGCGAAATCAGTATGTTATGGTTTGATATGTGGCTGCATCATTCCAACACTATCGTTACGCGCGAACAGCTGCTGCAACTCAAAAGCCTTATCCGCGAGCTGCAACCCAACTGCCTTGTCAATTCGCGTCTCGGACTGTCGGTCGAGGAAGATCCCGATGTGGACTTCAAGACGCTGGGCGACAATCAGCTCGGCAGCCAAAAAGAAGATTTCCCCTGGCAATCGCCCGGAACGGTCGCACACTCCTGGGGTTATCACTCTTCGGAAACAGCTTGGAAATCAACTACCATCCTGCTTAAATCGCTTATCGGCAACGTCAGCCTCAATGGTAATTTTATGCTGAATATCGGACCTCGCGCCAATGGCGATGTGCCCTACGAAATCGAACAACGCCTGCTCGAAATAGGCGAATGGCTAAACATCAACGGCGAAGCGATTTACGGCGCCGAAGCCTTCGACCTCGACAAAAACCTGCACGACTGGGGCAAAATAACCGCCAAACGCGACGGCAACACTACGCGCCTCTACCTGCATGTTTATAACTGGTCGCTCAACAAACATCTCCCGTTGACGGGTATAACATCCGCTCCATCAAAAGTTTATCTGCTGGCAGACAAGCAGCGGCAGCCATTGACATTCACTCACGAAGGACCGTTTACCGACATTCTGTTGCCCGCTATGCAGCCCGACAAATATGTCTCGGTCGTGGTCGCCGAATACGACGGAACGCCCGAAATTGTGCAAAATCTGGCGGCAATATCGACCGAAGGCGGCTATTCGCTTACATACGAGAACTCTGTGGGCGACAAGACCTTGAAAGCCGAACGCAAAGGGCGTGGAGGTACGGTGCCCGTGCATATCGACGTTAAGACCACGCAGCGGCTTAAATGGAAAATCTATGTTGACCGCGCGGGTGAGAAAACGATAGATGTGTCATATACTTATCAGGGCACAGCTACGGGTGGGATGATCAGTTGCTTGGCGCCGACAAAGCTCACTCACAACATCGCTCCGACAGGCAAAACCGTAGGCGAGCCAAACTCCAACTGGGTCGTTGACCGCTATCTGTCGCATCGCATCGGGACAGTCAATTTCCCCGCCGCAGGCATCTATGAGCTTGAATTTGAAATCGCGCCGCCGAAAGACTCGACAGTCGGATTTCAGTGGATCTGGGTGAAATGAGTTAAGGCGTTTTATCCATCTTCTTGGCGATGCTGTCAACCACCACAGCGATAGCGCCGTCGCCCGTAACGTTGCACGCCGTGCCGAAGCTGTCCATCGCGATATAGAGCGCGATCATCAGGGCTTGCAGGGTGTCGTCGAAGCCAAGCATGCTTTCCAGCACGCCGACAGCCGCCATTATCGCGCCTCCGGGCACTCCCGGCGCCGCTACCATCGTGATCCCCAGCATACAGATAAAGCCGCTGAACGTTGCCGTATCTATCGGAGTGTTCGTCATCAGCATTATTGCCATAGCGCAGGCGACAATCTTCATCGTGCTGCCCGACAGGTGGATAGTGGCGCACAGCGGGATGACAAACACAGCTATCGGCTCGCGGATACCGTTTTTGAGCGTCTGTGCCAGCGTAACGGGGATGGTCGCCGCCGACGACGAGGTGCCGAGCGCCGTCGCATACGCAGGCATCATATTTTTCAGCAGCCTGAACGGATTTTTACGTCCGGCGATACCCGCTATCGTAAACTGTATGACGAGCAGCAGGATATGCAGAATGAAGATAAACGCGATAACTTTGAGGAACATCATCAGTATGCCAGCCACCTGTCCGCTGATGGTCATATTGAGGAATAATCCGAAGATATGAAGCGGCAACAGCGGTATGATGATCGACTCAATCAGCCGTACGATGATTTCGCGAAACTCGGCAAAGACATTCTGCATCGTCGTGCCCTTGATAAGCGTCAGCCCGATGCCGAGCACAAACGAGAGCAGCAAAGCCGTCATCACGTCCATCAGAGGCGGCATATTGACAGTGAAATATGTGCTTAACAGCAATTCTTCGGGATTTTCGGGCGTCGCAATCTCGGCTCCCGGAGTGATGAGCTGAGGCAGCGCAAACGAGCCGCTGGCGAAGGTGAAAAAGCCCGAAAAGAGCGTCGAGCCGTAAGCTATTATGGCTGTGATAACCAACAGCTTGCCCGCGCCCTTGCCGAGGTCGCCTATGGCAGGGATGACAAGTCCGCAGATTATCAGCGGGATGACAAACTTCAAAAACTCGCCGAAAAGCGAATTGAACGTTACGAAAATACGCGCAACGCCGACGGGCAAAAACTGTCCGCACACGATACCTAAACCAATCGCAAGAGCTACTTTACCAAGCAGCGAAATCTTAATCTTCTTCATCTTTATTTTGTAACTTTATTATTTTATAGCCCACAGTCGCCACCAACAGGCTCATAAACGGGCTTATAAGGTTGAAAAAACAGTAGGGCAGATAAGTGAGCGTCGGCACGCCAAGCACGGTCGATTGCGTCATACCGCAGGTGTTCCACGGCACGAGGGGCGAGGTTACGGTTACGCCATCTTCGAGCGTGCGGCTCAGCAGGCGGCTCTCGTAGCCCTTCTCTCGGTAAATATCCTTGAACATATTGCCTGTCAGGATGATAGAGAGATACTGGTCGGCAGTGCATATATTCATAAACAAACCCGATACTATCGTCGTTCCGACAAGTCCGGCGGTGCGTTTCATAAATCGCAGGAATACCGAAGTGATGCTCGCCAGCATACCGCTTGCCGTCATCGCTCCGCCAAAGCACATCGCGCAGATTATCAGCCATATAGTGTTCATCATCCCCGACATACCCCGCGTCTTGACAAGCTCATTGAGCGTCTCGCTGCCGGTATCGACCGAGGTGCTTGTGAAAAAGGTCGTGAGCAGCCCCTTAAACTGCGCCGTTGCGCCCGCGACGCCTTCTCCGGCAATCCGGTCGAGCAGTTCGGGCTGAAATATCAGCGCACATATCCCCGCCATCAGCGACGAGAGAAACAGCGTTACGAGAGGCGGCTGACGACGCGCTATCAGTATGCCCATAACGACCGGCACAATCAGCAGCCAGGGCGACAGATTGTAGGTCGCGTCGATCCTGTTCGTGAAATCGAGAATTGCCTCCGTAGGCGTTGACTGGTGTAAGAAACCCGAAATCAGGAATATCACTAACGTGATAACGATCGAGGGGATGGTCGTAATCATCATATACTGAATATGTTTGAACAGCGGCGTCCCCGTAACAGACGAGGCAAGCACGGTCGTGTCCGACAGCGGCGAAATCTTGTCGCCGAAATATGCGCCCGAAACGATGGCGCCCGCTATCCATCCGTCGCCGAAACCCTGCACCTTGCCTATGCCGTAGAGCGCAATGCCGATAGTCGCTATCGTCGTCCACGAACTGCCCGTCATCACCGAAACGAGGATACAGATCAGACAGGTCGAAACGAGGAAAATGTCGGGATGGATTATCTGTACGCCATAATAAATCATCATCGGGATAATGCCGCTCACCATCCAGCTGCCCGACAGCGAACCTATCAGCAGCAAAATAAGTATGGCGACCGTTACGCTCGAAATATTCTTAACGATGCAGGTCTCTATCGCTTTCCAGCTGACGCCGCCGACAGTCATTGCTAACGTCGCACATACGGCTGTCGCAGTCAGCAAAATCACCTGACTGGCGCCGTCGAGCGTGCTGCTGCCAAAGATGCGTATCGTGAAAAACAACAAGCCAACCAGCACAATGATAGGCACTAACGACAGCCACGGCGAAGGGAGTTTTACGGGTTTATCTTCCATATTCTCTGTTTTTGAAGCTGCAAATATAGGAAAAAAAAGTTAACGACGACATTTTTTCTGAGAATAGTCCGTATCTTTGCATCGTGCAAACGAAAGCTGTTTTCTTCGATATCGACGGTACATTGCTGAGTTTCAGTACACATAGCGTACCCGAATCCACTGTTGATGCACTTGCCGCGCTGCGAGCGTCGGGAGTGAAAACATTTGTCGCCACCGGACGTATGCTGGCTATGATAGATGTGCTCGACGGCATCCCGTTCGACGGCTATATCACGTATAACGGCGCATACTGTATCGACGGTAACCGCGACCTTATCCGCGCCAATCCCATCCCGCAATCCGACCTCGACGCACTTGCCGCATTGCTCGAACGCGAAACAATGCCTGTAGCTTTTATGTCCGACAGCGCAATGACCATCAACCTCGTTGACGACAAGGTTATCGAAGCGGCAACACTCGTGGGGATGTTGCCCCCGCCCCTTCAAAACCCGCTCGACGCTATCCGCAGCGATATTTACCAGCTCTGTATCTATGCCGACGACCAGCGTATGCAAACGCTGATGCGCGACACCTTGACGCACTGCCAGTTCACCCGATGGACGCACCTCTTCGCCGATGTTAACCTCTCCGGCAACGACAAGCAAAAAGGCATTGACGCCATTCTCGACTGTTTCAATATCGACCGCGCGACGACAATGGCGTTCGGCGACGGCGGCAACGACATTCCTATGCTCCGCCACGTAGCCCTCGGTGTAGCTATGGGGAACGCCCACAGCGACGTAAAACAGGCAGCCGACTACGTTACAACATCAGTCGATGACGACGGCATCGCACAAGCGCTGCGCCATTTCGGGCTAATCTGAATTTTCTTTGTGCACGGGTGCACGATATGAGCATTTATACTTTATTTGCCTTATTTGCCGTAGTGGTTGAAAAATAAGGGCATTGAATGGTTTGTGGGTATCTGTTGGCTACTAATGGTGCTTTCCGGGAATAAGGGTTTTACCTGTTCGGCATCTACACTGACCACTTGTTAATGTACAGACGCGGCGTGCCACGTCTATACTGACCACTGATTACTGACAACTGACAACTGACAACTAAAATCCCCCCGCTATGCATCAAATCTCAAAAACATTTCGTAGTTTTGTAGTCAAATAAACTAAAAAAACGATATAATGAAAAGAAACAGCTTATCTATCAGCATTTTGATTGTTCTTGTAACAATGACAGTCCAGGCAGCCGACGAAGCGCGACTGCTGCGTTTTCCTGCTACTAACGGCAGCGAAGTAGTGTTTACTTATGCAGGCGACCTCTACAAGGTGCCTCTGTCCGGCGGCGACGCCATACGGCTGACCTCGCATGTCGGCTACGAGATGTTCCCGCATTTCTCGCCCGACGGCAAGACGATAGCCTTCACGGGGCAGTACGACGGCAATACCGAGGTCTATTCCATTCCGACGGAAGGTGGCGAGCCGCTGCGCCTGACCTACACGGCGACTAACGCACGCGATGACTTGGGCGACCGTATGGGTCCCAACAATATCGTGATGACGTGGACAGCTGACGGCGAGCGCATCGTCTATCGCAACCGCATCAGCAGCAGCTTCACCGGCAAGCTCAAAACGGTCGGCAGGGAAGGCGGACTGTCGATCGACATACCCTTGCCCGAAGGTGGCTTTTGCAGCTATTCGCCCGACGGTAAACAGCTCGCTTACAACCGTGTGATGCGCGAATTTCGCACTTGGAAATACTACAAGGGCGGTATGGCTGACGACATCTGGATCTATGACGCGGCGAAAAAATCCGTCGAGAACATCACGAACAACGACGCTCAGGACATCTTCCCGATGTGGGTGGGCGACGAGATTTATTTCTCGTCCGACCGCGACCGTACGATGAATATATTCGTCTATAACACAAAGACAAAGCAAACATCCAAGGTAACGCAGTTCACCGACTTTGACGTGAAATTCCCCAGCACAAACGGCAAGATCATCGTCTTTGAGAACGGCGGCTATGTCTATAAACTTGACCCGGCGACGAAGAAAGCCGAGAAAATCACTATCCGTCTTGCGTCGGAGTCGGTTTATGCCCGCAGCGAGATCAAGGACGGCAGCAAGTACGTAACTTATGCCAGCCTCTCGCCCGACGGCGAACGGCTCACGGTAACGGCTCGCGGCGATGTGTTCACCCTGCCCGCTACGAAAGGCGTTACGAAGAATATCACGCGCAGCCCGGGCGCTCACGAACGCGGCGCACAGTGGTCGCCCGACGGCAAATCCATAGCCTATATCTCCGACGCGACGGGCGAAACGGAAATCTGTCTCTACAACGTCGAGAGCGGCGCTACCGAGCAACTGACGAAAAACAGCGACACCTATATCCGCTCGCTCGAATGGAGTCCCGACAGCAAATCCATCCTCTATTCCGACCGCAAAAACCGTCTCACGCTGCTCAACGTGGCGACAAAACAGACCTCGCTCGTCTTTCAGGATGTTTATGGCGAACCGCGCGGCTATCGTTTCTCGCCCGACAGCAAGTGGCTGACTTACACCCGCTCGGAATCAAATACTTACAGCGTGGTCTATATCTATAACATTGCCGACAGGAAGCAGTATGCCGTAACCGACCGCTGGTACGAATCGTCGTCGCCGGTGTTCAGCGAAGACGGTAAATATCTTATTTTCCGCTCGATGCGCGATTTTACGCCTATCTATGGCGCCCTCGAATGGAATCATATCTATCGCAACGAGAGTGGCGTCTATCTCGCTCTGCTGTCGAAAGATACGCCATCGCCCTTCCTCACGAAAGACGGCAAGACGGCGGCGGCTCCTGCCGCCAAGCCCGACGCTCCGAAAGTCGAAGTGTCGCCGGCGAAAAAGGACGACGCCAAAGCTGAGCCTGCCGCCACACGCATCGATATCGACGGCTTGGCTGACCGCATAGTGAAAGTCCCCGTCGCCGCCGGAATGTACAATAATTTCTATTCCGACGGAAAAAAGATTTACTACGTGCGTGGCAATTCGACCTGCGCCTTCGACCTCGAAACGCAGAAAGAAGATGTCGTCGCCGACGGGGCGCAGATGACCGTAGGCACGGGACGCAAAAAAGCCCTCTTCACACGCGGCGGACGCGGCAGCGCATCCACGTTCTTTGTCGCCAATATCCCGACCGCGAAAGCCGATCTGAAAGATGCCGTTGACCTGTCGAACATCAAGATCACGACCGACTATGCGAAAGAGTGGGCGCAGGTCTTCGACGAGGCATGGCGAGCCTTCCGCGACGGCTTCTATGTCGATAATATGCACGGCGTTGACTGGAAAGCCATCAAAGCCAAATATGCCGTTCTGCTGCCTTATGTCAAGAACCGCCTCGACCTGAACTACGTTATCGGCGAGATGATCAGCGAGCTGCAATGCGGACACGCCTATATCTCGACAGGCGAGATGGACCTGCCCGAACGCATCAAAACGGGACTGCTCGGCGCCGAGATTTCGCGCGACAGGAGCGGATTCTTCCGTATCGAGAAGATAATCCCCGGCGTATCGTGGGATCCCTCGCTTCGCTCGCCGCTGACCGAGCCGGGCATCAACGTCGGCGAAGGCGAATATATCGTTGCCATCGACGGCGTGGCGACAAACAGCGTCAACGACCTCTATTCGCTGCTCGTCGGCAAAGCCGGAGTGCCTACCGAGCTGTCGGTCAGCGCGAAACCCCAGCTTGCAGGAGCAACAAAGAAAGTCATCATCCCGCTCGAAAACGAATATCCGCTCTATCACCATCAATGGGTGAAGAAAAATATGGAAGCTGTCGAGAAGGCGTCGGGCGGCAAGATTGGCTATATCTATATCCCCGATATGAGCGCCGAAGGATTGGTTGAGTTCTCGCGCTATTTCTATCCCCAGCTCGACAAGGAAGGCTTGATTATCGACGACCGTGCCAATGGCGGCGGCAATGTCTCGCCGATGATACTCGAACGGCTGGCACGCGAACCCTACCGGCTCACTATGTCGCGCGGCTCGGCGCATATAGGCACCATTCCCGATGCCGCTCAGGTCGGTCCCAAAGTATGCCTTATCAACAAATATTCGGCATCCGACGGCGATCTCTTCCCCTGGGGCTTCCGTGCGCTGGGACTGGGTAAGCTGATAGGTACACGTACTTGGGGCGGCATCGTCGGCATCAGCGGCTCGCTGCCGTTTATCGACGGTACAGACCTGCGCGTGCCCTTCTTCACCAGCTACGACATCAAAACGGGCGAATGGATAATCGAAAATCACGGCGTTGACCCCGATATACTTATCGAGAACGACCCCATACGCGAATGGAACGGCGAAGACCAGCAGCTCGACCGCGCCATCGAAGAGGTGATGAGCCAGCTCAAAGACCGTAAACCCATCCCCAAAGTGCCTGCGCCGAGGGTTTGGAATAAATGATAGTTTTTTAACGCAATAAACGCTATGAAAATGAAACGTTATCTCTTACCGATTATCCTGTGCGTCGTCCTCTTGTCGGGCTGCATCAGCGAGTATATCCCGACAGGCTTGGACAGCGTGCGGGGAATATTGGTCGTTGACGGCGCCATCACCGACGGCGAATCGGTCTTTGCCCTCAGGCGCAGCGTGGCGATGACTGACACCCTGACAGGCGCCGAGACGGTTGACAACGCTACTGTCTTTGTCGAAACTAACGACGGAGAGCGTATCCCTGCCGAGTTTCGCGGCAGCGGGATTTATGCTGCTCAAACGGGCGTCTTGGATGTAGCCAAGGAATACCGCCTGCGTATGACGGTCGATGGCGAAGATTATGTGTCCGGTTTCCTGTCGCCGCTGATAACGCCCCCGATAGACAGCATCAGCTTTAATAAAGAGCGACTTGGTGATCCGGTAATTGTCAGCGTTTCGACCCACGACCCCGACGACATCTCGCCCTATTATCGCTGGACATATCGCGAGACTTGGGAAGTGCAGGCGCAGCTTTATGCCAATGCAAGATGGGGTCCTGACGGGTCGATAATATGGCATTCCCTCAGTTCGTCCGAGAATACATATTATTGCTGGGGACGCGATTCGTCGAAGATGATATTCTTAGCAACAGCCGACAAAATGCGAGAGAACGTAATTTCGCAACAGACCTTGGTGGAAATCCCGTGCAGCCACGATAAGCTGTCGATACTGTATCATATCGAGGTAACGCAAATGCACATTCGCACCGAGGCGTATGAGTACTTTTCAGATATGCAGCAGAGCGTAGAGCGCACAGGCGACCTGTTTAGCCCCGTACTGACAACTGCTATCCGTGGAAATATCCGCTGTGAGAACGACCCTGAGCGCCAGATTATAGGATATATAGAGGTGGCGACTGCAACACAAATGGACAGATATTTCTGGGAAAAAGATAACTTGGGTATTTACGAAAAGGTGTGGGAAACCTGTGAAGAATATTCAGCTACAAACGAAACTTCTGCGATACTCACTTACCCCAGTTTGCGTGCGCCATTAAGATGTGTGGACTGTCGCACGAAAGAAAACGCCGGAAAAAATAAACCGCAAGACTGGCCTACGGATCATTTATAAACAGTGTAAATGAATTTTCTCTCAAAAGCCTTGCATATAAGAAAAATAATTATCTTTGTGGCGTAACAGACAAGTGCTTATGCTATAACGATATGAAAATAAGTAAGTTGATATTTGCGACAGGTTTTATGGTGCTGTCAGCCTCGATAGCTGCACAGAACCGGAGCGGGGGTGAGGAAGCTTACCTGCGCGATGCCGACGTTAACGCTCTGATCTATTCGGGTCGTGAAGAGATGCGTTACGGGGCGTTTCGCAATCATCCTTACTTGGACACCAATCTTTTTCGCGAAGCTAGCCTGTCGTACAACGGGCGCATTTATCCGCGTGTGCGACTGCGACTGAACACGAATACCGATGAGCTGTCGGTGCAGCCCACGCCTACATTTCCTTTCGGCATCGTTCTCGACCCCGCTTTGGTTGACTCCGCCTCGCTGCCCGAATATACTATTGTGTATAGTGGCGAAGGCGGTGATTTGCCTGCGGGCTATTATGTCCGTCTGTACGACGGCAAGCATATCGTTATGAAACACATACGCAACCGGATAGACCGTGTGGCAAACGGCACGGTTTATGAGCAGGTCTTCGTTACTTCGACGCGCTATTATGTCCTTCATAACGGCGCATATCGTCAGGCAGGCAACAAACGCGCTCTGCTAAAGCTGTTTGCCGACCGCAAAAAAGAACTCGACCGCTATGCCCGACAGCAACGTCTTGACTTTGGTGCTGCGCCTGACGAGGCGATTGTCGGCTTGGTGGCATATTACGAAACGCTGACTAACTGAAAATATCTGTACTGCCATGAAAAGATATATTTTTGTCATTAGCGCCATATTAGCCCTCTCGCATGCTGCGTATGCTCAGGAGCGCGTCAGCATAGTGCTCGAACGCCAGCCTGCCGAAGAGCTGTTTCGCGCTATCGAGGAGCAGACCTCGTACCGCGTCTTTTGCCTGCCGCAATATGCCGATACGCTCACTGTTACCGTTACCGCCAATGCCGAAGAGCCGGTAGCGCTGCTGCGCCGTGCTGTGGCGGCGGCGTCGCTCTATGTGGCTCAGTATCGCGACGAGCTGTTTGTTACGCCCTTCGCTGCGCTGGTAACCTCGCTGCCCGACGGCTATTTCAACCGTTATGGCGCTGCGGACGTAACGGTCAGCGCCCCGACGGTCTTTGAGACGCCGCGCGCCGACGCCGAGACGATGCGTCAGTACGACCTCAACGAGATAACGATCTATTCGGCGCGGCTGCAGGAGAATGTGCGCCGTGCCACTCTGGGCGTCGAGCGGCTCGAAGGGCGAGCTATCAAAAATATACCTGCGGTCTTTGGCGAGCGCGACATACTGCGCGTCGTTACCTCGCTGCCGGGCGTCAAGACCGTTGGCGAAGCGTCGAGCGGCTTCAATGTGCGCGGCGGCGCGACCGACCAGAATCTTATCCTTTTCAATGGCGGCACACTGTATAATCCATCCCACCTGTTCGGGCTATTTTCGTCGATCAACCCCGAAGTGGTGCGCGATATGGAGCTGTATAAGAGCAGCATACCGGCGCGGCTGGGCGGACGTATCTCGTCGGCGCTCGAAATCAACGGACGCGAAGGCGACAGCGAAAAGGTCAAAGGCTCGGCAAGTCTGGGCTTGCTGACCAGCCAGCTGACGCTCGAAGGTCCGTTAGCCAAGGGCAAGACCACGTTTCTCGCGGCAGGACGGGCGACCTATTCCGACTGGATACTAAAACAGCTGCCGGAGAAAAGCGGCTATCGCGACGGCAACGCCGGATTCTACGATACCAACCTGACAATATCGCATCGCTTCAGCGAGAGCGACAATATCACCGCTAACGGCTATTTCAGCCACGACCGCTTCAACTTTAGGGCGGCGGAACACTATGCTTACCGTATGGGCAATGCCTCGCTGCGATGGCGACACAGCTTCAACCCCGAACTTGTAGGCACGTTCAGCGGCGGTTACGACCACTACGATTATACCACCAAGAATTCCATGCTGCCGCTCAATGCCTACAGTCTGTCGTTTGGCATCAACCAGTATTATCTCCGTGCCGATATGACGCGCTATGCCGACCGGCATACTATAGACTTCGGCGTCAGCGGTCTGCTTTACGCCCTCAACCCCGGACATTATGCCCCCGTCGGCGCCGAATCGCTTGTGCGCGACGACCGTATGCAGCGTGCGCAGGCAGCCGAATATGCCATCTATGCAGGCGACCGCTGGGATCTTACCGACCGATTGCAGTTTAATCTCGGATTGCGCTATACCGTCTATCAGGCTCTCGGCGCTTCGACGTATAACCTTTACGACCGCTCGGCTCTTCCGTCGGCAGCTACCGTAACCGAGATCCGTACAGCCGGAGCTTGGGAAGCGTTCAAGACCTATCACGGACCGGAGTTTCGTCTCTCGGCACGCTACGAATTAGCCGACAACCTGTCGCTGAAAGCAGGCTATAACACTATGCGGCAGAATATCCATAAGCTGTCGAACACCACCATTATGGCGCCCGCCGATACTTGGAAACTTAGCGACGCCAATATACGCCCTCAAACCGGTGCTCAAATGGCGGCAGGGTTGTATAAGAACTTTCCCGATGTGTTTGTCGAGACCTCCGTCGAAGCCTACTATAAGACGATGGACGATTATTTGGACTATCGCAGCGGCGCCGAGCTGCTGATGAACCATAATATCGAGACCGATGTGCTCAATGTCGAGGGTAAAGCGTATGGCGTCGAGCTGATGATACGCAAGATGACGGGCAAGCTCAACGGCTGGGTCAGCTATTCGTGGTCGCGTACGAAGCTGCGACAGCACGATGCTCTGATAGCACATCCCGTCAACGACGGACGGTGGTATCCCGCCGACTACGACAAGCCGCACGACATCAAGGTCGTGGGTAACTATAAGGTTACGCAGCGCTTCAGCGTTTCGGTCAATGCCGACTACAGCACCGGACGCCCTATCACGCTGCCCGTATCAAAATACAGCTATGCCGGAGGCGAGTTCGTCTATCTGTCGGAACGCAACAGCTATCGTATTCCCGATTTCTTCCGTATGGACATCTCGCTTAATCTTGAGCCGAGCCATCACCTGACGCTCAGCACACACAGCTCCGTCTCGATAGGCGTGTATAACGTTACCGGACGCAAAAACGCCTATTCGGTGTATTATATCTCCGAAGACGGGCATCTGAAAGGCTATCGTATGGCTGTCTTTGGCGTTCCCGTTCCGTATCTTGCTTATAACATCAAATTCTGACCGATGATGAAAACGCTGCGTTACACCATATTGGCGCTCTTGCTCTGCTTTTGCGGCGTGCTGTATGCCCAAATCGACATCCGCGAGCGTGTCTATCTGCAAACCGACAAACAGGTCTATCTCGCAGGCGAATATCTATGGCTTAAGCTATATCTTACCGACGAGCAGGGGCGACCGTCGGCGTTCAGCAAGGTGGGATATGTCGAGCTGTCGGACGGGGCGGCGGCGCGGGTGCAGCTTATCGTGGCAATCGAGAACGGGGTAGGCGAGGGACGTATGGAGCTGCCCTCACGATTGGCAACCGGCTATTATCGCCTGATAGCCTATACGCGACAGATGCAAAACGAAGGCGAGGCGGTCTATGCACATAAAACCGTCGGCTTGGTCAATACCTACCGTACCGACCTGACCGTTGGCGTCGATACAGCCTTATCAGCGCCTGTGGCAGCGCCGGCGTCGAGCGGCGGGTTGCGGGTGTCGGCATCACGCGCCTCGTATCCTGTGCGCTCGCAGAGCGAGATACGTATCGAAGGACTGCCCGCAGATGTTCACTCCTTGGCGCTGTCTATAGCAGGAGCCGAATTTATTCCCGTGCCCGACGCGACGGATATTGTGAGCTGGCAGACGCAACTGTCCGCCATACCGCGTAAGGCTTTTACACAAAAGCAACTGCCTGAATACGAAGGGCATATCATCCGCGCAAAGATAACAGGCGACGCGAGCGATGTCCATCCGCTGCTCGGTTTCGTCGGCGACAATATCCATATCTACGGCGGCAAGACCGACGACGAAGGCAATGTGCTGTTCTTTACCGAAAATGTGGGCGACATCCGACGTGTGGCTGCGACGCTCGATGCCTCAGGCTCGACGACCGGACAGCGTATCGAGATAGTGCCACCCTTCGCAACGCATACCGCCGTAACGATGCCGCCCTTCAGCCTCAATCCCGCCTGGGCGGAACGACTGTCGGAACGCAGCGTAGGCATACAGGCGCTCTATGCCTTTATGTCCGATTCGATGAGTGCGCCGCGTACGATCTTCCCCTTTGCGCGATGGCAAACGGACTATTCATATAATCTCGACGAATATACGCGCTTCGACCGTATGCCGGAAATGTTTCTGGAGTTCATTCCCTACCTGTCGTTTCGCAACTTCAATGGCAAGCGCCGACTGTCGGTTTTGCAGAAAGATTTCTCGCATGGCAATTCCTTGGTGCTGCTCGACGGCATACCCATCGCCGACCACGATTTTATTTACAGCTATTCGCCACGTCTGCTCAAACGGGTCGATATCTATCAGGGCAGGTTCTATTTCGGGGGACAACTGTTCGAGGGCGTTGTGGCGTTCAGTAGCTTTAATAACGACTATCCGAGCTTGCAGTCGGGCGACAATGTGCGTATCTTCGAGTATGCAGGTGCGCAAAACCCTTTCCGTTTCTTTGTGCCCGACCATTCCGCCGGACAGCAACGTATCCCCGACCATCGACATACCCTGCTGTGGATGCCAGAAATCCCCGTCGGCGACAGCAGCGCAACAACTATTCCATTCGCCACCTCCGACCTGCGCGGCACGTTTCTTATCACCGTCGAAGGCTTGACTGCCAATGGCGCCCCGCTTCGCGCTACAGCTTCGTTTCGGGTGGAGTAGCTGTCTGAACTGTGATTTTCGTATGATTTATATGATTTGCGTGATTAATATACTGAACACAAAGGCACAAAGACGCGAAGGCACAAAAGCAGTCTTACGGGAAGAAGCGGTAAATATCGCGGCGCTTCTTGAAGACAACGAACGTAACCGTGTCGCCATCAATCGTGATGCCGATGCGATAGCCATCCGCCTTGATGCGGTAGCAATTGCCTTTGTGCGAGCCTTTCAGCTTCTTCAATTCCGGAATGTCTTGCGGGGTAGCGGCGCGTTCAACCGCCACAATCGCGTCATAGACCATATCCAGGACAGCGCGTTTGCTTACTTTTTTGAGGTCGCGGTTGAACGACGTCTTAAACTCGCTTTTCATCGCCCAAGCGTTTTCATCACTTCGCTGCGGGCGACAGACGGGGTTTTCAGCCCCTGCTCAATCAGCGAAACAAGATACCGGTCGTGCGACCTCTCGGTGTCAACGGCTCGTGCCCTGACGCCTATTCTGCGGGCTACGTCTTTCAGGAATTTTACGTCTGATTTGTCCCGCGTCTGGATGATTACTGCTTCCATACGATCAATTTTTATGCGACAAAGATACAACATTTTGAACGTAAATGACGCGGATGACGCAGATTTTTTTCGATTTCCTGCACCGTGCACCGTTCAACCGTGCCCCCTGACTTCTTAATCCACGTTAACAACACAAAATTTATGTTCGCCACAATTTTTTTTGTTAAATAATTTTATTAAAAATCGTCTATCGGCGGGGTGAGGTTTGTTAATTTTAACCTATATTTATTAATATTATAACAACCTGTCTTTCAAAAATATAAATATTCATAAATCTTATTTTTAACGGTATCACGTATTAAAAAACCGCGTAACTTTGTCGCCAAAACAAGGTGTCATTTTTTTT
>JAISTS010000061.1 GCA_031272455.1 Tannerella sp. | reverse complement strand
CAATACCTTAAAGAGCAGGATATTACCGACCTTGATTTCGTGATGGGGACATCGCTCGGCGCACAGGTGGCGATACGCATTATGCAGTCTAAACGACTGAATGTGAGGCGATACATCTTCGACGGGCTGCCGTTTACCGATGGCAGCCTGCGGGACGCCCTCCTGCGTAAGACGATGAAACGGCTGATTCCTTTTGTGTTACGACATTCATTCTTTGAACGCTTCATCAGCCGTAAGTTCGGGCAGTTGGTGCCTCATATCAAAGATTTTGCCCGCTTTGCCACCCGACGCGATTACGACAATATAGTTTCAGAATGTTTCGCATTTGAGCCGCCAGACGCACAAGCATTTGCAAACGAGAATGTTACATTCATATATGGTAGCCGCGAGGATGCTTACCGACGGTTTCGGCGGATAATGAGCGACCGCGATGACTTCAATGTCCAAATCAAGCCCGGCTACGGTCATTGCCGATATTTCTGCGAAAGGACTAACGAATATGTTAAATTGCTGATATGAAATATCAGACTATTCTCAAAAGAATATACCACACAGATATTCAACATGTTACAAGCGCCATGCAAAGAAATGCTAACCTTCAACTTCAACGACCACATGTTGCTTTTTACACATCCGCTGGATGTTTGCGAACGACTTGCAGCCAAAATCTACGAAGCAGTCAATCGGCGCGAACAATAATTAACGCCCCTGCATCTTCCGCAGTCGCCCATCCCCATTTATAGGTACTAACCACTAAAATTTACCTATTAATCGGGATTGTGTGTCGTCAGAAACCGCCGTACCTTTGCGGCGTCAAATAATTAAACAAAATTCAAATGTCAAAACAGAATATTTCAATTATGGCGGCTGTGATGTGCCTTGCGAGTTTTTCGGCTGTGGCGCAGCGCGCCGTTGAAGCGGATACGTCAACGGTTGAGAGGCAGTTAAACTTGGACGAGGTTGTCGTAACAGGTACGCGGACGCTCAAACGCCTGTCGGAAACGCCTGTACTGACCACACTGATTCGGGAACGCGATATTCGCGAAGCGGGCAGCGTGTCGCCGCTCGAAACCCTGCAGGACAACATTCCGGGCATCGTCAGTTCGGCTAACGCTATGGGCAACAATATGCGTATCAGAGGATTAAACAGCCGTTACATCCTGTTTCTCGTTGACGGAGAGCGGCTCGTATCGGAAGGAGCCGGAGGGAATGTGAATCTCGACCAGATAGGCATAAGCAGCGTTCAGCGGCTTGAAATGATTAACGGCGCTGCATCGGCGCTGTACGGGTCAAATGCGGTCGGCGCAGTAATCAATCTCATTACCAAAGAACCGATGCACAAATTTGAACTCGATGCCGGTCAGTCGTTTGAGAGTTACAATACCTTGCGGTCGCGCATCGACATCGGTTCGGCTTTGGACAAAGTCAATGTTCGCGCGGGCGCGTTCCGTAATTCATCGGACGGATTCGGAAGCGACGGTTCGGGCGCTTATGCAGCGCGCTACGAGGATTATGGCGCAAACCTGAAAACGGCGTACAAAATATCCTCACTGTCGGATATTAAGGTAAACGCCCGCTATTTCGGGCACGAAACCTTTAACCCCGTCGGCAGTATGAATGTCCGTCATTCGCTGACGCACAATCTGACGGCAGGAGCAAATGGCGGCATAATTTCGGCAGACAATCGCAACAGTCTGCGTATCAGCGTCAATTACGACAAGTATTTCGATTATTACGTGATGGAGAAGAAAAACAACGAGCGCGATTTGCGGAATACGGCGTCGTATTTTTCGGCGAGGGCATTGGACGCCTGCAAGCCGACAGACCTGTGGGAAGTGGTTGCAGGAACGGAATACAACCACGAAGAAAACTTCGCAACTACAACGCTTGGCGCAACTCCGACCACGAAAACGCTCGACGATATGAACGTTTTCGCGCAGGCCGAATACAAACCTATCGAACGTTTCAGCATTGTCGGAGGCAGTCGTTATACCTGTAACAGTCAGTTCGGCAGCGCGATGACACCCAAACTGTCGCTGATGTACGACATTGCGGGATTCCGGTTGCGCGGAGGCGCCGGTTATGCCTTCAGAGCGCCGAGTATCAAGGAGTTATATTACGATTTTGACCATCAAGGTATGTTTTGGGTTTATGGCAATCCCGATTTGAAAGCCGAAAAAGGCTTATATTCTTCATTTTCGGTTGAATATACGAAAAACGCATTTAACGCTTCAGTCTCTGCCTATAATAACAAAATAAGCAACAAAATCACTCAATACGACGTGATTAACTCGTTGGGAGCCAATGAAAAGTATTACCGAAATGTAAGCAGCGCCACCCTTCGCGGTATTGACGCTAATATTGCATACACGCTGCTGAACGAATTGACGATGCGGGCAAGTTACAGTTTTTGCGATGCACGCGACAACTCCACCGGATTGCAACTCGAAAGCAATGTCCGCCACAGCGAGACCGTTTCGGCAACGTGGAACGGCAAAATTTTGAAAAGTCCGTTTTCGTTGCAGGTAGCAGGAAGGATGCATTCGCCCATACTCTATCAGCAGGCGGTTACAGCCGCCGACGGCTCGCAGACAAACGAATTCAGCGAATCGAAGCCCTATTCCATCTGGAAAGTTACGCTTGTCAAACCTGTCCGCTATGCGAAATATACCGCCGAAGCAACTTTGAAAGTGGATAACATTTTCAATTTTCAGGAAACATCTTTTATCAATCCGGGCAGACAGTTTCTTGCCGGAATACGACTGTGTATCAATTAAATACAATTAATAATTTTAATATTTTAACAAAATGAAAAAAAGAAACATTTTTATGATTTTGGCGCTGCTTACAACGGCGCAAGTGTTCGTATCGTGTTCAAAAGATGATGACGAAACAGACCGGCAAGCTGGTGAAACCAAGGAAGTTTACATCGACGCCTCGTCGTCAACCGTCTGGCATTACTATTCGTTTGCAAGCGAGCAAATAATCGGTTCTGCGGAAGAATCCGACGAGAACAGTGCAGCGTGGGCAGCCCGTAAGGACTGGGATATAGCCGTCCGACGCTACAATATCCGCACCAACAGCGGCGAATTTACCACCGCAGGCGCTTTGGGCGGCGTGGCAACCCTCGACGCTGCCACTACTTTTGCATCGGTACAGAAAGTTCCTGCCGACGCCTCTTTTGTTACCGACCAAGCCGTTACATCAACCGGTATGGGCGGCACTACAACCGTCGTGCGTTCGGAGGCTACGGTCATTCTTTTCAAGCAGAATGAAGACGGCTCTTTAGTGATGCCTCCTGTTTATCTGCAAGCGCCGGTTTACATTTTCCGAACAGCCGATGGCAAGAGTTATCACAAAGTCCTGTTCACCCAATATCAGAACGAAGAAGGCGCAACGGGACACGTTAAATTCGATGTAGCGCAAATATATCCCTGAAAATGAGAGTACAGCGAAAATATATTGTGTGGCTTGCCATCGTTGCGATTGTTGCCGTCGTTGCTTGGTTTCTGTGGGCTGAACTTGCAGCGCCTACTCGCATTGCCCTCGTTGATTTTCAGGCTTTTCAGAAGGCAAGTATCGTAAAGGCAAATGACGATAAATTTGTTGAATACGAGGAAGTTACAGCGGACAAATTCGGCAAACTGACGAAATTCGACTTTGTGCTGGGTTTCGGAATGGGGATGCGCATTACCGCCGAACAGCGGGCGCAGATTCAAAGCGCTGCCGATAAGGGCATTCCGCTGTATATCTACGCCGCAACCAATCCCGACAACAACATCACGAATTTGGACAGCATCACGCAACGTGAAGTAAAAGCATACCTCGATAACGGCAACAAACTAAATTACAAAAATTTAGCAAGATACATTCGCAAAAATATCGACCGCAAACGGTTCTTCATTACACCGCCCGACAGTATGCAGGAAACGCCCGCCGACGTATTGTATCATTTAAGTGAAAATACTGTATTTAAGAAAGTTGACGATTATGAAGCCTATTTGAAACAGAACGGATTTTATCGCGAAAATGCACCAAAAATTGCAATTATTGGCGGTCTGAACGACCCTTTCAGTGGCAACCGCGACAATACCGACAGCCTGATTGTCAGCCTTCAACACGCAGGAATGAACGTTTATCCCGTATTTTCGGTTGCGAAAAGGCTTTCTTTTCTGCGTGAAATCAATCCCGATGGCGTGATTTATTTTCCTCACGGACGGTTGTCGATGGGACAGGCCGATGCGGCAGTCGAGTGGCTTCGAGAGCGGAATATCCCGCTGTTTGCCCCGCTTTCGCTGTTGCAGACGCAAGCCGATTGGGAGGCCGACCCGATGGGTATGTCGGGCGGCTTTCTGTCGCAAAGCATCGTTATGCCCGAATTGGACGGGTCTATCTATCCTTATGTCGTTAATGCACAAGAAATTGACAATGAGGGATTATATCTGTTCAAAGCCATTCCCGAAAGATTGGAAACGTTTACAAGGATTATAAACAGTTTCATTGCATTGAAACGGAAAAACAATGCCGACAAGCGACTTGCAATCTATTATTTCAAAGGTCCGGGGCAATCCGCGCTTGCGGCGCAGGGCTTGGAAACCGTACCTTCGCTTTATAATTTGCTTAAACGCCTTCGTACAGAGGGATATAAAGTCGAAAATCTGCCCGGCGATGTCCGCGAGTTTGAAAAACTGCTTATGACGCAAGGGGCGGTGTTAAGTCCTTATGCAGAAGGCGCTTTCGACGATTACCTGCAAAACGGAAATCCGGCGCTTGTCGGTAAAAGCGATTACGAAACGTGGGTTGCTGAAGAATTACCGTCGGCGCTTTATGAAGACGTTGTCGGCATTTACGGCGACGCTCCGGGCGAATATATGGCGGTTGGCGACAGTATTGCAGTTGCGCAAGTTCGGTTCGGCAATATCGTGCTGTTGCCTCAACCGATGGCAGGGCTCGGCAACGACGCTTTTGCAATCGTTCACGGCGCCAAAACAGCCCCGCCGCATACCTACATCGCGTCGTACCTCTGGTCGAGTCATGCTTTTCACGCTGATGCCATCCTGCATTTCGGCACTCACGGAAGCCTCGAATTTACGCCTTCAAAACAGGTGGCGCTGAGCGCTTACGACTGGCCTGACCGCCTCGTCGGCGCTACGCCGCATTTCTACTACTACACCATCGGCAACGTAGGCGAAAGTATGATGGCTAAACGACGCTCGTATGCCACGCTCGTTTCTTATCTCACGCCTGCATTCAGCGAAACGGATATGCGGGGGGAATTCAAAGAATTGCAAAACCTGATCCGTCGCTACCGGACTGAATCGGACAAAAATATATCTGATAAAATCAAGCAACTGACTCTCAAAATGGGTTTGCATCGCGATTTGCGTATCGACAGCCTTGCTGATTTCACTGCCGACGATATTGAAAGGATAGAAAATTTTGCCGAAGAAATCGCCAATGAGAAAATGAGCGGCGAACTTTACACATCGGGCATTGCTTATTCTCCCGACAAAAACCGCACAACGGTATTGGCTATGAGCGCCGACCCCATTGCGTACAGCATTGCCGCGCTCGACCGGTTGAACGGCGAAGTATCGGATAATAAACTGAAAAACAAAGTATTTTTTACCGAACGGTATTTAAAACCGGCTCAGGAATTGGTTTCGCAAATTCTCAAGGGTAAGTTGATCGGTTCGGAACACATCTGCACTATTGCTCGCATCAAGCCGCAAGATTTGGATGAAGCGCGACAAATTCTCACTCCGCCGCGTCGTTCAATGCCAGTGGGAGGCGCTCAGGTCGCTCATCAGCAATACACTCCGGAACAGCGCCGCCGTGCCCGCGCCATTGCCGAAATAGAGCGTACGGTCAACAATGTTACAGTATATAAAAAAGCCTTGGAAGAAAGTCCCGAACAGGAGTTTCAATCGCTTTTGAACGCGCTCGGCGGCGGATACACTGCACCCTCGTCGGGTGGCGATGCCGTTGCCAATCCTGCCGCCGTGCCAACAGGTCGCAATCTCTATTCCATCAATGCCGAAGCAACCCCATCGGAAAGCGCGTGGGAAAAGGGTGTGGCCTTGGTTAATGCCACTTTGGAACAATATCGCAAACAGCACGGCGACTATCCCCGCAAGGTAAGTTACACGTTTTGGAGCAGCGAATTTATAGAAAGCGAGGGTACAACTGTTGCGCAGGTATTGTATATGCTTGGCGTTGAGCCTGTTCGCGATGCTTTCGGGCGAGTTTCCGATTTGCAACTGATACCCGCCGCCGATTTGCAACGCCCGCGAATAGATGTTGTGGTGCAGACCTCAGGGCAGTTTCGCGACCTTGCCGCTTCGCGCCTCACACTGATTAATCGCGCCGTCGAAATGGCTGCCGCAGCCTCCGACAATGATAATCGCGTAGCAGCAAGCGCCACAGAAACAGAGCGTTTGCTTGTCGAGCAGGGTATTCCTCCTCTCCAAGCCCGCGAATTATCCACTCAACGTATCTTCGGCGGCATAAACGGAATGTACGGCACAGGTATTCAAGGTATGGTAACGGGCAGCGACCGCTGGGATTCGGAAAAAGAGATTGCCGATGTCTATATCAACAATATGGGCGCGGTTTACGGCAGCGACAAGACTTGGGGCGCTTTTCACGATGGACTGTTGAGAGCCGCGCTGCACAATACCGATGTGGTAGTACAGCCGCGCCAAAGCAATACTTGGGGCGCACTCAGCCTCGACCACGTCTATGAATTTATGGGCGGGCTGAACCTTGCCGTCCGCAGCGTTACGGGCAAAGATCCCGACGCTTTTTTTGCCGACTACCGCAATCGTAATAATGCCCGCATACAGGAGTTGAAGGAGGCTATCGGCGTGGAAGCGCGTTCAACGATATTCAATCCCGCCTACATCCGCGAGGTAATGAAAGGCAACGCCGCAAGTGCGGAACGGATAACGGAAGTCGTAACCAACACTTTCGGATGGAACGTAATGAAACCCAATGTGATAGACCGTGAGATATGGGACAAAATTTATGAAGTATATATCAAAGACGACTACGGGTTGGGCGTCGAAGCCTTTTTCCGCCGCGAAAACCCTTTTGCCTTGCAGGAAATCACCGCCGTGATGCTCGAAACAGCCCGCAAAGGGATGTGGCAAGCCTCCGAACAACAACTTGCCGACCTCGCCCGCCTGCACTCCGCTTTGGTAAAAGACTATGGCTCTGCCGCTTCGGGTTTTTCGGGAGGTAATGCCAAACTGCACGATTTCATCGCTCAAAAACTCGATAACACTTCTGCCAGCGATTATCGCCGCCAACTGCAAAAAATGCAAACCGCCGCGCCGTCGCCCGACAGTAAATCAGGTGTAGTGATGAAAAAAGAAACCCTCAACACGCCGCCCGATCGCGAAAAAAATACCTTAAACGGAGCCATTGTGGTAACGGTTGTTCTGTGTGTTTTTGTGATTTTGTTGCTGATTTTGAGAAAGAAAAGGAAAGCATAAATGCAGTATATCGTTTCTGTTCTAATACTTTTCATACTTATTGGCAACGTGCTGAAACTCAGTTTTTGGCGTCTGTGGCAGGCGACGGTTTTCAGTTGTCTGTGCGGACTGTCGGTTGTCGTCGCGCAGCGATGGGCTGTTACCCGGTCGAAAACGCAGTTGGACGCATTTCTTGCCGACAGCGCCGTGATGCAGAATTTTGCAGTGCTGCTTACCGTAGAGGCAATAATCGCTTTTTCGTTTTGCTTTACGGGAGTTTTTACCGAAGGGAAAAAATCGTCTCCTCTGCAAACGGCATTTCACTGGTATCCCGGACTGTTGGTGTTTCCTGCATTGTTTTATCTGCAAACGCAACTGATATTCAGCACTCCGGGCGTCAATTTTTCACTGCTGTCATACTCGCTTGCGACGGCAGTCGCTATTGCACTGCCGCTGTTAAGCAGGCTCATTAAAAACCTGTGTCCCGAAAAAGAATTGCGTCTCGAAGTTTATTTTTTAGTCAGTCTGTTCGTTTGTATTTTGGGACTGATAACGAGTGCAAACAAAAATATCGTTTATATGTAAAATTAAATATCGAAAATGGAAATTATCTCTAAATCACTGTTTTGGGTAGCAAACAGTTTGCTGATCCCCGACATTATCATTCTGCTGCTGCTATTCGGGAGGGCATTGCTCCTCACGGGCAGTTTTTACGGTCAGATGACGGTAAAACGCCGTAATGACGCGCTTTTTTCGCGGAAAATAAAAGAACTGACCACCGCCTCGATAGACGAACTTAAACTATCCCTGCCCGAAAAAGACAACTCTCTGTTTATTAAATACTTGCGCGAGATGCTTCTCGGCAAAAAGAGCGAAGCCTACGCCGAATATTTGCTCTGCAACTTTGAAAATGAGGCCGATAAAGACCTGTCCCTGTCAAAAATGTTAGCAAAAATGGGGCCGGTGCTGGGACTTATCGGCACGCTTATTGCGATGAGTCCCGCTTTGGTAGGACTTTCTACGGGCGACATTTCGGGTATGGCCTACAATATGCAGGTTGTTTTTGCTACGACGGTTGTGGGCTTGGTTGTCAGCGCCATAGGCATTGTTACGCTGCAATTCAAACAACGATGGTATGCCCGCGATATTTACAGTCTCGAATATGTGTCGAAAATCATAAATGCGCAACCATGAGAAGAAGCAGATTTTTTAAGGAAGAAGACGCCGATCCGCTGAGTGTTGTGGT
>JAISTS010000064.1 GCA_031272455.1 Tannerella sp. | reverse complement strand
ATCGCACAAAATATACTATCTTTGTGCACGTCTAAACCTGATGTCTTCATACTTGTATTTGTTTATTGTTAAATATTCTGCAAATATAAGAAAACTCATCGGTTGGACGGATTGGCGGGGCTGTTTCCTCGCCAATATTTTTATTCGTTTGTGTGTAATTGAAAATTTTATGCTATCTTTGTCATCGTGTAAATCAATACTTGGTGTTACATTCAGGGCTGCCCTGACCATTCGTTTGCAGACGCGGGTCGGGTATGCCCTTTTTTTCGGCTACAAAGATACGGCGCTTTCCATACCGTAGAAATACCCTTTTTATGGTATTTTTACACCTTCTCAAAAAGTGCCGCAGATGGCATATTTGTCAGAATTGAACCATATTGAGGAATAGATATGAAATCCGTCGCGATTAGTTATGAGCTTTCGTTCCAAATATAACACGGGCGCATCCGGCGGAACATGCAGTAACTTCGAGATGTCGGAGCTGGCTTTTATGGCGCGCAGTTTCTGTTCGCCGCCTTTCACCTCAATATGGTAGTGCTGTCGCAGGGTGTCAAACAAGGATTTGTTTTCCAGCGAGCGAGTGGCGAAACGCGGCAGATTGATATTAGGCAGATGGTTAATATCATAAAACACGGGCTGGTCATTGACAAATCGCAGGCGTTCCATATTGATGCAGCCGGAAACTTTCTCGGCGTCCGACAGGTCATAGGGGAAGTTGTCCGGCCAGGGCACGATGACGGGCTTTTTGAGAATTTGAGTTTTCAGATAATTCCGGTTGATGGCTGATGATGTGGCAGCGATAGAAAGGATTCCTATTTCGAGCGGGGGACGGCGCACGATGCTGCCCTTACCCTGCCTGCGGGTGATGAAGCCGTCGCGCACCAGCGAATCCAAGGCGTGGCGCACAGTAGGTCGGGTCATGGAATGAACCGTACACAACTCGTTCTCGGAAGGCAACAAACTGCCTTCTTCATACGTCCCCGCCAATATATGGCGCCGCAGCGTTTCATACAACTGACGATATTGCGGAATTTTTGTCTGGTTCATCGTGTTTTAATTTTATATTAATACAATGTAAACTGTTTTCAATGCAAATCCAGGCCTTATTTCAATCGCTCCGGATTTTTCCTGATAAAATCGCTCCAGTTTTTATACTGCCCTTTCGTTACCGGATTTTTCGCTTGCAGGTAATGGCATACTGCAACAGCAATAGCATCGGTAGCATCCAATTCTTTGGGCAGGTCATTGAGTTTCATGGTGTTTTGCAGGAAATAAGCCACCTGTTCTTTCGATGCGCGGCCCATTCCGGTGATAGCCTGCTTGACCTTGAGCGGGGCATATTCGAACACTGATATGTCATGCGACAGTGCCAGCCCCATCACGATTCCCTGTGCACGTCCGAGTTTCAGCATCGCCTGAATATCCTTGCCAAAGAAAGGGGATTCTATGGCAAGTTCTGACGGCTGGTACTCGGTAATCAGCGCCTGCGTCCGTATAAATATATAGCGTAGCCGCATATAATGGTTCTCCATGCCGCCGGTTTTCACCACCCCCACGTGTTGCAATACCGGCTTGTTTTGCCTGATTTCCAGCAGGGCATACCCCATCACATTAGTGCCGGGGTCAATGCCGAGAATCCGTTTGTTCAGTTCGGCCACATTACTGCTGTTGAGAGGTAAGCAGCTGCCTTACGGCCTCCGAAATTTCCCTGCGCATAGCGATAGCCTGCCGATAGAAGCGGTCGCCACGGAAGGCAAAGCGAAACCGTCGCATCCTGTTAAACTGCTTCTTGACGATGATTTTGCTGTGAATGTATATTACTAAACTGATTGGCAGTAAGGCCACATACAGCAAGGCAATCCACCATATTCCGACGACGAACCACACCACAAAGAAAGTTATCATATACCACAGCGGGAACGAAATCAGCGCCCATATTCCGAAATGAAACGAGGAGTGCAGCATCTGGTCTTTGATATGGCGGGTAACTAATGTGCTGGCATTGAATGGTATAAAGTTGTTGATGAATCCGAAAACGATGAAAGGCAACAATAATACAGCCAACAGGCAACGTCCCAGGAACCCGCCCCATGAAAGTTTCTGTTCAAAAATCCAGTCGTCAAGATGCAGCTTTTCCAGCAGTCGGAAATAGGTGTGCGCCGTTTTCATCAGCCGGTCAAACTGGTCAGGCGCCGTGTCCCGCAAGTTGTCAATGGCCTCCACCACGCGGCGGTCGGCATCCATAAGATTGGGAAAATAGCTCACCTCTTTTCTCTCTTTCCGCACGAGTTCCTTACCGCCTATGGTACGAATGATGTCGTATTCCTCATAGTAATTAAGGTCTTTGATGTCGAGCATCATGGCCTGCACTTTCACACGGGCGCGGTCAGCGAGAATCTTCTGCGCCCGCTGCGGATGTTGCAGATAGAGGTCATAGAGGTCTTCAAAGGTGAACGGCTCTCCGCAGGTGATAATTAACTTATGTCGGACAGTGAAATAATCTGAATAGTGGTTCGACATCGGCATGATGTAAATCGGCTTTTTAAAATCGAGCATCTGTGCGGCGCGGAAGGCGATACGGGCGAATCCTTTCTTAAAGGTGCCCAAGTGGTGGCAGTCTTGATGCCCTGCTTCGGGGAAAAGAGCTACCACTCCGTTCTCGGTCAGCACACGTGCCGAGCGGTCAAAAATGGCATCGTTGTCGCCCAGATTGTCCTTACCCACATCCACAGCCCGAAACGCGGGCATGATACGGATAAATCGCAGCAACTTGGCCACAAATTCCTTGCGGAAGATGTCGGCACGGGCGATAAACACCGGATAGCGCCCATCCTCAGAGAAGGCGAACAATATACCCAGCGCATCAGAAAGCCCGTTCTGATGGTTGCTTATCGCAACTACCGGAACTCCTTTCGGTATCCGTTCCTTATGCAGAACGTAATAATGCCGGTAATAAATATAGTTATGAACGAAACGGACGTAATGATAAAGCAGTGTATATCTGATACTTCGCTTCGACACATTCTCAAAACTAATCATCTTATCGTACTCAATTAATGGAGCAAAGATAGTAAATTTTTCAATATGGTGGTATATGCTATCGGTTTTTTTTTTACCTTTGCGGAAATTTTATTGATAGATTTTAGAACAGTCATGAAGAAATTTTTCATTGTATTTTTTATGGTTGCAGCGGGCATCGCGCCGGTTGTGGCCCAGTCGTCTGCCGCTTTTACTGCCGGACATCGCTGGTCGGTGAACCTGCACGGCGGTCCTGATTTCAATTGGGACAAGTATTATTCCAATAACGAGTATCTCCAAATTGCCAATCCCGGATTTGATTACAACGTTGACTTGAGCCTCATCCTGCGCGTTACCAACACGGTACGGTTCCGTATTGACGGTGGCTATTCGGAAATGAGTTTCGGATGGAAGCCGAATCCGGAACATGGCGCCTATGCCTTCCGCAAGGCGGAGATGTCGCTGTTCCTGCTCAACTTCGCCCCGCGCGTCGATGTGAAGTTACTCACGCTGGGCAACTTCGACATGTTCGTATCGCCCGGATTCTTTCAGGAATTTGTGCTGGGCAACGACCAGCTCACTACCAAAACAGACGGCACTACCAGCTGGCGCAGTTCCTACGTGAAGACCGATTACCACCGCCACACCGCCGGAGCCGTACTCGGTGCGGTAGTAAAATATAACGTTACACGCCACTTGGGGCTGACCTTTAACCCAGATTATATACGCTTCATGAACAAACTCTACAAGAAAAACAGTGGAGACATGCAGCGCTTCCGCTTAAACCTCGGTGTAGAATGGACAATATAATCTCATTTTGACATGAAAAATCCATCAACAGTATTAGGCATTTGTTCCTTATGTCTGTTAGCTGTTCCTGCCGCTTACGGTCAGGAATCGTATGCACAGATTTATCCTGATACGATAGCGGCATGGAGCGCCCCATATCGCGGATGGCACCACTACCCTACCCCAATTATTCCGTCCGACTATAAAATTCCGGGCAAGGAAAGTTTCCGCAACTACGACTGCCCGTGCGTCTATCAGTTGCCAGACAAGCCCGATACGTATTACATGTCGTTCATAGGCTACGACAGCGGTTACAACTCGTTTGTAGTCGAATCGAAAGACCTCGAGCACTGGTCGAACCCGCGCTTGGCGATGGGGTTCGGCAAGGAGGGCGAGTTCGACCATGGCGGCTGCGTTACAGGCGCATACCTGTACGACGACTACGACGTCAAAGCGCCACGCAAGCTAAAGCAGAAAGATGGTAAATACTGGACACTGTACGGCTGCTACCCGCGTCAGGGCGGATACGAGCTTCGTCCGGGCTACGAAGGGGTGGCTGCAAGCGACGACGGCTTAACATGGACGCGCGTCGGCAACGAACCAATACTGTCAATTTACCAAAGCGACGCCAAGTCATGGGAAAAGAGTTGTATCTATCAACCGTGGTTAGTGGAGCATGAAGGAACGTATTACAACTTCTACAACGCCGCCGAAGGGCACCGCGAGCGACTCGGTGTGGCCCTCTCCAACGACCTGACCCATTGGGTACGTTACCCGTTCAATCCGGTGATAAACAACCGCAAAGGCTGGTATGACGACAGTTTTGCCTCAGACGGCAAGGTGTTTCGTGATGGAGACCATTGGACGATGTTCTACTTTGGCGTCGGCAAAGGCGGAGCGCATATCATGGTTGCTTTCTCGCGCGACCTCATTCACTGGACGCCCGACCCCGAACCACTCTACAAAGCCGGAGAACATCCGGATGGCCTCGACAAGCAATATGCCCACAAGATAACACTCGTCTATAACCCGAAAAATGATACGTATTATATGTTCTATTGCGCCACCGGAACCAAAGGCCGGTGTATCGCGCTACTCACAGATAAAAAACTCTAAAGATTTCAAATCATGAAAAACTGCTATCCATTTTTATTCGCTCTGACTATCGCTGCCTGCAACTCACAGCGTATCGAATGGACGTCTGAAATCAATGACTTTGAGGCTGTTAAGGCGCAGTTCGCCGAGCCGTCAAATCATTTCGGAACCGCGCCCCTCTGGGTCTGGAACACCAAAGTTACAGACGAAATCATCGACGCCTCGCTTAAAGACCTGAAAGACAAAGGTTTTGGCGGAGTCTTCATCCACCCCCGTCCTGGTATGATTACTTCCTACCTGTCGGACGAGTGGTTTGCGCTCTACAAGCACACCATCGCCAAGGGCAAGGAACTGGGGCTTGACGTCTGGATTTACGACGAGAACTCCTATCCGAGCGGCTTTGCGGGCGGTCATGTACCCGACCAAATGCCTGAAAGTTACAATCAGGGGCAAAGCCTTGTCGTTGAAAAGGTTAATACAATCCCCGAAAATATACCGTCGCAGTGGTTCATCGTGCTGAAACGCGAAGGCGACAAGACTACGGATATCACCGCTTCCATCAAATCCGAGATTGGCAAAGAAGGTGATTATTACGCATTTAAGAAAGGTTACTACGGACGGTCGGCATGGTATGGCGGCTATTCTTATGTTGACCTTTTAATGCCCGGAGTTACAGAGAAGTTTATCGAGATAACGATGGACGCTTACAAGCGCGAAATCGGCGAGGAGTTCGGTAAAACGGTGCCTGGGTGGTTCACCGACGAGCCAAACATAAACCCGCCTGCCGGCGGCATCAAATGGACGCCCGACCTGTTCGATTATTTCGAGAAACAGTGGGGCTATTCGCTGAAAGAAAACCTGCCCTCGCTGTTTGAAGGCGTAGGCGACTGGCGGCGCGTACGGCACAATTATTCGCAGACGCTTTTAGACCTCTTCATCGCTCGCTGGGCTGTTCCCTGCTACGAGTACTGCGAGGCTAACAACCTGAAATTTACCGGTCATTATTGGGAACACGGCTGGCCAAAACTGGCTGATGGTCCCGACAACATGGCAATGTACGCATGGCACCAGCAACCTGCAATCGACATGCTTTTCAACCAGTATAACGACGTTTCGTCGGAAGCGCAGTTTGGTAACATACGCGCTGTCAAGGAGTTACGCAGCGTCGCCAACCAGCTCGGACGCAACCGCACACTAAGCGAGACATACGGGGGCGGCGGCTGGGACGAGACCTTCCGCGACTTCAAACGTCTGGGCGACTGGGAATACGTTCTGGGCGTGAACTTTATGAACCAGCACATTGCCGACCTGAGCATCGCCGGAGCGCGCAAATACGACTACCCGCCGGTATTCTCGCAAGTAGAGCCGTGGTGGGAACACTATCGTACGCTCAATATGCACTTCGCACGCCTCTCTATGGCGCTCTCCGCCGGCGAACAGGTCAACGACATCCTCGTCTTCGAGCCTACAACCTCTGTTTGGATGTATTACGCTTATGGAAGAAGCGACCCGCACTACTATGAAATAGGCAGGACGTTCCAGCAGTTCGAGACCTCTCTCGAAAAGCAGCAGTTGGAATACGACCTCGCGTCCGAAGACATCGTCAAGCGCAACGGCAGCGTTAAAGGCGGCAAGTTAGTAGTCGGTAAACGCGCTTATTCTACGGTCGTTATACCACCTCTGACGGAAAACCTCGACGCCGTCAGTTTCTCACTGCTTAAAAAGTTTGTTGCCGGCGGCGGTAAAATCATTACCTACGCTGTACCGCAATACATTGACGGTCAAAAGAATGAAGAACCTGCGGCTTTCTTTGCCGACAATTCCAAGGTCGTAACCGGAACCTATTCCAAAGGCACGGACGTTGACCTTTCGATTTATCCCAAGCAGAAAATCACTTTCAACAATGTATCGAAAAGCAAAGACCTCTATCACCAGCGCCGCGACCTCAAAGACGGGCAATTGCTCTTCATCGTCAATTCAAGCCTTAAAGAGCAGGCTATCGGACATTTCACCATCGAGAAAGGCAAAAACCTCCTCGAACTTCGTACTATGACCGGTGAAATATTTGAATACAAGCACAATATAAAACCCGACGGAACGCTTGAAGGTCATTACATACTGCCGCCTGCGGGAAGCTTGCTGCTCTATGTAGCAAACAAGCAACTCGACGGTTACGCACCGGCAGACGCGGTTGAATATAAAGGAAACGTAGCTCCCGTACCCGGTTCGGAAGTCATCAAACCGTTGGACGACAATGCTTTGACTATTGATTTCTGCGACCTTACTATTGGTAAGGAGAAAGACAAGGATTTACACCTCTATTATGCTGCCGACAAGGCTTTCAAAGCGCACGGCTTCAACTATGGCAATCCTTGGAACACGTCGGTACAGTTCAAATCAAGCACATTAGACCGAGACACGTTCAAAACAGGCGGTTTCACAGTTGATTACCACTTTACCGTTGCGGAAGACTTCGACTACTCGTCGATGAAAGCCGTTGTTGAACGCTCGTCGCTCTACAAGGTAACAATCAATGGCGCCGAAATTAAGACCGACGGCAAGCGCTACTTTGACCGTGAAATGGACGTCATTGCTATCGGCAATCACGTCCGCAAAGGATTGAACACCATCACTTTGTCTCTTGCGCCGTTCAAAGTCCTCGCGGAGATAGAGCAGGTTATCATACTTGGAAACTTCCGCGTCCAGCCTTCCGAGAAAGGCTTCAAGATAGTTGCCCCCGCAACGACCTTCACCGCCGAGCCTTGGAAAGCGCAGGGCTATCCGTTCTACGCCAAGTCGTTCTCCTATTCCAAGAAGTTCAATATCAGCGACCTGAAAGCACGTTATGCGGTCGGTCTCGGCACATGGAACGGTACGGTATCCGAAGTAATAGTAAACGGGAAATCAGCAGGTCTTGGCGGGTTCACACCTTATGAATACTTAGACGTAAGTAAGTTACTGAAAGAGGGCGAGAACGTGATAGACGTCCGTATAGCAGGCAGCAACCAGAACCTGCTGGGACCGTTCCATAATAACCGCACAGGCTTGGTTTCTCCGGGAGATTTCAGGAATGTCAGAGTGTATCCTGCCGGCGATAAATACCGCCAGTATGACTATGGTCTGTACAGCGGTTTTGAACTGAAAATGGCAGATTAAACAGCGCCGTATTTGGTTGGTAATGAAAAAATTAAAGGATATCTCTCGACATCCCTTAATTCATTGTTAACCTTAAATCTAATACTATTATGAAAAACCACGGGGCAAATGTAGTGGTTTTATTCATAAGTGATTCAGATTTAAATGTTAAATTTTATTATTTATGCTATAATTTTTGTTAAATTAGCCAGAAATCTTGAAAAGACCCCTTTTGCGAGCGGAATTTTTTGAGTTATAATTTCAGCAAATCTGTCTCGGCGATACATTCGAGGTTTTGCCGTCTTACAACTTCGAGGGCTGCCGGACGGTTATTTGTCCGCAAGATAAGGATCGACTTGCCATTGAGCGAGAAGCAGTACATATATTCGATGCTCAAGCCCGACTGCGTAAAACAGCCCAGTGTGCGTACAAAACTGTCGGCTGTCGAGTCGGTAGAGATGGCGAGTACGTCGGTCAGGTTTACCGTTACGTTGTTGGTTTGCAGGATTTTATACGCGCGTTCCGGTTCGCTGACTATAAGCCTCAGGATGCCGTATTCCGATGTGTCGGCGACAGTGGCGGCGATGATATGGATGTTCTCGTCAGCCAGAAGAGCGAGTATCTCGCAGAGTTTGCCGTACTTGTTTTCGATAAAAATTGAAATCTGATTAATTAGCATAATGATTATGATTTTGTTTGGTTAGACATTTATTTTAAAATTTACGTAAATCTTTCACTCTCACGGCTTTGCCTTCAGACACGGGCAGCGAACCTTTGGCAACGAGTTTGAGCGTCGGTGTTATCAGCAGCTCATCTTTAAGCTGTCTGACAATCTCTTTCGTGAGGCGTTGTAAAGTGCTGTAATCGTCTGTATATAAGTTGCTTAATTCAACCTCAATCAGCATCTCATCGTTATTGCCGACAGTCTGGATTGTTATCAGGTAATTACCACCTAACTCCTTGAAAGCCATAAGAATAGTCTCAATTTGTATCGGGAAAATATTGACACCCTTAAGAATAATCATATCGTCGCTGCGCCCTTTGAAGCGGTCGATGCGGCGGTGAGTGCGTCCGCACGGACATTCGCCGGGCAGAAAACGTGTAAGGTCGCGCGTACGGTAGCGGATGAGCGGCATCGCTTCGCGTTTCAGCGTCGTGAGCACAAGCTCGCCGATTTCGCCTTCGGGAACAGGTATAAGCGTTTCAGGGTCAACGATTTCTGCTATAACATAGTCTTCCCAGATATGCAGTCCGTTTTGCTCCTGACATTCAAAAGCTACCCCCGGACCATTCATTTCCGACATTCCGAAGCAGTTGTAAGCCTTGACGCCCAGCAGTTTCTCGATGCGACGGCGCTGTTCTTCGGAATGTGGCTCGGCGCCGATGCAGATGGTGTGCAGTTTTGTGTCTTTGCGCGGGTCAATGTTCATCTCGCTGAACACTTCAGCCAGCCTCGTGGCATAGCTCGGAATGATATGCAGGCAAGTTACGCCGAAGTCGGTGATGAATTTTATCTGTCGTTTGGAATTGCCGGCGGCAGCGGGAACTGTCAGACTGCCAAGGCGTTCGGCGCCGTATTGAAAGCCCAGCCCGCCGGTAAACATTCCGTAACCCGACGTATTCTGGAAGACATCCGTGTCGCGCAGCCCGACCATATACATACAGCGGGCGACCTGATTTGCCCATTCGTCGAGGTCTTGCTGCGAGTGCAAAACGACGGTCGGATTGCCCGTCGTACCGCTCGACGAGTGGATACGGACGCATTTTTGCAGCGGAATGGCTGACATCCCGAATGGATAGCACGACCGCAAATCGTCTTTTGTCGTGAATGGGAATTTTTGCAAATCGGCGACGGTGTTGATGCTGTCTGCCGATAAGTTGCACTCTTTTAGTCGTTTAGCATAAAACGGCGTGTTTGTCGCCTGTTCGATCGTTTTACGCAATAGCGTCGCCTGAAGCTCTTCCAGCTTGGGTCGCGACATCGTTTCGATTTCTTCCTGCCAATATGAAGTCATTATTACTCAGTGTATTAAGATATTTTTTATAAAATTAGAATTTGAGAACGCAAATATAGGTAGATTTTCGGAATGATGGCAAAAAAATTCAAAAAAAAATTCATTCGGATGCAAATTATTTGTTCTAACGGCGATTTAGGCTTATCTTTGCCGTCGTGAATAAGCAGTAAAAAAATGAAACTGTCTGTCATAATCGTAAACTATAACGTGAAATATTACTTGGCTCAATGCCTTGATGCTGTCTTGCGGGCGGCAGAAGGGCTTGAATGTGAGGTGATAGTCATCGACAACCGTTCGACCGACGGCTCGGCTGCGTATATACGTCGGCTTTTCCCCGACATCTGTTTCATTGAGAATGAGAGCAATGAAGGCTTTTCGCGGGCGAACAACCGAGCCATCGCACAGGCTTCGGGCGAATACATCCTGCTCCTGAATCCCGACACGGTGATAGCCGAGCATACCCTGGCGGCTGTTTGCGATTTTATGGATAAAAACCCCGCCACAGGCGCTCTCGGAGTGAAAATGATTGACGGCTTCGGTAAATTCCTGCCCGAATCGAAACGCGGCTTCCCGTCGCCGTGGAACTCGTTCTGCAAAATGAGCGGATTAGCAAAACTTTTCCCGCAGTCAAGGATTTTTGGAGGATATCATGTTCGCTATCTTGATGAAAATGAGGTGCATAAAGTGGATATCTTGTCCGGCGCTTTTATGCTTCTAAGGCGCACGGCGCTGGATAAGGTCGGCTTGCTCGACGAGCAGTTTTTTATGTACGGCGAAGACATCGACCTGTCGTACCGCATCGGGCAGGCGGGTTTCGACGTATGTTACCTTCCGGTAACAATAATTCATTACAAGGGCGAAAGCACGACAAAAAATCTGGCAAACCGTTTAGCGTTTTACGATGCGATGGACATATTTTTCAGAAAGCATTATCCCGACAACAACAGGCTGTTTTACAGGATAATACGCGCTGTGATCGCTATGATGCCCTGGCTCAATGCCGCAGTGCGGAAGTTAAGTTTCCGCAAAGAGCGTAAATGCGATAACGAACTGGTTTTCAATGCCGAAGAAATGTCGTATTCCGAGATTATCAGCCAGATGGAACATCCGGCGAAACAGAAAACGCTGTTCCGCATCAGCCATCCTCTATGGGGTTTTACGATCGCCGCCAACGAGGTACAGACCACTATTGCGGATTGACTTGCCCCCTGCCGCTACCTTAAAAAATGCTAATAAATTGAGATCTGTTAAAAATTTTCGTCGCAAAAATTTTACGTTTGCAAAATCTTTACATATATTTGTCGCTCGTTTTTACTTAAAAAAAATTATTTCCTTATGGATGACAAATTTCTGAAACTGATTGAGACAAGCATCAAGAAGTACTGGGAACAGCCGGCGTTAACAAATTACAACGGTAAAACGTTCCTGTACAAAGACTTAGCTAAAGAGGTCGAAAAGCTGCATATCCTGTTCGAGAAAGCGGGAATCAGCAAGGGCGACAAGATTGCGCTCATCGGACGCAACTCGTCGAACTGGGCGATATGCTTTTTCGGCATTATGACCTATGGCTGCGTCGCCGTGCCCATTCTGCACGATTTTAAGCCTGAAAATGTGCATCATATCGTCAATCACTCAGAGGCGAAAGCTCTGTTTGCCGCCGACGCTAACTGGGTGCAGCTCGACCTGAAAGCAATGCCCGACGCTATGTTTTTCATTTCGCTTGACACGTGGTCGGTGCTCGACGCTAAACAGCCCGACCTGAAACAGATCTGCAGCACGATAGATACGCTGTTTGCGGAAAAATACCCGTCGTTTGCCCCTGAACAAATCTGCTATCACGTCGAACAGCCCGACGAACTTGCCATCCTGAACTATACTTCGGGGACGACAGGCTTCTCGAAAGGCGTTATGATACCTTATCGCAGCCTCTGGAGCAACACCGTGATCGCCTACGACAAGCTGCCGTTTATCAAAGCCGGCGACCCGTTTGTGTCTGTCCTGCCGATGGCGCACATGTACGGATTAGCGTTTGAAATAATGAACGGCATACATAAAGGCTGCCATATCCACTTCCTTACGCGCGTACCTAATCCAAAATACATCATCGAAGTCTTTGGCAAAGTGCGCCCGACGCTAATCATTGCCGTTCCGTTGATTATCGAAAAAATCATCATCAACAACATCTTCCCGATGCTGAAAAAGCCATTAATTAAAATACTGTATAAAACGCCGCTAATCAAGCAATTATTCCTGCGTGTCATTCGTGGTAAGCTGAACGAAGTGTTTGGAGGCAGATGTTTTGAGGTCGTCATCGGCGGAGCTGCCATCAACAAGGAAGTCGAGACTTTCCTTCGCGAAGTAAAATTCAGTTACACTGTGGGTTACGGTATGACCGAATGTGGACCGCTGATAGCTTACGAGCAGTGGGATACGTTCAAGCAAGGCTCGGTAGGACGAATCGTTGACCGTACAGAGGTAAGGATAGATTCCGACGATCCCGAAAACGTTGCAGGCGAGATACTTGTACGCGGAATGAATGTGATGCTCGGCTATTACAAAAACGAAAAAGCCACTGCCGAAGTGATGCTGTCTGACGGCTGGATGCGAACGGGCGACCTCGGAACGCTCGATAAAGACGGCTTCCTCTTCATTCGCGGACGCTGCAAGACGATGATTTTAAGCTCGAACGGACAGAATATCTATCCCGAAGAAATAGAATCGGTGCTGAACAATATGCCATACGTGCTTGAGTCTCTGGTTGTTTCGCGCAACGACGGGATTGTGGCTCTTGTGCTGCCCGACCGCGACAAGGCAAAATCGAGCGGACTGACCGACGAAGGGCTGAAACTCGTTATGGACGATAACCTTAAGAAACTCAACGAGTCGATCCCGCGTTACAGCCAGATTTCATCTATCATCTTCCGCGACGAGCCGTTCGAGAAAACGCCTAAACAGAGCATCAAACGCTTTATGTATCAGCAATAAAACGGGGGTAGGGCAGTCGCTATTTCCCCGACTTCATCACGCCCGAATCGTCGTCGGCGTTGTTGAGGCGTTTGTCGCTGCTGTTGAACTTGCGCCCGAACGAGAAATTCCACGTGAAATTCAGCAGTATGGCGCGCGAAGATTCGTTGATATAGTTCGACCGGCGGAACGAAGCGTAACGCGACCAGTTTTCCGTATCCTGATGATAATTATCGACAAACGGGTTGAACATCCCCACATAGCACGACATATTTTTATACTTGTAACCGACCATCGCGTAGTGGATATTTTCGCCGCCCGACATCGTTTCGCCATAAAAACGGTCCCAGTTCGATTCCAATCCCAGCACAACAAAGACGTGTTTGTAGGTGAACATCCCTTCAAGCTCGTTGTACCAGTTGGTGTAATGATGCAGATAGTCGTTGCCGTGGCTGATATAATGGTTTACGTATGTTGTCCACGTGAGCTGGAACATATCCTTGACGGGACCGAGGCGCATCGTGGCGCCGCCCTGCAGAAACTGCCAGCTGCGCTGATTGTTCCATGTCTGTACAATTTTGTTGCCTTCGAGAAATTTTTCTTCCATAACGGCGCGCGGATGATATTCGTGCTGCAAATTAAGACTTCCGGCGAAAATACCTTTGCGATATTCGTAATTGAGCTGTGTGCGATAGCGCAGATAGGGGTCGAGGTTGGGATTGCCGCGCTGGATTTGCAGCGAGTCGATAGCCTGCTCAATGGCGCTCAGGTTCGACAGCGACGGTGAAGCATTGCTGATTTCGCTGCGCAGACGTATCGACGAAGCGTCGGAAATGGGATAAAACAGCGTGATGCGCGGGTTGAAAGTGTAGTTCTGATAGCCTGCTTCGCCTTTTTGCTCCAAATATTCCCGCGTTGCGCCCGCGCCTATCGAATAGTCGAGCTTGCTCAGTTTGCCTTTGAACTCGGCATAAATGAAGGTCTGCATCTGACCCATCTCGGTGCGATAGTCGTGCCCGTTGATATAGGTGTTGTCCGACCACGACTGCGTATGACGGATACCGGCGCTCAAACGCCTGTCGCCCAGCTTCTTCTCGTAAATTCCTTCGCCGATAACAGAATATTTATTGCCTTCGACATGATTGTCGATGTCGGTCAGCATAATGCCGTCGCGGCTTTCGCGGTATTGACGGTCGATAACGGTGGCGTTGTAAGTGCCTACAGCGTTGAAAACCAGCGTCTGGTCGTTGGGCAGGCTGTGCTGATAATAGAGGTCGAGTGCCGGACGGTTTTCTATGTTGCTGTTCAAGTCGATCATATCTATCCGGTCTGTGGCATCAGCCGTGTTTTGCAGGATGCCATGATAGTCGAAAAAATGTGGTCCGTTGCTGGTGTAAAGTCGGAACGTAGCATTGAACATCTTGCTGTCGTCCTGATAGTTATATTTCGCGTTCAGGTTTTGCCAGTATAGCTGTCCGTGCCCCGGCTCGCCCTTTTCTATGCGGTTAAGCGTCGAGCCGTCGGCAAAATGAAACGTCTCCGCGTTGTCGCGCCATACCTGATAAAAATCGCGATGACTGATGCTGTAATTGACCGCAAATTCCGATTTCTTATGATTTATTCTGGCATTCAGCCTGTTATCGCCCCAGGCTACAAACGGCGCATCCCGAAGGTTTAAGCCGATGTCGCCACCCGTTTCCGGACGCCGTACGATATAGTCGAGCACGATCTCGGCATTGCCGTAGCGCAGACCCGGATTGTCGTGATACTCAATGCGGATGATGTCGGCGGGCAGCAGCGCGAGGATGTCTTCCTTTTCGACTTTGACGCCGTTGATGCGCAGTTGCAGTTCGCCGCCGCCGGGGATGGACACCTCGCTCGACATCGGATTGACCGACACGCGCGGCAGCATCAGCCTCTGCAACAGGTCGATGCCGTTGGTGGCGGTTTGCAGTTGCAGCGCCGACGGGACTATCAGCTTGCGGTCGATGCGCGACGACGTCGCCGAGCCGGTTACCGTTACGCCTTCGAGCGACAGCGCCGCCTCCGACATAGTGATATCGTCGAGCTGAACGCTTCGGTTAAGATTTTCGAGTTCGATGTACTGCGTCTCGTAACCGACGCTCGACAGCACTATGCGGTAGCTGCCCGTCGCGATTTTGTCCATAGTAAAACGCCCGTTGCCTTCGGTTACGGTGCCTGCGACGAACGCCGAGTCGGCGGTTTGCAGCACGACGTTGACAAATTCCATCGGCTCACGGCTGATGTCGTTTTTGACTTGTCCCCTGATGGCGACGGTTTGAGCGATGCCCGAAAATGCTATAGTCAGCAGCGCTGTAAAGAGTGTTAAATGTCTGAAAATACGGTTCATATCTATAAGCTTAATAATCTTGGTTTGTCGGATTCCGATAGGCTTTGACGTAAGCAACTGCGACACGTCCGAAACAACGGCATCCACTATATTGACGTATTAACCCCGATTTTGTTACAGATATTTCCGAATTTTTTCAAAAAAAAAAAAGCTGACGTCATCACGACGCCAGCCCTAACAATGTTTTAATTTAATTTTTTATTAATGAAATAAAAAAATAAAAAAATGTTGCTATAGTTTTCTAATCCAAATATTCCTGAAACTTACAGGCTCGCTCGGGTCGCCGTGGCTTTGCAGCACGATGGGACCTGCTCCGTGAGGACGCACCTGAGGGAATCCGATATACTCGGTCGTGCCAAGTATCGTCGTGTTGTTCTGTACTACTATGCCGTTGTGCAGTACCGTAACGCGCGGCGGGAAACGATACGTGCCGTCTTCCTTAAACACGGGCGCAGTGTAAATCACGTCGTAAACATTCCATTCGCCCGGCTTGCGCATAGCGTTGACCAAAGGCGTCGATTGCTTGTAGATGCTGCCTGCCTGTCCGTTGGCGTAGGTCTCGTTTTCGTAGCTGTCGAGCACCTGCAGCTCATACATACCCTGCATATAGACGCCGCTGTTGCCGCGTGCCTGACTTGTGCCGGTGATGTTCGTCGGGATGCTCCACTCGATATGCAGCTGGAAACTGTCGAAAGTCTCCTTCGTGCGTATGTCGCCGGCTTTCTTGTTGACAGTGAATGTGCCGTCGCCGTTGACCGTCCAGCCTGCCGGAGAAGCGTCTTTGACCGATTCCCAAGCCGACAAATCTTTACCGTCGAACAGGATGATGGCATCCGAAGGAGCGGTATTCTTCTGGATATCGCCCGGCGTTACTATTACCGGTTGAGGCAACCAAAATTCAGACATTCCCGGACGCATCTGCTCCGGTTTGGGATATTCTTTCTGCGCAAAAGCGACCGATGTCATCCCGCATAAGAGAAGTAATAAACTTGCTTTCAATAACTTATTCATATCAAATGTTTTTAAGAATTAATTCAGTCGCAAATTTAAGTATTTTTTTCTATCAATGTACACTTATTGCCAAAAAAAATTATTCATTTTTTAAATCCGGTCATTCTACTGTGATGAAACACTGTCCGCTGATAGCTTCGCCGGCGCTTGTCAGTCCTTCGACCTTGACCACGAAACGACCGCGCAGGTCGGATGTAGAGAAAGGCACGATTGCTGTTGCATTGTCGGTGGCGACGTCGGGCTGCCATAGCAAAGTATGCCTGCCGTCGGGGAGGCGAGAACGGTGGGCAGCCTCGCTGTCGTAACGCGGGACATAGAAACGGCGCGGCAGCTGCGGTCCGTCGTAATTGATGATTTGCGTCTGCGTGCCAGGGTCGAAGCCCTGATAATTAAGGCGGTAGGTCTGGAACGAAGCTATGCCTTCGAACGAGGAGCCGCCGAAAAAGTAGCGTCCGCGATAGACGTCAAGACGTTTCATCTGCAAGGGGCTGTAGTTATAGACAGCGTCGTGATTAGCCACGGGGATGCCGTCGATCAGCGTCAGCGCGGGCGTTGGTGCATATCCCGAATGATCGTCGGTAAGCGCCATCAGCGAGCGACGGTTGCCGACATTGCTGAAGCGCAGACCGGGCACAAACTCTATTATCACATCTTTCATATCGCGAAAGCGCGTATATTCGTCAAGCAGGTAGCTCCATTCGGGTTTCCATCCGAAAAGTGCACTTTCGGCAGCGTAGATTGCCATCGAGTCGGCAGTATAGGTTTGCAGCGCTTGCAGGTTGACGCTTCGTTGCAGCAGTCCGTCGGCATATTGTGGAGCGACGACGAGCGGCGGCAGGGCACGATATTCGTGCTGTGTGTATGCCCATTTGATCTCAACGCGCAGGTTGCGGTAGCTCTCGCCGTAGGTCGTAACAGCTATTTTACGCGCTCCGGCGGCTCGGCGGGTGTAGAACGCGACCGTTGCATCGTCGGCTATCTGTCCGTCGAAAACACGTATGCCGTCGCCGACATAGCCCAGCAGAACGGTTGGCTTCAGTCCCGTGGCAGGGGCATTAGTGGTCTCGTTAATAATTGTGCCGGTGATGATCGGTCCTTCGTATTCGGGCACATAGCGTATCTCGAAGGGCTGCAGTCTGTCGGTTGATGCGGTTGTCGGCGAAGTGATGACCGATTTGTCGCCGAAAATGCTGTCTTCGCCCGCTATCGACACCGAAAGTGTATAGCAGTCTGCCGGAATGTTCTCGATGCGTATTTCGCTGTTTGTGCGCACCGGATACGTGGCGTTTTCGGATCGGACGGAAACGGTTTTAGCCGGTTTTGAAGCGCTTCCCGAAGGGATTATAGCACTTGTTGTTTCTCCGGAAATATCCGTTTTCGGGGCATAATATGGCAGGAAAGTGTTGACGACGGGCAGCAGGCGCTCGTAGAAAGCTGTCGGATTCTCGTTTTGCATATATCGCGTATAGGCGACGAGGCGATAGTTGGCGGTGGGCAGTTCGGGCGGCAGGGTGAACGAGCCGTTGCCGGTGGCATTGCTGACGTCGATCTTGATTTGCGCCTGCGGACGACGCTCGTCAAGAAGCTCGACATAGACCACTTTGCTCAGATCCAAAGGTTTGCCATCCGTATCGGTGGTGATGGTTTTAAGCCATACTGTTTCGCCTGCGATATAGAGATTTTTGTCGGTCTGAAGGCTGACGCGCTCGCGCACCTGTCCGGCGGCGGGCGTCAGGGTGGCGGCGAGAACGAGCAGGTGGATATATATGGACTTTTTCATAGTTCAGAATTTGATGTTGTACGAGATATAGGGTATGGGCATTCCGAATATGGCGAGACGATAGCCTTTGAGCCGTCCTTCTTCGGTGATATAATAGACCGAGTAGGCGTTTTTGCGTCCTGTAAGGTTGTAAACGCCGAGCGAGAACGAGCTGTGGGTGAGGGCTGTAAGGTGGTGCGTCGGCTCAATGTTCATCGAGAAGTCGAGGCGGAAAAAGTCGGGGATGCGATATTGGTTGCGGTCGGAATAGTAAACAAATTCGCTCCCGTTCAGTTGATATTTCAGCACAGGCAGGGTGATGGGTCGTCCTGTGCTGTAATCGCAGTTCATCGAGATGCTGAAGCGATGTGTAAAGCGGTAATTTCCGGCTAATTTGAAGTCGTGCGGCTTGTCAAAGTCGGCTGGATACCATTCGCCGTCGTTGACGGGCGCCGTTATCAGCGGACTGTTTTGTCTGAGCAGGGTGCGCGAGTAAGTATAGCTCATCCAGCCGTTTAGCTTGCCCTGAGTCTTGCGGAGCATCAGCTCCACGCCGAATGCTTTGCCCTGAGTAGGCAGCACATCCGTTTCGATATGATGATTCATCAGCAGTTCGGCGCCCTGACGGTAGTCAAGGTAGTTGTCCATCGTCTTGTAATAGACCTCGACGGATGTCTCGATGTCGGCGGCATTGAAATTCTTGTACAGTCCTGCGGCAAGCTGTGCGCCGGTTTGCGGACGGATATTGGGGTCGCTAAGTTTCCAAGTGTCGGTAGGCGACATAATGGTGGTGTTCGACAGCTTGTGAATATATTGACGCATAGTGTTATATCCCGCTTTGAACGAGAAATCTTCGGCGAAGGCATATCGCAGCGAGGCTCGGTATTCGGGTCCCTGATAGACGCTGAAGATGCCGTGTCCGGTCTCTGTGCCGTTCTGACGTATCACGGTGGGCAGTGCGCCGGGTTCATAGATGTTGTATGTGCGGTCGCCCAACGCGCCGAAGAGCGAATAGCGCAGCCCAAGGTCTAACGACAGACGCTCGGTCAGATCCCAGCGGTCGCTCAGGTAAAGTGCGTTTTCGAGGGCGCGCTCGCGTTGCATACGGTCAGGCGTTACCATAGATTCACCTTCGGGCAGATAGCTGCCCGGATTGAGGTCGTACATCAGCGTATTGATGCCGAAGTTGACCGTATGCCGGTCGTTGGCGTACCATCCGAAGTTCATTTTTGCGAAATACTGGTTGATGCCGAACGACAGCCGGTAAGCCGTCGTGGGGTTGTCGGTATTGCTTGTGGAATAGCCGTAGTGGTCGTATCCGGCGGCGAAGTTGCCCGAAAATATATCGCTGAAGGTGCATTGCCATTTCACAGAGGCGTTGGCGTTGCTGTAGGCATAGTGTTCGTAGGCGTTGAAACGGAAACGGTCGTTGCTGTAATAGCCGTTGACGGTGAAGCTGTTGCGGTTGCTAATGCGATGGCTCAGGGTGGCGTTGAGGTCGTAGAAACCGGCGCTGCCATCCTTGTAACCGCTGTTTTCGGGCAGCCGCTTGAGTATCCAGTCGGAGTAGGTAGTACGTCCGCCGACCAGTACCGATGTCTTGCTGCCCAAGGGCATTTCCATGCTCAGGCGGCTGGTCAGCAGCCCGATGCTTGCCGACGAGGTGAGCTTTCGACTGCTGCCTTCGCGGGTATTTATTTCGAGCACCGACGAAATCCTGCCTCCGTATTTGGCGGGTATGCTGCTCTTATACAGCTCCATATCCTTGATGATGTCGGGATTGAAAGCCGAAAAGAAACCGAACAGATGCGTGGGATTGTATATCGTACCTTCGTTAAAGAGTATGAGATTCTGGTCTGTGGCGCCGCCGCGCACATTAAAGCCGTTCGACACTTCACCTACCGACTTGACGCCGGGCAGCGACAGCACGACGCGCATCACATCGACCTCGCCAAATGCCGTAGGTATGTTCTTCATCTCACGGATGGCAAGGCGCTCCATACCGATGACGGTTGACTGCACCCGCGCAAGCCGAGCCGTAGAAACGGTTATCTCGTCCAAATAGTACGACATCGACACATCTTCGCCATCCGGTTTGCTTTCTGCCACTACTGCCTGCGGGATATCAATGTCGTCGGGCGCCGTAAGCGTATCACGTTCGTAGAAACCGCGCGGCAGCGTTGTAACAAACTCTTTGCCACGCGCTACAAATACCGCCGTACCGAATACTGACACTTTCAGCTGCAGGGGATCGACAGCTTCGCGCAGCACATCAATGGCATCGCGTTTGTCGGCGCTGATGCTGATCCGCAGCGTGTCGGCATCGGCAGGATTGCTGTAAATATGCAGTGGAGTCTGCTCTTCAATGGTGCGGAACAGCGTTTCGAGGGGCGCAGCGACGAGTTTGACCGAGACCTCCTGCGCCACGGCGCCTGAAGTTGCTATCCAGATACATATCGCGAGTGTCAATAATCGTCTCATAACCTTAGTGTTTAATGCGTTCGTATTCGCGTACTACGGCAACGATCGATGCTTCGGCATTCTTGCTGCCGAATTTCAGCCGGTGCGTTTTGATGTATTGCGACAGTTCTTTGCGATGCGAGGAAAATACGCTGAGCAACGAGTTTTTGTTTTTCACCGTATGCCAGGCATTGCCGTAGCGCAGGTAGTAACGGGTGGCACTACGGAACGAGCCGCTTACCGACTCGCCGCGCCGCGTTTCCGAGAGTGAGCGCGTTTGTTGCTCAAGCAGCACGCAGCCGCCCTCATACAGCGCAAGGTAGTAGCCTTCGGCGGGCGCGCCCGACAAACCATCGGGACGGTAATACACAATCTTATACCCGTGCAGACGGACGGAGTCGAGATATGCGGGATGCAGCGCAAAATCGTTGTTGGTGTCGGGCGGGCGGACAACTAACTCGTCGCGATAGCAGTCGAATTTCATACGTACATTGGCATAATACACCCCGTCGTACCAGAGCGATCCTTCGGCAGGCGCGTCGCTGACAAGAAAAGGATGATTGGTGTAGTAAGCAGGATATGGCGACGACAATTTCCCGCTATAGACAGCTGCATATCCTCCTGCTTTAAGGACGTAAGTCTCCTCGGGGCTATTTTGTGCCATCGCCGTTATCGAAACCGATATAAATATTAGAAAGCAATAAACGTTTTTCATAGTTTCCAAGTCAAAATTAAAGATGGTCGGTGGGCCAGAAGTCCGGTTTGTTTTTTGTGCCACGCCCCTTGTAAGTGCAGTCGATACAACGGTAAGGAGCAGCCGAGACAGGTCCGCCGGATACTATACCAAGTTCAGCATCAATAGTTCTGTCTTCAACTATATATAATATTCCGTAATTCACGGCATAATATTCATACCCTGCTGCCGGAATAATTTGGCTGCTGCAATCGCTAACCTGCGGACGGTATAGCCCTTCGGATTCGGGGATAAATCGCTGCGCGGCGGTAGGGACAGAGACTTCGATATATCCGACAACCAAGGCGGCAGAATCGGTCGTACAGCGGATATTGCCGCTTACTTCGGCAGGCATAGCAGAAAATATGCCACCCGTCTGCGTTATGTTTTTGTTCTGGCTCTCGTAGTATTTGTATGCCTCTTCACGAATCTGATATTGCGTGATATGTATATAATAAAGTATGGAAAACTTGTCGCCCGAAGGGTCAATCTCTATAAGTTTCTGTTGCGAAACGACATTGTCCGACAAACCCTTGGTCGAGCCGACGTTGTAAAGTTTGGAACTGTCGGCGCCCCAGCAATAGTAGGTGTTACGCGACGAGTTTAGGTCGTACTTTAAAAATGTAGAGTTTTGGATGCTGTAAATCGCACCATTGGCAAAAAGTTCGGCTTTATATTCCCAGTGTTCACGGTAATACCAGCGATAATAAGGCGATTGATTGCTGTTGTCGTGGGTCGAGACGGTGATATAGACCGACTTGTTTTCATCGCGAACTATATAAGAAATGCTGTCTATCGGGGGAGTGATAAAGGGCGCGAGAAATTCGGATTCGTATTCCCTGCCTTCCCAGTCGATATGTACGCGATATTGGAGCGCCGCGTCGAGTTCGGGCATAGCGATTTCGTATTTGCCGCCGCCGGCATAACGCACATCGTCGTAGCGGGCGCCGTCGTTGCTCTCTACGTACAGTACGGCATCGCTCACCATCTCTGCTACATCTTCGTCCATAGCTATACCACGCGCCAGCTCAATAACCGTAGTGCCGCCTGTTATCATTCCGCCTACTGCCAAAAACTTATCTGCCGTCGTCAACAGTTTCGGCTCAAAGGGGTCGATGCACGATGCAAGACAATAGCAGATTGCGAGCGATAAAAACAAAAATCCCTTTTCGATATGCATTTTATTCTAAAATCGTTACACACTGCAAATATAACAGATATTTTTCAGACTGCAGATTTTCTTTTTTTTATGTTATATAACATATTTTTGTGCATATCGCTGTGCTGCGGACAGTTAAATCCACCTAACGTAAGCAAAATCCATTCGATGCGGCAGTTTGTCGTTTACGGGATAGACGCGGAAGCCCACTTTCAGGTGTCCGAACTCCGAAGTCTTCTTTACGAGGTCGAAATACAGCTTCGAGCCTTCTTCTTTGGCTAAGCGGAAGGGCGTCGCAGAGATAAATTCGAGCTTGTGATTGTCGGGGTTTTCGCGGGTATAGACCATCTCGACGCCCAGCATACAGTTGAGCTGCTTGCGGTCGATAACGAGCTTGACCACATTGTCTTCGCCCACGACCGGTCGCATAGCGTCGTCGTAGAGCAGCTGCTCGATGGTGAACGTGTCCCAGTTTGCCGCCACCTCTTTTTTCCACTGCGCTATGCTGCGGGCTTCTTCAAACTTATTGGCTGTCAGCTGTTCCTTGCGCGTGGCGAGCTTGGTGTAGAAACGGTCGATATAGTCGTCGAGCATACGTTTCATCGTGTAGTGCGGCGCTATCTGGCAGAACGAGTTTTTGATATACTGTATCCATTCGGGCGAATATCCCTTGCTGTTTTTGGCGAAATAGAGTGGGATGATTTCGTTTTCAAGGATATGATATATCGTTGCGGCATCAAGCTGGTCCTGATACTGCTGGTTGTCGTAGGTGCGTTTGTCGGTCAGCGCCCAGCCTGCGCCTTCGCGGTAGCCTTCGTACCACCAGCCGTCGAGTACGGAGAAATTGAGCACGCCGTTCATCTCGGCTTTTTCGCCCGATGTGCCTGAGGCTTCGAGCGGGCGAGTGGGCGTGTTGAGCCATACGTCAACGCCCGAAATAAGCCGCCGCGCGACGCGCATATCGTAGTTTTCGAGGAAGATGATCTTGCCCAGAAATTCGGGTCGGCGCGAGATCTCGACGATATGCTTTATCAGTCCCTGTCCGCCTCCGTCGGCAGGATGTGCCTTGCCGGTGAATACAAACTGTATGGGATAGTTCTCGTTGTTGACGATTTTCGACAGGCGGTCGAGGTCTGTAAAGAGCAGATGAGCGCGTTTGTAGGTGGCAAAACGCCTTCCGAAGCCCACCAAGAGCGCGTTGGGGTCAATCTTCTCGAGCAGGGAGACGACTTGCGAGGGGTCGCCCTGATTTTTGAGCCAGTTGTCGCGATATTCGCTTTTGATATATTCCACCAAGCGTTGTTTCAGCTTCTTGCGTATATCCCAGATCTCGTTGTCGGGGGCGAGCTGTACGGCTTCCCAGATTTGCGGGTTCGACTGGTCTTGCAGGAACGACGGCTCGAAGGTGTTGAAGAAGTATTTTTTCCATTCGCGAGCCATCCAAGTAGGCAGGTGTACGCCGTTGGTAACGTAGCCTACGTGCAGCTCTTCGGGGAAATAGCCCTTCCATACGGGGGCGAACATCTGCTGCGACACCTTGCCGTGCAGCTTGCTGACGCCGTTAGCCTCCTGACAGGTGTTCAGGGCGAAGGTGCTCATACTGAACTTCTCGTTACTGCCAGGATTGGTGCGTCCCATATCTATAAATTCCTGCCACGTAATGCCGAGCTTGGGCGGAAATTCGCTCATATACTTGCCGAACAGCTGTTCGTCGAAATAGTCGTGTCCGGCGGGTACGGGCGTATGGACGGTGTAGAGCGAGGATGCGCGTACCACTTCGAGCGCTTCGTTAAAGCCCAGCTTGTAGTTCTGGATATAGTCGAGCAGCCGCTGTACGTTTATCAGCGCCGCGTGTCCTTCGTTGCAGTGGTAAACCTGCTTGTGTATGCCCAGCATATTAAGCATCAGGATACCTCCGATGCCAAGCATATATTCCTGTTTCATACGGTTTTCCCAGTCGCCGCCGTAGAGCTGGTGAGTGATCGAACGGTCCCATTCGCTGTTTTCGGGAATATCGGTATCCATCAGATACAGAGGTACGCGCCCGATGCTGACTTTCCAGATATGGGCATAGACCTTACGACCCGGATAGGGCACTTCGAGCAGCATCGGCTCGCCGTTGTCCTTATATAATTGTGTGATAGGCAGTTTGTCGAAGTCCTGCGCCTCGTAGTTGGCTATCTGCTGCCCGTCCATCGCCAGCGTCTGGGTGAAATATCCGTAGCGATAGAGGAAGCCGACGGCGACGAGGTCGATATTGCTGTCGCTTGCCTCTTTCAGATAGTCGCCCGCAAGTATGCCCAGGCCGCCCGAATAGATTTTCAGGATATTGGTCAAGCCATATTCCATACTGAAATATGCGACAGAGGGCTTCGAGCGGTCAGGCTCGGTCTGTACGTATTCCTTAAACGCGGCGTAGAGCCGGTTGATCTTGTCCATCAGCTCCTGATTGTTGACGATCTGCTCTACGCGCTTGTTGGATATGCGCTGCAAGAGCATTACGGGATTGCCCTGCGTTTCTTCCCAGAGCGCCGGGTCTAATTCCTTGAAAAGGTTGGCGCCTTCGTGATTCCATACCCACCAGAGGTTGGTTGCTATCTCCTGAAGAGTTTTCAGCTGTTCGGGGATTTTCGACTGCGAGGTGATATCCCTCCAGATTGCTTCGTTTGAATTGCTTGGTTGAATTTTCATTGATCCTGTTGTTAATCGTTTATCTTATTATGCTAATTTCTTGTCCATTCGTTTCTTTGCGCTTTTCAAAGCCATATCATAAGCTTTGTAGCACGAGGCGATGAAATATTGCCATTCGGCTCGCGTGGCTATGTTGCGGCATTTGTCGGCAACGGCTTCGCGCTCGGCGGCGGTCATCTTTATCAGGCTTGCTATGCAGCGGGCTGTCTCGGCTACTGTTTCGTGATAGTTGTCGTCCGTGCGATGCACCACAGCCACTCCATTGGCAAACGAGCTGTCAGCGCCCATCGTTTCAGCCCACTGTCCGAAGCCTGCAAGGTCTGTCGTAACCGTCGGTACGCCAAACGCCGTGCTTTCGAGCGGGGTATAACCCCAAGGCTCATAGTACGATGGGAATACGGTGCAGTCCATTCCGGGCAGCAGATCGTAGTAGGTGCGGTTGAAAATGCCGTCGGCGCCGTTCAGGTAGCAGGGGACAAAGAAGATCTTCACCTTTTCGTCAGCCGCATTGCTGAAGCCGAGACGATATAGGTAGTTCATCACGAGATCGTCGTCCATACGGTTGATCCAGTGCGTCAGGAAGGGCGTCTGCATCGGCTCGGTGGTCGTTATGTCGTTGTCGAGCACGGCTTTAAGGTCGGCGCGTGCCGCAAAAACCCAGGCGGGCACCATCACAAAAGCAATGATTTCGCGCTTAGTCTTGGTCTGGCGCAGCCTGTTCATCACGTCGATAAACACGTCGATGCCCTTGTTGCGGTATTCGTATCGACCGCTGACGGAAATGAGAAATGCTTTTTTGCTGACCTCGCAGCCGAGCAGTTTGCTTGCCACGCGCAAGAGCGTCGCCCGTGCTGCCGCGCGTTTGTCGGCATAGACTTCAGCTGCCGGCACAAAATCCGGCTCAAAGCCGTTGGGCGTGATGACGTCGGGCGCCCTTTCGAGCAGTTGACGACATTCCGTAGCCGTTATTTCGCTTACCGTCGTGAAGCAGTCGGAGCGGTGCGCAGCCTGTTTTTCGACCGAGTGTTTCGATTCTATATTCAGCTCGTATGCCATCTGGTCGCCGTTGTAAGCGTCAAGATAGCCGTAGAGCGGTTTGTTATTGCCGGATATTGAGCGTCCTACCGTTGTGGCGTGGGTGGTGAATATTGTTGCGACGCTCGGCAGATGCTTGCGCAGGTAGAGGGCGCCCATTCCGGTTGTCCATTCGTGGAATTGCGCTATTATATGTTTGCCGTCCAAGTGGTTGAACTGGCAGAAATGGCGTATGGCTTTGGCGGCGGCATAAGCAAACACGCACGACTCGTCGTAGTCGCCGTAAGCTTTCGACGAATCGACGCCGAAGGTCTCCCACATCGAATAGTAGAGCATATTCTTATCGTCGTACAAATGCCTGAAATCCACTAAAATGACTATGGGATTGCCGCAGATGTTCCAGCGTCCGGCGCGTACGGGTATGTTTTCGTCTTTCGCTACGGACTTGCGCCATGCGGCAAAGAGCTTGCGGTCTTCGCAAAACTCCACATTGTCGCCATGGTCGGGTCCGATAAATATCAGGTTATCATGCAACTGCTGTTTCAGCGTGCGCGCTTTGGTCGAAAGGACGGTATGTATTCCGCCTACTTTGTTGCACACTTCCCAGCTGCTCTCAAAAATATAATCGGGTTTGGTCATTACATCAGATGATTAAATAGAAACGTGTCGGCATCTTGCCATACGGGGAAATTGCGGCGCAGCTTGCTCAGCGCGTCCATTTGCAGGGTGCAGCTGACGACAGTCTCGTCGCTGCCCGCATCCGCCATTTTTACGCCTTCGGGCGAAAATACTGCCGAGCCGCCGTCGTAGCCGACATCGTTGCCGTCGATGCCAACGCGGTTAACTCCGCATACGTATGCCATATTTTCGATAGCGCGGGCGGGCAGCAGGCTGTCCCACGCACGTCTGCGTGCCGAGGGCCAGTTGGCTATGTAAACGAGCAGGTCGTAATCGTTGTCGCGATTGCGGCTCCAGACCGGAAAACGCAGGTCGTAGCATATCCTGACAGCGATATTCCATCCGCGATAGGTAACGGTTACGGGCGCTTCGCCCTTGCTGTAAGCCTTGTCTTCGCCCTTAAAAAACAGGTGGCGTTTGTCGTAACAGGGCAAATTCACAGAATCGGGTATGCCAAAAACGGCGCGGTTGAAAATCTCGTCCACCTCGCGCACAGGATAGCTCCCCAGTATGGCAAAACCGTACTCAGCAGCCCATCGCTCAAGGGTTTGCGTGGTCTCTCCGTGAAATTCTTCGGCAAGTGCGCTTGATTGCATCGAAAAACCCGTAGTGAAAAATTCGGGCAGGATTACGAGGTCGGTCTTCCCTGTTAAAGGACTGATAAGTTCTTCGACATGTTTCAGATTGGCTTCCTTGTCTTCCCACGCGATATGGGTCTGTATGATGCTTATTATAAGCTCGTTTTGTTCCATTCTCGGTTCTTAATGACGACTCTCGGTGCGGCTATTCTCCGCGCCGGCTGCGGATATTACGGCAATTATCCGTCTCTCCGCATCTTAATTGACGCGGCAAAGATAACACTTTTTTTCGACACCTCGCCCGTTCACGCATACAGTAATTATGCCTGCGAAACGCCGATGCGCCGTAATGCTATGATTGACAGCCTGATAAAAAAAGACTATTTTAAGTTAAATATAGTTCTTTACTGCTTTCTGTACTGCTGTACTTCGGGCAGATGGCGTTCGATTTCCGAAATACGGTTCGCGTCGCTCGGATGTGTGCTTATGATTTCGGGCTGCGCCGAGCCTTGAGCCGACATTTTCTGCCAGAACGTTACAGCTGCATTCGGGTCGTAGCCAGCCAGCGACATCAGTACAAGTCCCATCAGGTCAGCCTCGTATTCGTGTTTGCGCGAGTAGGGGAGCATCACTCCGAGCTGCGAGCCGAGACCGAAGACGGTGTTGCCGATATTCTGCACCTCTTCCGATTTTGAACTGAGCACCTGACCAACAGCCGCCGCACCGTATTGGGCGAGCAGTTCCTGGCTCATACGCTCGTTGCTGTGCTTGGCTACGGCGTGCGACACCTCGTGCCCAAGCACTACGGCAAGCTCATCGTCCGACGCGACGAGCGGCAGAAGTCCCTCATACACAACAATCTTGCCTCCGGGCATACAGAATGCGTTCACATCGTCTTCCTTGACAAGGTTAAATTCCCATTGCAGATTGGCGATTTCGCTCTCCAATCCGTTCTGTTTCAGATACGCCTCTGTCGCAGCCGCGATTTTCTGCCCTACGCGAACAACCATAGCCGTCTTGGTCTTGTCTGTCGAGATGGGCGCCGTCTTGATGTATTCGCCATACTGCGCCATACTTGCGGCTATCACTTCGTCGTCCGACACGAGCAACAACTGCTTGCGTCCCGTCATAGGTACGCTTCCGCAAGCGCTCAACATCAATGCTGCCAATAAGAATAAACATACTTTTTTCATATCACCTAAATTTTATTTTTTAGTTTTAATTTTGAACTATAAACTTTTAATTCTTAATTCTCAATTCTCAATTGAAAAATCATATCCCCCCAAAAGTATCCCCCTGCTTAATATCGCCCGTCCGATAGCCCTTATAGAACCAGTCGTGCCGCTGTTTCGATGTGCCGTGGGTGAACGAGTCGGGTACGGAATAGCCCTGAGCCTGCTCCTGCAGACGGTCGTCGCCGATAGCTGAAGCCGCGTTCAGAGCCTCGTCGATATCGCCCTCTTCAAGCGACTGAAACATCTGCTCCGTGCGGTTCGCCCATACTCCGGCATAGAAATCAGCCTGAAGCTCAAGCAGTACCGACAGCTGGTTGGAGCGTTTCTCGTTCGATCGCGCCCGCGTGTTGTTCACCTTTTCGAGTGTGCCAAAGAGCTTCTGGACGTGATGACCGACCTCGTGGGCTATGACGTAGGCGTAAGCAAAATCGCCGCCTGCGTTAAACTGCTTCTGCATCTCGTCGAAAAACGATAAGTCCACGTAAATCTTCTCATCCGCCGAGCAATAGAATGGTCCCGTTGAGTTGCTCGCCGTGCCGCAGGGCGACGAGGTGTAGCCGCTGTAAAGCACGAGCGTGGGTTTGCGATACGTCAGCCCGTTTTCTTTAAAAACAGCGCTCCAGACATCTTCCGTGTCAGCCAAGACCACCTCGACAAACTGCGCCCACTGGTCGTCGGCTGCCGGAGCGGTGTAGCCCGTGGTCGTCTCCGTGCCCACGCCCAAGTCGCCCATATCGCCGAGCAGACTGAGAACTTGCATAGGATTGCCGCCTAACAGCCATATTACTAACGCGATGACGAGAACGCCCAGACCGCCTTTCAGTCCGCATCCGCTGCCGCCACCCCCGCCAAATAATCCTCCGAGATTGACACCCGAACCGCCACTGCTCTGACTGCGACGGTCTTCAACGTTTTCACTCATTCGTCTTCCTTGCCACTTCATTGCTGAGTCATTTTAAATTAATTCGACAAAAATATGAATAATTTTATTAATGTTCGCCCTTACGTTGGATTTTTTTTTACTTTTTATCGGCTATTGCAAAGCTGTACGAGCCTGAGCGGATGGAAACAATTATCTGACCGTCAGCCGCTTCGACCGTGTCGATACCTTCCACATTGCCTACGAGAGTGCCGTTCTGCCAGATAGCTTTTCCGCCCTCGACAACCGAAGCCTGAGCCGCGTCGCCAACGGGCAATACCACCGATGCCGCTGTGTTGGCAGGAATGGACACGATATACTGATACTGATTGTTTTGCCGTTTCCATCCCGCGTAAATCTCGCCTGAGGCTGTACGGATTCGCGCCTCGCAACGCTGAAGTCCTTCAGGCAGGTAAGGTTGCAGCGTGATATGCCTGTAACCCGCTGTCGTGCTGCCTCTTGCCGGTGCGCGAATGCCGGCGAGATACTGATAAAAATACTCCGTTATCGAGCCGAACATCTGATGATTGTGCGAATCCGTTCCCTCCCATTTTTCAAGCAATGTGGTCGAATTGTTGCGTATCCAGTAGCCGAAACTCGGATAGGTTTCCTGAGTAGCGATCTTGTAGGCAAGCTCGCCATAACCCGCATCCGACAGAGCCGACCATAGATATTTCGTTCCAACAATGCCGGTATTAAGGTGATTATCACGCGCTTCGATGTCGTCAACTATCGTCTGCATCACTTTGTCGCGCTCGCCGGCAGGGAAAAGTCCGCCTTCGAGGGCAAGCAGCTGATAGGTCTGATAAACCGAATCGACGCCGTAAATGCCTGTTTCAGGATTATAAAATCTGCTGATAAATGCCGTTGCCACAGTGTCGCTCAGCGCCTTAAACCTGATGGCATCGTCGCTGTAACCCAGCACGGTAGCGATTTCCGACATCAGCCGCGCATCGTAATAATAATAGAATGTGTTGACAACGTCGTGGTTAGGGCAGTCGCTAAGCGCGGGCGAGCACCATTCGCCGAGCGAATACCAGTATCCGTCGAAATAATTGATGATATACGGCTCGTCGGGCTTGGAGTCCGTCCGCGCCAAGTTCTGCAGGTAAGCGAGATAGGTTTTCATAGCCGGATAATGCTCTTCCATCACCTCTATGTCGTTGTAATAGTGATACATCCACCATGGGATAAGTATATATGCGCTGCCCCAGGCTACGCCGCCACCCATACCGCCAACTATCGGCGGCGAGGTGTTGGGTATCCTGCCGCTCGGCTCCTGCGACTCGCGCATATCGTTAAGCCATTTGGCATAGAACGGCGCCATATTGAAATCGTGCATCGACGTCTCGGCAATCACCTGACCATCACCATTATACGCACCTTTCTCGCGGTGCGGACAGTCGGTCGGATAGCCTACGATATTGCCGCGTTGCGACCACACTCCGGCTTCGTAAATGCTGTTTAGCAGCTCGTTCGACGACGACCACCTGCCGGTGCGTTCAAGCGCCGAGCCAACAACACGCCCTTCGACCTTCAAGTCAGCCAGATCCGTCGAATCGCTGACCGCCACTTCGATATAGCGAAAACCGGAATAGAAGAAACGCGGCTCGTAAATCTCTGTGTCATTGCTCTTTGGCGTGTAGTCAGTCCATACGTGCGAATGATAGCGGAATTTGTCGCTCAAGCGGTCGCCCTCTTCAAGCGCTTTAGGGAAAAGTGCATTATTAAGCGTTTCCGATCCTCTGATTCTCAAAGTCTTACCGGCAGCGCCCGACAATTCTATCCGCCACCATCCGGCAATATTTTGTCCGAGGTCGAAGAGATAAACGCCTTTAGAGGGGCGCGTAGCAGCGACAGGTTTGACAGTCTCCGTTACGCGGATGGACATCCGTTGCCAGGCGAGCTGTCCGCCCGGTCCTGCGGTCTCGACAGCCTGCCGCCATTTGGCATCATCAAGTCCGGCTTCATCCCAGCCTGCGACCTCAAGGCGGGCGTCGCAGTCTTCGCCGCCGTATATATTATTAAAGGTAATAAAGCCGGAAGTGTATCGCCAGCTCCCGTCGGAAGTGATGACCGCTTCCGTGCCGTCTTTATATTTGATATTCAGCTGAATAATAAAGCAGGGATTGCCAATCGGTTTGCTGTCGCCCCAGCTGTAACGCCCACGCACCCGCCGCATATTGTACGCGCCATTGCCAAGCATCACTCCGATAGCATTTCCGCCCTTTTTCAGCTGCTCGGTGATGTCATATACGGCATACAGCGCCGTTTTGCGATAGTCCGTAATCGCAGGATTGAGCACGTCCAGCCCGACTTTGGCTCCGTTCAGCCGAAGCTCGTAAAAACCTGCCGCCGATGAATAGATAAACGCTTTATCCACAGCCTTTTCTACGGTAAACTCCTTGCGAAACAGGGGACTGCCCGACTCAATCTCTTCAGCCGTGCTTATCCATCGGGCTGCCCAGTCCGTCGGCTTGAGCATACCTGTATGAAATTCAGCCGGTTGGCTCCAGTATTCTTTGCCGTTAAGATACGAACATACGCGCCAGTAATATGTGCTGTTGCTCGCCAGAGCAGAGCCTTCGTACCTGATATTCACCGTGTTATCCGACTGCACTACATCCGTATCCCAGCATACTCCACGTTTATCCCTGATACTCTGCATGTTATCGCTAACGATTATCCTGTAAGCATCCTGATACACAGCACGTTCGGACGACTTCAACAGCCACGAAAAACGCGGCTTATTGACATCCACACCCTGCGGAGCGACAAGATATTCGCACCGCAAATCCTCAATCCCCGTTTTCTGCGAACATCCGCCCGCCAAACAGCCTGATAGCATTACAATTAACAAATTCCTTAAATATAACATCATTTAGCAAATTAAAAGTTGACTACTTATTACTTGGTGCAAGGTGCAAGGTGCAGGGTGCACGGGATTCAACGATTAAACGTTTAAACGATTAAACGTTTAACTGTTGAACTGTTTAACCGTTCCACCGTGTACCGTTCCACCGTTCACCCATTATTCCGTCCCCCAACTTCTGTTCGCGCGCTCTCTCATCTCCAGCTGCAAAGTGCCTCCGTCGATAATGCCGGTATGCGGGAAGCGGGTCTTATTCCAATTTTCACCGTTCAGCGTAGCCGATTGGATGTATTTATTGTCTTTCGATGCCCCCGCAGCGTCGATAACGAACTTATCACCTTTGTCAGAAGTGATGGTAATGCGCTCGAACACAGGACTTCCTATATCATAACTCGCCGAGCCGGGCGTTACAGGATAGAACCCCATCATACTGAACACCACGAAAGCCGACATCCCGCCTCCATCCTCATCTCCGGGAACGCCCATCAGGTCGTTGCGAAACCATTGCTCCAACAGGTTGCGGATGCGTTTTTGCGTTTTCCACGGCTGACCGGCATAATTGTACAGGTAAGGGATATGCAGCGACGGCTCGTTTGCCATCGAAAACATACCGACATTGCCGGTGTGGTCGGGCAGGGTGTTATAAAATGTCCAGCGCGACATTCCGTAAGGCGTGTCATACATATCTTCAAGCGCAGCAACGAAGGCTTCATCGCCGCCGATAAGCCGTATCAACTCGTCGATATTATGCTGTACGTCCCAACGATAGATATAGGCGTTGTTTTCGTCGTAGTAGTCGCGTGCGCCCGGTCCGCCCGAAATGCGGTAGTCGATATCGGGAATAAAATTGCCGTCGCGGTCTTTGGGATGAAAAAATCCGGTCGCGGGATTGAACACGTTGCGGAAATTGTACGAGCATTGCAGGAAATGCTCTGCGTCCTCATTCTTGCCGAGGGCGCGGGCGAGGAGAGACAGGCACCAATGGTCGTACGAAGTGCCGAGAGTAACGGCAATCGGCTGGCGTTTTTCCCACGAGTGGGCATTGGCAACTGTCTCTTTTTCACCGGGTTTAAGCGCTGGAAGATAGCCTTTTTCCTTGTAAAACGCATCCAGCTCGCCTGCAGGCGCATTAGCCCAGGGCAGCAGTGTGCGCTCTTCGATAGCTGTCCGCGCCGCCTCATAGCCCTTTTCGAGGTCGAAACCGCTCAATCCCTTGATATGCGCGTCGGCAATCATAGCCACGCCATGGTTGGAGTTCATCGAATGTGAGTCGCCTGACACTCCGGGAAAGGTCGGCAGCGAATGTGTAGGCGAGGCTTCAGCCATACGTATGTATGAATGTATAACATCAGACTCCAATTGGCTGTCAATCAACACTCTCAACGGATGCGCAGCACGGTAAGTATCCCAAATCCAGTCGTCGGTATAGAACGGACGCCCCTCGTCGCTATGTACCTGATGGTCAAAGCCGTTGTAATACTGCCCGTCTTCGCTGATATTCACAGGACGTTCATAAACGCGATATAGCGAGGTGTAAAACACTGATTTATCGTTGTCTGTGCCGCCCTCGACCCTGATTTTGCCCAATGCCTCGTTCCAGATACGCCGCCCTTCTGTGGCAACAGGCTCAATATCAAAGCTTTTGATTTCGCGCTCAAGGTTCTTCTGCGCCTGCTCGATGCTGATAAACGACACCCCGTAGCGCATACCGAGCGTCCGCGTTCCGGCGGGATAGGTCAGCATCAGCGTATCGCCTGTCGCAGAGGATTTTACATCCGCAGGCGCAATATCCGTAACAGCATAAACGTACAGCCGTGCGCCGCGACCAACGGGCTGCGAACCGGAAACGACATTGCCTTCAGACTTCAGCGAACTGCGGGCGCCGAGAAAAGTTAGCTCCGGCGTGGCTTCGGGATAGCCGAAACTGTAAACGGCACTCCGGTGCGAAGGCGCAAAATCGACCGTAATATCCTGTTCGTCAAGGTAAACGCTATAGCGATAAGGCGTCAGCTTCTCGCTGTCGTAGCTCAAATATGGCTTGGGAAATGCACTGCCACTGCCGACCGACGGGATGACGTTGAGCGACGAGGCGCTGCGATGACTTGAGACCATCAACGGCAAGGCGCTCAGACGGTTACCCGTATAATCGACACGCAAAGGATAAACGCGCAGCATACTGTTAGGCAGGTGCACGGTAGGGTAGGTGGGAACAAGCATGTGGCTGATATTCCCGATGTTAGGGTTGACATAATCAACCGGATCCGTTGAAATGGTTGCCGTCCGACTGCACGAAGCAAAAAAGAGAGCGACGGAGGCTAAAAAAGGTACAATGTTTCTTAATTTCATGATTTTACAGTATTTTATTATCGTTTTTTGCGAAAAAAATCACGCATAAGCTCGGCGCAAGCGTTCTCAAGCATACCACGACGCACCTCTGTCGCCGTATTCAGGGCGTCGGGGGCATAGCGACGGTAGCCGCGTTTCTCGTCGTCGGCGCCGTAAACCAATGCGCCGACCTGCGCCCAGGCAATAGCGCCGGCACACATCACACAAGGTTCGACGGTTACATACAGCACGCAGTCAGTCAGATACTTGGCGCCCAGCGCATCGGTAGCCGCAGTGATGGCAAGCATCTCGGCATGCGCCGTCGGGTCGTTCAGGCGCTCGGTCTGGTTGTGCGCACGTGCGATAATCCTGTTGTTGCACACAACTATCGCTCCGACAGGCACTTCATTCTCGTCGGCAGCCCGACGCGCCTCGGCTAAAGCCTGCTGCATATAATACTCGTCCGTAAAAGGCATAACAGCATCGTGTTGGGTCATTTTTCTTATTTTTCAGGCTTATTAATTTTTCGAGGCAAATATAAGCATAAATATTTTAACACAGCGCTCTCTCAAAAAAAATTATTACTTTTGCGAAAAATAATTTACGTAATTATGAAAAAAGTACGTTTTGGTGTGGTCGGCACCAATTTTATTACCGACTGGGTGATTGCAGGCGGACGCGAAGACGAGCGCTTCGAGCTGGTAGCTGTCTGTTCGCGACAGGACGAGACAGCGCAGGCGTTTGCCGCGAAACACTCTATACCTCACACATTTACATCCGTCGAGGCAATGGCTGAAAGTCCACTTGTTGATGCCGTCTATATCGCTTCGCCCAACGCTTTTCATGCGCGGCAGAGCATAGCTTGTATGGAGCGCGGCAAACATGTGCTGTGCGAAAAAGCCTTTGCGTCTAATGCTAAGGAAGTCAGGCAGATGATCGACACCGCCCGCCGCTGCGACGTTACTCTGATGGAAGCGATGAAACCTACGCTGACACCTGCCTTTGGCGCTGTGCGCGAGGCTGTTAAGCAGATTGGCGACGTCCGTCAGTATTTCGCCTGCTACTGCCAGTATTCCTCACGCTACGACAAGCTGAAAGAGGGCGTCGTGCTGAATGCCTTCACCCCCGAACTGAGCAATGGCGCAGTAATGGATATCGGCGTTTATACGATCTATCCTATGGTCGCGCTGTTCGGACGCCCACAATCGGTGAAAGCTTCGGGAGTGAAGCTGTACAGCGGAGTTGACGGACACGGGAATGTGGTCTTTGAGTATGGCAACGGTCTGACAGCTACGGTGTTATACAGTAAAATATCCGATTCGCAACTGCCGACCGAGATACAGGGCGAAAACGGGATTATCACCCTCGACCGTATCAACATTATCGGCTCGGCTACCCTGAAACACCGCAAGGGCAAAACGGAAAATATAATGCCGCAAACGCTTCATAATGAGTATTATTATGAAGTTGCAGAGTTTATAAACCTTATACAAACCGGACGTCGCGAATCGGAAATCAATTCGCACGCTAACTCGCTGATAACGATAGAGATAATCGACGAAATACGTCAGCAACTTGGCGTGAGTTTTCCGGCAGATTTTGTGTAATCATATTTTTTTGATTTTAATGATTTGGATAATTGGTCTATAACCACCGAAGCCACAATTATGTGTTTGTTCAGTAATTATGTATAATATTCTCACCTTAATATCATCTATCTGAAATTTATCAGGGAGATTATCTGGTTTATAATACTGTTTTTCGTCAGTTATAAACATATAAGCACCGCAATTATCTATTGGGTCAATATATTTAATCACACCTGTTGATTCATGTAAAGGTGATTCATCCGAATTACAAGAAACTGAAATTGCAAAAAAACACGACAAAATAAGGAACAACCTTAGGCGAGAAAGATTAATACCCGCCTTGATATCGAAGAGCCACGCACTAATTGTAGCTATGGCTATCTGTATTGCATTTTTTAGTTTTTTTTTCCATCACATTGCTTTTTTATTCGCCTCAAAGATACGAAACGATTTTGAGAGTTCCAAATTTTAAACGTTAAAAAATATTTAATGGTGGAAATTTGCAAAAAACTCGCTCTCGATGTTTCGTTATTTGCAACAAATTTTGTTTCTTTGCGGAAATATTCATCAAAAAAACGACATTTCTATGAGAAAACAAAGGATTTTAACGGCATCTATTGCCTTTTTTACGGCTTGTGGCAGCGTTTGGGCTTGTACTAACCTGCTTGTTGGTCGCAAGGCATCGACGGACGGGTCGGTCATCATCAGTTATACGGCAGACTCGCACGGTTTGTATGGCGAGATGTACCGCTGGAAGGCGGCAAAATGGGACAAGGGCGCGATGCTCGACGTCTATGAGTGGGATTCGGGCAAGCCGCTCGGACAGATTGCGCAGGCGGCGGAGACTTATTCGGTGGTCGGCAATATGAACGAATATCAGGTTGCCATCACGGAGACGACGTTTGGCGGGCGTCGCGAACTGCGCGATTCGACCGGCATATTGGACTATGGCAGCCTGATTTACATTGCATTACAGCGTTCGCGCTCGGCTCGCGAAGCTATCAAGGTGATGACGGGGCTGGTTGCCGAATACGGTTATTACAGCGGCGGCGAGTCGTTCTCGATAGCCGACAAAAATGAGGTCTGGATAATGGAGATGATAGGCAAAGGCGTTGGAAATAAGGGCGCTGTGTGGGTGGCGATACGTATTCCCGACGACTGCATTGCGGGGCATGCCAACCAGTCGCGCATACAGCAGATACCGTTCAGCGACAAGGAAAACTGCCTCTATTCGCCTGACGTAGTGTCGTTTGCCCGCTCGAAAGGCTATTACAGCGGCGACGACAAGGATTTCAGCTTTGCAAAAGCCTATAATCCTTACGATTTCGGCGGTCTGCGTGCCTGTGAAGCGCGTGTATGGTCGTTTTTTCGCAAATATGACACGGCGATGGAACGCTATGTCGATTTTATCAAAGGCGATGCTTCGCAGGAGCCTATGCCGCTCTATATCAAGCCTTCGCGCCAGCTTTCCGTGCGCGATGTACAGCAGAATCTGCGCGACCATTACGAAGGCACCGCCCTCGATATGACGCAGGATGCAGGCGCGGGACCGTTCAAAGCCCCGTATCGCTGGCGTCCGATGAATTACAAGGTTGACGGCACGGAATATTTCCACGAACGCCCGATTGCTACGCAACAGACAGGTTTTGTGATCGTTGCGCAGATGCGAAACTGGCTGCCCGACGTCGTTGGCGGTATCGCTTGGTTCGGTTGCGACGACGCGGCTATGGTCGTTTTCAACCCCGTTTATTCGTCGTCGCTCGACGTGCCGGAATGTTATCGCGTGGGCAACGGCGATTTGCTGACGTTCTCGTGGACCTCGGCGTTTTGGGTGCACAACTGGGTTGCCAATATGGTTTATAACCGTTACAGCGATATGATTACCGATGTTCGTAAGCTGCAAAACGAGATTGAGGGCGGCTACGAGACGACCCTGCCTGCTATCGAAAAGGCGGCGCTCGAACTGTATGCCAAAAGCCCCGACGAGGCGCGGCAATTCCTCACATGGTACAGCTGTACTAACGCCGACGAAGTAACGGCGCGATGGAAGCAATTCGGTGAATTTCTGACAGTTAAATATCTCGACGGTATAGTGAAGAAGGAAGAAAACGGCACCTTCAAGCGCAACCGCTACGGTCAAGCCGAACGTCCCACGACGCCCGGATACGACACCGAATTTTACCGTGAGATAGTCAAGAGCGCCGGCGAGAGGCTGAAAGTGGTGGATTGAAGCGGCAACTGCCTTACTGCCAAATCATTTCGATTATCCGCTTTGCCTGATACTCGTCGGAAAAAGCGGGAAAGAGGACTTTTTCGCGTATTTGCCTGTCTTCCAAGCTGAAAGGCTGTGCATAGAGCTTATTGCAGAGGCTAATCATTAGCTTCGGGCTGTCGGCGATATGGCATAGCGAGTCGAGTCCGCTGCCGACGAGCATTTTGCTGTTTACGACGACGTGGCGACCGGCGAAAAGGCTGTTCAACAGTTTGAGTTTCAACCCTGTGCCCTGAAATGTAACTAACACGCTGATTTGCGCTTTGCTGATATATTCGGCTATGTCTTCGCGGCTCGGATTGGCAATAATGGAAATGTTACGATGCTTTCCGGCGGCTTTCAGCATGGTTTTGGACGGGTTCATTCCCGCAATGATGCAACGATGCTCCATTTTGCTGAAAACGTGTTTGATAAGGTAAAGAGCCGCCCGTTCGTTCTCTTTGACAGAGAGCTTGCCGTGATAGAGCAGGAAATCGGACTTGCCGACGGGCGCTGTTATCTGCGTATTCCCGTGAAAACAAGGCACATACTCAACGTGCTTGTGTGGAAAACAGCCTTGCAGGTAATCGCGGTCGTTAGTCGAAATGGCTAAGGTCAGCTGTGCGTTGGCGACCGCTTTCTGATACAGCCTGAAACGCAGCGCCTCGATGTAGAAGTAGGTCTTTTTCAGGATATTACGCTCGGCATTTCCTATCGAAAAGTAGTAATCGTGTTCGATATTACATTCGCGGAAGATTTTAAAACGGTTGGCAAGCCGCCTGTCCGTGATGTAATAACAGGAGTGAAGTCCCTCAAACAGAATTGGATAGTCATTTTTCAACAAATTATCCATCAGCATCTCATCCTTGCGACTATACACATTATAGGGCAACAGGCTGAAATTCGAGCGCCAACCGGTGCGGCGACGATAGTAATACACTTCATCACAGGCAGTTAGCAGCTCGTCTGTGCGCGGACGTTCATACTCGAAACAGTGCAGGATGATTTTCACTCCACAATTATGTAATGCCTTGATTTTATGCCAAATATCTATCACGCCACCGTAATTTGCGGGCAGCGGTATATTCAACGAGACGACATTCAAAACTTTATCCATAAGACGAAATTATTTGTTCAAAGATACGAATAAATTGTTGTGCCTGCGTCTTTCGCGAGAATTTTTCTGCTTCGGCACGGTCAATGTCAATTGCAGTGTGCTTATTTTCAAGCCATTGGCGGTAATACTTTTCGATAAAGGCGATCGCTTCGTCAACGTTGTGAGCCGCAATTCCTGACCGTGTTGCACGGATGGCATCCTCAAGGCAAGCCTCGTCGCCACGCACACAGAGAACAGGCTTTTCGACGGCTATGGCTTCAAAAAACTTCGTTGTCATAACGCCCTTAGGTCCTTTCTTATTAGCCTGATTAGTAAGCAGTAAGATTATCCCGCAGGCATTGAGCGCACGTGGAATTTCGTTTGCGGGGATATATCCGCGAAAGTTCATAAAGTCGGCAATCGGATATGCACTTGCCTCATTTTTAATGATTTGTTCGGATTTGCTGTCGGTAAACCAGTCAATTCTGAAGGTCTGCGGAGTAATGATTTGTGCCTCAGCAAGACGCGCGACGGCTTCAAAAAGCAAAGCCGGATTGCGCATCGAGGCGCTCAGCAGACGCCCCGTGTAAGCGATGGTAAAACAGTCGCTCTCGACCGGTGCGGGGTAAAACAGTTCGGGGTCGAAACCGTTGTAAATCAGCTTAACAGGATGCGGATTAAATGGCGCAAGCGTTTTTTGATGCCAAGGGGAAATGGTCGTTATGCAGGCAGCCCGACGTAATGCTCGGTTGCGTTGCCACAGGTTTATATGCTTGAAAATTAGCGCGATAAGGTTTTCTAATCCCAAAAGACGGGGTAGGGGATGGGCAATAAACTCATTTCCTGCGAATTGCTCAATTATATCTCGCAAATCCGCCACAAACGGGATATGCAATTTTTGCGCTGTACGGCGGGCGGCAGGCAGGGGGAATGTGCGAAACGTGCTGCACAGCAACAAGTCGAAATGCCGCCCATGCGCCACTTTCAGGGCTTTGCGATACATTCGGCGGTCTTTGTAACCGAAAAAAGTGTCGAGCAGCAGGGTCTTGAGCCAACCGGCGCGATTGCCACGCTTGTAAAACTGTATATAATGCACTTCGGCTTCGTTTTGCAGAAACTCAAACGTCTCATCTTCAATCGCTTCTGTAAGGACAACAACCTCAATGCCGCTCCGTTTGAGATATTTGCAAAGATATCCCATTCGCGGTCCGAACGCCGGAGGAAACAAATCGCAAATGAGCAGTATCTTCATAACCTAAAGCTTTCGTTAGCAATGATTTCTGTTATTTTTTCGGCAGCATCACCCTTGCCGTATTCATCTATCGGCGTCTGCTTAGGATGATTTTGCAGGCAATGGAGTATGCTATCCGTCTGATAACCTGCTAATTGATTCCATCCGAGCTCGACGGTTTCCACCCATTCGGTCTCTTTGCGAAGCGTGATGCAGGGCGTGCCGTGAAAATATGCCTCCTTCTGTACCCCGCCCGAATCGGTCAGAATAACAGCCGCATTTCGTTCCAATACAATCATATCGAGATAGTTAACCGGCTCAATCAACTTCAGATAGGGATTCGACAGAGCAAGAGATTCGAGATTCATTTCTTTGATAAATCGCTGTGTGCGTGGATGTAAGGGCATTATGACGGGACGGTTGGGTTTTGCCGTTTCAACGAGGGCACGCAGAATTGACGTCAGTCGTGTTGGATCGTCGGTGTTCTCGGCGCGATGTACGGTGCAGAGGCAGAACTCTTTGTGCGTCAGCTTCATATCTCGCATAATGGTGGATGTTTCCTCTGCATATTTGCCAAAAGCCAGGGCTGAATCATACATAACATCGCCGACATTATAAACGCCTTTGGTAATATTCTCATTCTTAAGATTTTGCACAGCCGCGAGCGTAGGACAGAACAGCAAATCCGAGATATGGTCGGTCAGGATACGGTTGATTTCCTCCGGCATCGCCTTGTTGAAACTGCGCAAGCCGGCTTCGATATGCACAACCGGAATATGCATTTTTGCAGCTGTCAGAGCGCCTGCCAAAGTGGAGTTGGTGTCGCCGTAAACTATCACATAATCAGGCTTTTCAGCTATTAAAATCGCTGCTGTTTCGAGCATTATCTTAGCCGTCATTTCGGTATGACTGCCCTGTCCACATTCCAAACGCCAGTTTGGTTTCGGGATTTTCAACTGCTTGAAAAACACATCGCTCATATTCGAGTCGTAATGCTGACCGGTGTGCAGTATGCGTTCGTCTATCTTATTGCTATTGTGCGTATTATGCTGTAATATCGCGCGACTGACCATTGCCGCTTTGATGAATTGTGGACGTGCGCCTACTATCGTAATGATTTTCATAGTTAAACCTTTACTTTAAGTGTATTTATCAGATATTCATACAGTTGGCGATGATATCCGGCTGTGGTTGTCGATACCGATGAGTTATGCCATAGCAATATCAGTTCGCCATTGTTAAGTTGCACCTGCTCAATAAGTTGCAGACAATACTTACGTGCCGCCTCATAGTCCAGACCCATATATTTTTGCTCCGAAAGCGTTGAGTCCATTACAGTTAGCGGATGCAGAGTGAGCGAAGTCAGCTCACGTTCTGTGGGTGAAATCCAGCGCACGGGACGTGAAGTGCCGAGCCGAAAACCGGCAATATCGGCGTAACCCATTGTGAAATCGTCAGTTATGCCGGCATAAAGCAGTCGATGTAAATGATCAGGATCGCGCGAGGCAAGGTAATGATGCCGATTAGCGCTGACTTCGATGCCCGTATCAAGCCTAAACCGCTCTTTTTCAGATTTTATCAGAAAAGGCATTAAACCGGCGGCATAGCTGCTGTGAAGCCCAATCTTCCCGCCCAGCGAAATGATATCGTGAATATACGTCGTAATCATTTGGTCGGTAAGCTTATACAGCGGCTTGTCCTCTTTCATTTCGCCGCCTGCTTTGAAAAACATATATACCTCGCATTTATCCCGTCCAAGCGCCTCAGAAAGCATCTTGTCCTGCCTAAGCAGCCACTCCTGAGCGACATAATACGGGTCGTTCCTCAAATCGCCGGTCATAATTTTGAGCAGCCGAAACAGGTTTTTGCCCTGCAAAAATTCGCGCCCGACATTGCGCAATGTCTGACAATAAAACGGCGCATCCATATCGTGAGTAAGATAAATACGAGCCATACTCGGCTGCGGTTCAGGCATTTGCAGCCATTTACGCAGCAGACGCCCGTATTCGTCCACAATCGGACGATGAATAAATCCGGCTTTACAGGGCAGCGACTCTTTTCCGATAAAACGCCCGTGCTCGTCGCGAATATCGTACTTGACAATCTCTTCGTAACGCGATATCAGGAAGTAAGTGCTCGCGATGATATCAGCCTGAACGACAGTCGTTTCGCCCACTTGCTCGATTATCGGTTTGCCGAACAGCAAAGGAACGCCCTCGATGTTCTCAAGCGGCAAAACGGGCAAAGACGCTTCCTCGCCATAAATGCCCTCGTCGAAAAAATCTGAGGGCACGACGACAACACGGTAAGCGCCATAAGCATCCTTATCTGATGTGTAACCCACCTGATTAACAATCTCTTGCGGCGTGTCCTTGCCCAGCAGGAAACTTGTAATATATGCTATAATCTCATCCATCGTATATTACAACTCCGTTTTGGGGCGATTATTGTATTTTGGAGTAATTATCGCGAGCCTAAGTCATCCTTGCCGATTTTTCAAAAAAAAAGTACCGCCGCAACAAAATAAATCGCAAAAAAACCGATTATGTTTCTAAAAAGTGCTATTTTTGCGCCAAAATAGAAACGAAATGAACTTTATAGATTTTAAGTCAAAGATGGCAGAGTTGGTCTGCTTCAACCTGAATCAGGTTTATGCCGTTCAGCCCGATTTTGACCGCTACAATCTCGTGAGATGGAAGAAAAAGGGCTATCTCATCGGTTTGCGGAGCGGTTATTATACGTTTTCCGATTTTCTCGGCAAGCCCGATTATGCCTATTATTTCGCCAACCGCATCTATCAGCCCTCGTACGTAAGTCTGCATACGGCTTTGGCGTTCTATGGCGTCATACCCGAAGCGGTGGTGCAGATTACCTCTGTCTGTTCGCTAAAAACAGCCTTTTTTTCTAACGCTTTCGGCGAGTTTTCTTACAAGAAAATCAAGAGCAACCTAATGTTCGGCTACGACCTTAAGCCGACGGGCAAGCGTCACAATCTACTTTTTGCAACGCCCGAAAAGGCTATCCTCGACTTGCTGTATCTTTATCCGTTCTACAATAACGAGCAGGAAATAAGAGAATTGCGCTTCGACGAGAGTTATATGCAGGACGAACTTAACAGGGAGTTGTTCGGAGAGTTTTTACAAAAATTTGAGAACAAAGCCCTCGAAAACAGAGTAAAACTTCTAAAAAATATTTACGAGATATGATACGAATAGAACAGATAAAAAATTATTATCCACCGTTTATTGGAAATAATAACGACTTCAACAAGCATGTTCTGAAAGAATACATCCAGTTAATGACACTGGATTATCTTTCTACGACGGCTTATGTGCGCAAACTCGTTTTTATAGGCGGCACAAACCTGCGCTTGGTAAAGGGAATTGACAGATTTTCAGAAGATTTGGATTTCGACTGCAAAGATTTGTCTAAGGAAGAGTTTATGACTATGACCGACGGCATCATCCGTTTTCTTAACAATGCAGGTTTTAACGCACAGTCCAAAGATAAAGAAAACGAGCGACTAAAGGCTTTCAGGCGAAACATTTACTTTCCCGAACTGCTGTTTGAGATGGCTTTGAGCGGGCACAGGGAAGAGCGGTTTCTGATGAAAATTGAAACTCAAGACCAGCAAATAGACTATACACCGACAGTTGCAAATATTCAGGGGTGTGGCTTCTTTTTCCCGTTGCCCGTCCCGCCGGATGGCGTTTTATGCAGTATGAAACTGTCGGCAATGCTTACCCGCTCTAAAGGGCGCGATTTCTACGACGCAATGTTTCTGCTTTTGCTGACAAAGCCGGATTATGACTTTTTAAATGCTCATTGCGGAGTTGCAAACCTGCAAGAACTGAAATCTCGCACCGCCGAACTGCTGCAAACCATTGACCTGCGCCAAAAGCAGCGCGATTTTGAACATCTGCTCTTTGAAAAAGCAAACAGCGCCAAAATCCTGCAATTCAACGAGATGATTCAGTCGCTAACGTGAATTGATAGAATGTCCGGTAATAGACCTGTTATCTCATCGTCCCGCTCGCTTTTCGACCTTGCGGCTACTATCCGGGTGGGATTTGTTATTGTTTGCCCCTCGTCTGTTCGGCAAAGGGAAGGCGCAACTGTCTGTTCAATATCGAATTGAGAGCCAAGACGGAATCCCAAATTGAAGCGGCTATCGCGATTCTAAGTCATCCTCGCCGATTTTTCAAAAAAATGCCGCTGAAACAAAATAAATCGCAAAAAAACCGATTATGTTTCTAAAAAGTGCTATTTTTGCGCCAAAATAGAAACATTAATTGATTAAGCTATGGTAAAACAAAATTATTTAAGTGAAGAAAACCTTGCCTCCGGGGTTAAGAATTATCTTGCAGGCGACTACAGGGCAGCTATTGTCGATCTGGGCAAAGCTATTGAAATCAATGCGAACATTGCAGAAACGTACTTTTATCTTGGAAGTGCATATCTACAGTTAGGACACTACAATGCAGCCAAATTCAATCTTAACAAAGCTATTGAAATCAATCCGAACTATTCGGATGCGTATTGCAATCGTGGCGTGTTAAAAGAGAATTCAGGCGAAACAAATGAAGCTATTGCCGATTACGATAAAGCAATTGAAATTAATCCAAATCATGCAAAGGCGTACCACAATCGTGGCACGACAAAATTCGAGTTGGGCGACTTCGAGGCTGCTCTTGCTGATTTTGATAATGCTGTTAAAACGGATCCCGATTTCGCAGATGCATACTCTAATCGCGCCATAACAAAAACAAAATTAGGCGACTACAAGGGAACTCTTGACGATTACGACAAAGTTATCCAAATAAAACAGGACGATGCCGAAGCTTACTACGGTCGCGGTTTTGCAAAAATCAAATTGGGCGATTTCGAGGCAGCCATTGCCGACCTTGACAGAGCAATTGAAATCAAGCCATCCTACGCAGATGCCTACCTGTATCGGGGCATTGCAAGATACGCTTTAGGCGACTACAAAGAAGCTGTTGACGATTATGACAAATGCCTTAAAATCCATCCAAGCGATATAACTGCACGCTCTTATCGCAGCGACGCACAAGCCAAATTGGACGAGGAAGAAGCAGCTGCGGAAAAACCCAAATTGAAAATAACAATTCGCCCATACAGTGAGCGTACCTTATCCGACAATTACCGGGTTCAATTTTGAGGATGCCAATGCAGTTGGTTACTATTAAAAAAGTTGCGCATATTACTACATAATTTAATTTTCAAAAAATTTCGACCCCGCTTCGCGGGGTAATTGTTTTTTCAACCTTCGGTTTTGTCTTGCCCTTGCTCCGCTGCGGGCTTCACCAAAACCTCACGACAGATTCAATTTGAACTGAGAGCCAAGCGGAAACCGCCGTTGTAGTACCTGCCGTCGGGATTGCCGTCGAGACGATCCGAGACACGCGCGACCCTCGAGTTGTCGCTCCAACCACCGCCACGAAGAACGCGGTAAGAGCCAGTAGATGCGCCACGCGGATTGGTCTGTGAAGCGTTGCTATAATCGCCATACCAATCGCTGCACCACTCCCAAACATTGCCGCTCATATCATAAATGCCCAATTCGTTTGCCTGTTTTGT
>JAISTS010000099.1 GCA_031272455.1 Tannerella sp. | reverse complement strand
AGCGTCGATGGTTTGGTGGGCGATAACCCGACGCTCGAAATCACTACGCCGCTGTTCGACCGCGTAGTAATGACGTTCCCTTCTGTGGAAAGCCCTGATGTTCAGCGTACTTTTGAGATAGTCGCCAAGCATAACAAGCCCTCCGACATTTATATTCAAAGCGCCCGACTCAACGGCAAACCGCTGAACAGTTTCCGCTTCCCTTTAAAGGAGTTTTTCAATGGCGGTACGCTTGAACTGACGCTCGGTTCCAAGCCTAACAAGAAGTGGGGAATCGAAGAGCCAAAAAGTTTTCACGATTTCACAGTGCAAACGATTGACGGTAAGGATTTTCCGCTGTCGAAGCTGAAGGGCAAAAAAGTTTTGGCTGTCAATGTGGCGTCGAAATGCGGTCTGACGCCTCAATACAAGCAACTGCAAGCGCTGTATGAGCGTTACGGCGGTGATAAATTCGTTATCGTGGGCTTTCCGGCAAACAATTTCGCCGGTCAGGAACCCGGTACGAACGCCGAAATTCAGGAATTTTGCACGCTCAACTATGGCGTTACCTTTCCGATGATGTCGAAAATATCCGTTAAAGGAGATGATATTGCACCTGTATATCAATGGCTTACGCGAAGATCTCAAAACGGCAAGCAGGACGCCGACGTTACGTGGAACTTCCAGAAATTCCTTATCGACGAACAGGGTAACTGGGTCGCGACTTTCCCGCCCGCGACGCTTCCCAACGACGAGCGTATTGTGCAATGGATTGAAGGAAAAGGTGTTAACACCAAGAATATCAGCTATCGTTTTATCACCGGCTCATATACCGGAGGCAAGGAGGGTGAGGGCGTGTCGGTTTACGAATACGACGCCACAACGGGTTATTCACAGGCTATCGAAGGCGTTAACGATGTGATTAACACGAGCTTTCTTGCTTTTTCGCCTGACAGCGAATTTGTATATGCCGCAGGCGAGAATGGCGACGCCAGCCTCGTCTATGCCATGAAATTCGACCGAGCCACCGGCAGTATGCACGTCATCAACAAGGTGAAAGCCGGAGGCGCAGACCCGTGCTATCTGTCTGTTACAGAGAAACATGTGATAACGGCAAACTATAGTGGCGGCAGCATTTCGGTGTTTGGACGCAAAGCCGACGGCTCGCTGACCGAGGCGTTGCAGGTCGTCCGCCACACGGGCAGCAGCATCAATGCCGACAGGCAGGGTGCAGCGCACGTACATCAGGCTATATTCACTCCTGACGGCAAATATCTGATTGTAAATGATTTGGGAACGGACTATACGACGGTGTACCGCTATAATCCCGACGGGACGGCGCAAGTGTTGACCGCCATCGACAGCATACAGTCGAACCTCGGCGGCGGACCGCGTCATCTCTGCTTTCATCCTCATCCCGAAGCAGTTACGGGTGCTGACGCCACACGCGCGTACATTATATATATACTCCACGAATTAGACGGCAAAATCTCGACCGTAGCCATCGACCGCGAAGGACGGCTCAAACCGCTGTACAGCACGACCGTAGCCATTCGCGAGAACATCCGAACCGGCGCGGCAGATATACATATCACGTCTGACGGACGATTCCTCTATGCCACTAACCGCGGCACGGCAAACGACATAACCTGCTTTGCCATAAGCGATAAGGGCGAGCCGGAGTTTGTACAGCAAGTCGCGACCGGCGGCAATGGTCCGCGCAACTTCGCCCTGACGCCCGACGAACGGTTCATCTTCGTTGCCCATCAGCAAAGCGGCATCGCTACTGTCTTTTCGCGCAATCCGCAGACCGGAAAACTGACGAATACAGGCAAGACTGTCTGTGCCCCGCAAGCTGTTTGTTTGCTTTTTTATTGATTGCAATTTTTTTCTTACCTTTGCAGCAAAATACACTTATTATGACTGTCAAGAAATATAGTTTGCCGAACAATGATGAGCCAATAATGGCGGCTGAGCCGGCTGTGGCATATCGCACGATTGCAGAGGCGTCAGATTCTACTAACAGTTGGGATCCGAATACTCCTTTTCATGGAACTCAGGAAGAATGGTGGGATCATTTCCACACTATCGAAAACGGACATTTCACCCCGCTTGAAGAGTATTTGCGTAATCACGAAGCATGGAAGAAGGAATACCTTGCAAGCAGGTTGACGTAAGCGACGAGTTCGACAACAGCGTTGACAGGATATATGCTTACGGACTTGAGACGTTCGGATATTTTCAGGCTGAACGTTACGACCGACAAATTTTGCAGTCTATTGCTACGCTTTCAACGTATTACACGTTTTATCCTGAATGTCGCCATCTTGCTACGCTCAGCCAGATGTATCGTAATATCATCCTCGATTCGCATCTGATAATTTACCGCATCACCACTGCTCGAATTGAAGTGCTTGACATCGTTCATGCCGCATCAAGCATACGCCGTATCCGCAATGTCCGAAAAATCAAGCTCAAAACCTGAAATTTAATGCTGCTCGACAGTTTTTTCGGTTATTTGGCAGCCCTGAACTTATATTTTTCTTACCTTTGCAGCAAAAAAATGAACGAAACAATGAAATCAGTAAACCGAACAATCGCCGCGGCAATCGCTATCGCACTCGTTTTGACCGGATGCTCGCAGGGTCGTAAACCTGCTGCAATAATCACTTTCCCGTCGGTAACAGTGCCGACGATTTACTCCGACCCTCAACCGCGCGCCGAATACCTCGCTATGCACTATTGGGACCGTTTCAACTTCAGCGACACGGCATACGTGGGCAGTGGCGCCCTTGCCACCGAGCAGGCTATCGTCGATTACATTTCCATTTTTCCGTATATGCCTTATAATAAGGCGTATGAAGGCATCAATAACACTTTGAGCTTAGCCGAACGCCATCCGGCGATGTACGCTTTTTTCACGACGATGATGGAAAAATACCTGTTCGACGTCAATTCGCAGTTGCACAACGACGAGTATTATATCCCCGTTCTGGAGCATCAGCTCAGTTCGGTCGTGCTCGACGATTATCACAAAATCAGACCGCAAACGCTTATAAACGAGCTGGGTAAGAATCGTCCGGGCACGATGGGAGCGGACATACATTTTGCTATGACGACAGGACGCAAAGCCGCGCTGTCGGACTTCAAAACCGATTTTACGCTCGTGATGTTTCACAATCTCGACTGCGGCAACTGTCGCGAGATGGCTGCCACGATAGAGGCGGGCGCGTCAATAAAAGAGATGCAGAGGCGCAACAGGCTGACAATTATTGCTTTATATCCGGGCGACGACCTCGAAAACTGGAGAAAGCATATCAATGATATGCCGTCGTCGTGGATACACGGCTACGACTACGGGCGCGAAATTGGCGACAGTCTGACTTACGCACTGCGTATCATCCCGACGGTATATCTGTTTGACAAACAGCGCACTGTCATAATGCGCGACGTGCAGCCTGCTTACGTCGATTACTATATGAACAGCATCCTTAATCCCGAACTGCAAAGCGGCGTACGATGAGCGATAAAGAACTGAAAAAAAGCATTTTATACACCCGCGGAGGCGATGGAGGTACCACTTCGCTTGCCGGAGGAACGCGCGTCGCCAAAACGCATCTGCGGATCGAGGCTTACGGCGCTATCGACGAGCTAAATTCGTTTATCGGACTGCTTGTCGCCTCAATATCTGACGAATACACGATCGAAACGCTGCAAGCGGTGCAACATCGCCTGTTCGATGTCGGAGCATACCTTGCCGACGCACGCCAAAACGCAGGCTGTAACATCAGTGCAGAAACGGTAGAGCAGATAGAAAAAGTCATTGACCTGATTGACAGCGAATTACCGCGACTAAAGGGCTTCATACTGCCGGGCGGCTGCCAGACGGCGGCGCTGGCTCACGTCTGTCGCACGGTTTGCCGACGCGCAGAACGCGAAATTATCCGTTTATCTGAGACGATAAGCGTTGATGCACAGCTGCTTAAATACGTCAACCGCCTGTCGGATCTGCTCTTTGCCATAGCCCGCCGCGAATGTATGTTGAAAAATAAATCAGAATTTCTTTGGGAAAACGCTTGCATTTAAAAAATTTATTTTACTTTTGCGCAAATTTTCATAAGAGAAAATGAATTTGAGTCGTTAATCCTTGAAAAAGAGATTGTTATGTATTGGACACTGGAATTGGCGTCAAAACTTGAAGATGCACCTTGGCCCGCGACCAAGGACGAATTGATTGACTATGCGCAGCGCTCAGGAGCGCCGCTCGAAGTGATAGAGAACCTTCAGGAGATGGAGGATGAAGGCGAGATATACGAATGTATGGAAGATATCTGGCCCGACTATCCGAGTAAAGAGGACTTTTTCTTCAACGAAGAGGAGTACTGACCCCGTTTTTTTTAGCGCCGGACACACAATTTATTGAGCGTTTTGTAGTTATACTAATTACCTATGAAACGGTTTTGGTATATTGTACTCTTTATCGGCGTATCTTCGTCGGTCGCCATTGCGCAGACCGACGACGCTCTGTTCAGCCAATACTTCTCTGCATTAGGCTATTACAACCCTGCGTATGCCGGCAAGTCGGGCGACCTCTATGCTACGGCTCTCTACCGTATGCAGTGGCTCGGCGTCAAGAACGCACCCAAGTCGGCGCTGCTCACTGCCGATATGCCGTGGAAATACGGCAAACTGAATCAGGGCGTCGGAATAGTAGTAATGAGCGAAAGCGCCGGACTTGACGAACGGATGAACGCCGGACTGCAATATGCCGTCAAGCTCAAACTCGGCAAAGGGACGATGAGCATCGGCATACAGGCGGGAATGATCAACCACACCTTCCGCGGCGACAGCATCTATATCCCCGCTGGCAGCGACGAGATAGTACAGGACGACGAGGCGATAACAAAATCGGAACTCGACGCGATGGGTCTGGATTTTGCCGCCGGAGTGATGTACTACACCGAAAAATACTTCATTGGAATAGCCTCTGCGCACCTGCTCGCCCCAAAACTCAACCTCGACGAAAACTTTGAACGCAAAGTCGAACGCAGCTACAATTTGACGGCAGGATACAATATACCGTTGAAAAATACGTTATTTGAATTGCAACCAACCGTAATGACGTTCACCAACCTGCAAATGGTTTCGGCAGACGTAACGGCGCGGGCGGTCTATAACAAAGTTTACAACGGAGGATTGGGTGTGCGTGTCAGCGACAATGGGAAAGTCAATGCCGCAACGCTGTATCTCGGAGCCTTGATCAAGGGATTTCGCATAGGTTATGCTTATGAATTTCCGACCTCGGCAATGAATTCAGCCACGACAGGCAGCCACGAATTTATGGTAACATACAATCTGAAGCTGAACAATAATAAAGGAAAGAAAAATAAACATAAAAGTATAAGATACCTGTAAATCAGGGGAAAATAAAAAACAGAATGTGCCAATCATGAAGAAAATAGCAATAATATTGGTAACAGCAGCTCTGCTGGCGTCGTGCGGTAAATTGTTTTCGGGCGACGGAGGCGAGCTGGTAGGCGTGAAGCTGGCGTCGTACAACGAGCCTGCGCCCTACGGCATGGTATTGATAAAACGCGGCTCGTTTGCAATGGGACCAGCCGACAAAGACAGCCTCTGGGGCTTCAATTCCGAGACTAAAGGCGTGTCGTTCGAGTCGTTCTGGATGGACGAAACGGAAATCACCAACGCCAAATACCGCGAGTTCGTTTACTGGGTACGCGACTCGATCATACGCACGCGCCTTGCCGATCCCGCTTACGGCGGCAACGACCTGTTTATGATCACCGAAGACAAATACGGCGACCCCGTAACGCCCCATCTCGACTGGACGCGCCCGATACCTTGGCGTCGCGCTAACGAAGATGAGCTGCGAGCTATCGAAAGCGTCTATTACACCCATCCCGTAACGGGCGAACGCGGTCTCGACAAGACGCAGATGAACTACAAGTACGAATGGTACGACTACACCTCGGCAGCCCTGCGTCGCAACAGCCTCGATCCGGCTAACCGCAACCGTAACACCGACATCCAGCCCAACCCCGGCGAGGTGGTGATGATCTCGAAAGATACGGCATATATCAACGACGAGGGACGCATTGTGAGTGAGACGATTACACGTCCGTTAAGCAATCCTTTCGACTTCCTGCATACGCATATCATCAACATCTATCCCGACGAGACAAGCTGGATAAACGACTTCAAAAATGCCTACAACGAGCCGTACCTGAAACTGTATTTCAACCATCCGGGCTACGACGATTATCCCGTTGTCGGTGTGTCGTGGGAACAGGCAAATGCGTTTTGTGTCTGGCGTACAGATAAATACAAGAAATCGTCGAATATCCCCTCCGGACAGGTCATCGAGCAGTTCCGCCTGCCTACCGAAGGCGAATGGGAATATGCGGCGCGCGCCGGAAAAAGCGAAAACAAATACCCTTGGGCTGACGACACCCTGCTCGACAGCAAAGCCTGCTTTATGGCGAACTTCAAACCCGGCGACGGCAACTATACCGACGACGGACACCTGATTACAGCCCGCGTGGCATCATTCACGCCCAACGAATTTGGACTGTACGATATGGCAGGCAATGTCGCCGAATGGACATCGTCCATCTATACCGAAGCAGGTCAGAGCCAGGTCAACGACCTCAATCCCGACCTCCACTACAACGCCGCGAAGGAAGATCCCTACGCGATGAAGAAAAAAGTCGTCCGCGGCGGCTCGTGGAAAGACGTCGCACAGTTCATACGCTCCGATATGCGAACGTTTGAATATCAGAACGAAACGCGCTCGTACATCGGCTTCCGCTGCGTGCGTACGCAAGTCGGTTTCTCTAATGCAAAAGGGAAAAAGAAATAAAATAAAAAGTAGAAAGATAAAAAATAAAAATACAGAATAAAATGGGAAAGTACAGAAGGTATAAAAACAAGATAGAAATGTTTCTTTCGAGCGAACGGGGGAAACGTGTACTGACTTTTTGTTACAGCTGGGGCGCTTCGATAGTCGTTATCGGGGCAATGTTCAAGATAGTCCATCTGCCCTATGCCAATCAGATTCTCTGCATCTCGTTGATTTTCGAGGCGATAGTGTTCTTCATTTCGGCTTTCGAGCGTCCGATGAACGATTATCACTGGGAAGAGGTGTTCCCTGTCCTCAAATCGAAGAACCCGCTCGACCGACCGGAATTTGGTAAGGAAGGCACTGGTGGCGGCATTGCCGGAGGTGTGGTTGTCGGCGGCGGCGGTGGATACGTCGGCGGCGAAGGCGGCGGACCGGTCATTATCGGCGAAGGCGGCGGCGCAGCAGCAGGCGGATTTGGCGGTGGCACATTCATCATCGGTGGCGGTGGTGGAGGCGTAGCACCAACACCCCCGACACCCGAAGAAACGGCTGCCGCAGGACTGAAAACTATGGGTCTGAACGTATCCGAAGAAGATGCTAAAACACTGGCTGCCAGCATACAAAAACTTGGCGAAGCAGCCGAGCAAATCTCGAAAATGGCGGATATGACAGGCGCTACACAGTCGTATATCGACCAGATAACGACTGTCGCACAGAACCTCGAACGTTTCAGCGCGGTAACCAACTCATTAAGCGAATTTTCGGATACGCTCGTCAACTCGTGCAAGGTCATCTCAGGCACAGAAGACAGCGAAAATCCCGAAGAAAAAACCCTCGGCTATGTACATCAGATGGAGCAGCTCAACGAGCATCTGTCGGGGCTTAACAAGTTCTACGAAGGACAGTTAGGCAGTGTGCGTTCGCAGATGGAAACCATACATCATATCAACGCCGGATTGAGCCGCATACGCGATATGTACGACAGCTCGGTGGTTGACAGCAGCGCTTTCCGTGCCGAAAACGAGCGTATGGCGCAGTTGCTTAGCCAGCTCAATCAGGTTTACAGCCGACTTTTGCAGGCAATGACGGTCAACGCTACGCTTGGCGGCGCCTATCCTCCGCAACCACCCTATCAGGGCTACCCGCAACAGCAGCCACCCTATCCTAACAGGATATAATAAATGATTAATAATCAGCATATTAAATACAATTAAATATGGCAGGAATATCAAGCAATCCCAATTCGCCCCGTCAGAAGATGATCAATCTGATGTACCTCGTGTTTATCGCTATGATGGCTCTCAACGTGTCGTCAGAGGTGCTCGACGGTTTTGAATTGGTGGAAAACAGCCTGCAGAAAACGATTACCAACGCCCGACATCGCAACGAGATAGCTTGGGAAGAACTCGACTTCTACTACAAGACCAATCCCGACCGCGTAGGCGAATGGCATACGAAAGGCAGCGAGGTCAAACGGCAATCGGACGAGCTGTTCGACTACATACAAGACCTCAAAGTGCAGATTGTCAAGAAAACAGACGGCAAAGACGGCGACATCCACAATATCAAGCACAAGGAAGACCTCGAAGCCGCCTCGCGCGTGATGCTGGCGCCCGTCATCGGCGAAGGCAAAATCCTGCGCGAAAAGCTCGAAGCCTACCGCTCACTGATGGCAGAGATAGTGGCTGACACAGCCAAAGTAACCGTCATCGAGTCGGTGCTCAACCTGCGCACGCCCTCCAAAGGCGGCATCACGGCAGGCAACTGGGAGACGGCTCTGTTCGAGAATATGCCCGTTGCTGCCGCTATCACCATCCTGACCAAGCTCCAAAACGACGTCAGCTATGTCGAAGGCGAAGCGCTGGCGTATATCCTGAGCGGCGTTGACGAAGGAGCATACCGCATCAACGATGTCCGCGCTATGGTAATACCTAACAGTCAGATAGTTATGCAGGGCACGCCATATCAGGCGACAATAGCGCTCGTAGCTGTCGATACGACCCAGCATCCGCGCGTGATTGTTGACGGCAACGAACTGCCCGAATCGGCGCAGGGAGTTTATACCGGCTCGTCGGCAGGCATCGGCGAGCATAAATTTTCGGGCGAAGTGCAGATAACCGGCTCCGACGGCTCTCCACGCAGCTATCCCTTCGCCGACTCTTATTTCGTTACCGAACAGACAGCTACCATCGCCCCTGTGCTGATGAATGTGCTCTACGAAAATATCGACAACGATATCGAAGTAGCTATCCCCGGCGTACCGAGCGGAAGCGTCCGCGCCACAGCCTCGGTAGGTACGATGACGCAGAAGAGCGGCAACGTATGGACAGCCCGCCCGCCATCGAACGCGACAAAGTTAGACATCACACTGTCAGCCGTTTCGGGCGGTCGCAACCTCTCGATGACGCGCGAATTTAAGGTGCGTCCCCTGCCACCAGCCACCCCCTTCATCACCTATAAAGATGCAGCGGGAACGACGCGCAAGTTTACCGGCGGATCCATAGCCAAACGCTATCTCGTTGAAGCTAATGGCATTATGGCAGCTATCGACGACGGCATCCTCGACATACCGTTCACCGTAACAGGCTTCGAGCTGGTGTTCTACGACTCAATGGGCAATGCGCTGCCCGAAGTGTCGCAGAGCGGCGCCTTCACCGAACGCCAAAAAACGATGATTCGCAACCTCGCACGCGGCAAACGATTCTATATCACCAATGTACGTGCGAACGACCCCGGAGGCAAAGCGCAACGCCTCGCAACAATTGAAGTAATAGTTAATTAACTGAATATTAATAAAATAAACTATGAAGCGTTTCTATTTTATCTTTGTTTTGGCTCTGTGTGCTCTCGCCACGCCTGCGGCTTTGCAGGCGCAGGAAGAACAGCAGCAGCGCCGCACACCCCAGCTTAACCGCGGAGCAGACCGCAACCGTCAACAGGGACAGGCTGAAGACAGCGGACTGCCCGAACTGACCGTTCGCGCTCAGCAGATGAACGAACTGTTGACGCAGGATATCGGCAACGCCCGCTGGATGCGTGTCATCTATCGCGACCTCGACCTGCTCGACGAGAAAAATGCGCCGCTATACTACCCCACCACGCCCATCAACGGCGTAGCTAACCTCTGCGCGACAGTCTTTAAGCTCGTGGCTGACGACAAACTGCCTGCATACGAGTATGTTGACGGCTACGAAATATTCGACGAGGCTCACCGCTTGAAATTCAAGGACGTGCTCGACCGCTTTGAGATAATGTACGAAACATCGCGACAAAACAACGTCGAACGCTATGTGGTCAACGAAAGCGACGTCCCCTCGCAGGAAGTCAAATCGCTATACGTCAAAGAAGCCTGGTTTTTCGACCAGAACAACTCCGTTTACGACGTTAAACTGCTGGCTATCTGTCCGTTTATCTATCTCAACCGCGACTTCGGCGAACAGCGCTCGCCTATGTACTGGGTGCGCTACGAAGACCTGCGACCGTATATCGCCAATACGTATATCATGACATCTAACGTCAACAACGCCAAGACGTTTACCATCGACGACTACTTCCGTCTGCGTATGTTCGACGGCGAGATATTCAAGACCGAAAACCTGCTGAACATACCGCTGAATGCCTACGTGCCCGAAGATTCTATACAGTTTGAGCAGGAACGTATCGAAAAACAACTCGTTGACTTCAAGGAATCGCTATGGTTCAACGCCGACTCCGCACAACTGCTCGCAGGCGACAAAAAAGCCCAGAAAGCAGCCGAAAAAGCGCGCAAAAAAGCTGAAAAAGCCAGCGGCGCAACGACAAAAAAGGAAAAAACCCCGAAAGAATCAGCCCCGAAAGCCGAGAAATCAGCGCCTTCGCGAAGCATCAGGAGGGGAAGGTAGGTTTTCAAATGCAAATAATAAAAACGCCACCAGCCCCTGCAGGGCAGAGCTACGCCGCGACGATAGGTTTCTTCGACGGAGTGCATCGGGGACATCGTTTCCTTATCGCCGCTCTGCGCGAACTTGCCGAGCGCAAAGGGCTGTTGTCGGCGGTGCTGACCTTTCCCGAACATCCGCGTAATGTACTGAAAGACGGACATATACCCGCTATCCTGACCACTTTCGACGAAAAGATGAAGCTGCTCGAAGCCACCGGCATCGACGCCTGCCTGCTTATGGACTTCACCCCCGCACTGGCGGCTATGACTGCCCGCGATTTTATCATCGACGTCCTGCACCGGCAATGGAACGTCAACACCCTGCTTATCGGCTACGACCACCGCTTCGGACACGACCGCACCGACGGCTTTGAACAGTATGCCGCTTATGGCGCCGAATGTGGGATGGAGGTTGTCCGCGCCGGCGAATGTGCCGAAGGGACTATCAGCTCGTCGCTAATCCGCTGTGCGATAGCCGAAGGGCGCGTTGACTATGCCGCCGAGCTGCTGACCTGTCCTTATCGGCTGCGCGGACGTGTTGTGCACGGACAGGGCTTCGGGCATACGCTCGGCTTCCCGACAGCCAATATCGCTATTGACGAACCGCGCAAAATACTGCCTGCCGCCGGAGTGTATGCCGTCCGCGTCATTCTCGACGGACAGCAACGACACAAAGGTATGCTCTCCATCGGCAACCGCCCGACGCTCGACGGCAACGAAACGACCATCGAGGTGCATATCCTCGACTTCTCGCAAACGATTTATAATCAAGATATTGAGGTGGAGTTCGTCGCCCGACTGCGCGATAATATCCGCTTCGACACAACCGACAGCCTGCGGCAACAGCTCGACGACGACTGCCAACGCACTGATGATATGCTGACAGAGAGCAAAATCCCTAACGGGACAACATTGGAAGACATAAAAGAGCGCAAGAAACTAATCAGAGATTTTTACGCATTCTGGAATGCGGCAAATCCGACCAAACAGGTGTATAACGCTAATTTGAAAGAATTTATCAATGTCCGCTATCTGTCTATTAACGAAACCGCTGAAATCGCGTCGAGACGTTACATCTCAACGTACGCCATAGTCCATTATTTTACTGAAATTCTGGAACTTGCGAAAGAAGTGCGACGTACCAAACCTAAACACGACAACGAGAATCAAAAGAGGTTTTCTGAAATGATTGCGCTCGAATACAGCAAAAAAGAATTTGGTACGATTAAACTTACTGTTGGCGTTCTACGCGGAAGCAGGCAACATATTCAGTACTGTATTACTGCTATAGAAGAGAAAAATACCTAATAACCCGCCCCGATGTTCCGGCAATAGTTATTAAGTATTTTCCTTTGAGACTGCAAAAATACCACTAAATTTTTAAACCGCCAAATATTTTCTCAAAAAAATCATTATTATGGCAGACAAAAAAAAGCGAACCCCAAAACTCGGGCGAGTTTCGGGGTTCTGCATATTTACAAAATGAACAACGTGGAAAAGTTTTTTTTCCTTTTTATTTTACTATGACTTTATAAGCCTTGCCATCGAGCGTAACGATGTACAAGCCTGCGGGCAACGAAACTGCCGTCTCGCCTGCGCCCACTGCCACGGTCTTCACCAATGCGCCTGTCGCGCCGTAAATATTTGCTGCACCTGCCGATGCTGCCGATACATAAACTGTTCCGGCTACGCTGTAAACGCTTGCTGTAGCCACTGCGTCGATGCCGGCGGTTGTTGTGATGCTGATGTTCGACGCTTTGTTAACGCCCAGTACCGTAACTTCCCACAGACCGTCGCCAAGCGATTTGGTTGTAGCATCGAAAGTCTCGCTGCCGGCGGTAACGCTGACTACCGGTTGCAGTTTCGGGTCGCTAAGCTGTACATTGAACGTAAACGGCTTGCTGCTCTCTACATAGAACTGCTTGTCAAGCAACGAAACGCCGTTAGGAGATGTAACAGTTGCTACACCGGTTGAGCCGTGAAGAGTTACTGCACGTGCAATAGTGATGTCGGGATAAGGAGAATCGCCTTCTTGACCTTTGATGTAAATAGTAACCCAACTCATTGCGCCCGGCTGTTTGAACAGAATAGTGTTGCCAAGAACAGAAATCTCGCCTGCAGTCAGCGCATGAGCAGTTCCGTCATCCTCAAAGGCAGGAAACCAAGACAAACCATCAGTCAAACTGTACAGCAAAGAAGTGTCAGCTAAATTCTTAACCGAAATAACTCCCTTGCCCGGATCTAACGGAGTAGCAGGCTGATAAGAGAAACTCACAATAGGAGTATTGTACAATAAAACAATGTCGGGGTTGGAGAACTTTTGCGTACCTGATGCATCATAATACGCGGCGCCCAACCATTTGCCGTCATACGAAGACGAAACGTTGGCAAATTTGTACTTAACTTTCGTGGTTGCATCTCCACTTGCTTCATACTTTACAGAGTCAATTTGAGATAACACAGTAGAGCCATCAGTAATGTACAAAACCAACCATAACTCAGTCCCTTTTGCTGATGCTGTCGCTTCTGTTACATCAAAAGTGTATTCAGCTACATTTCCGTCAGTATTAGGACCAACATAAACATATCCATGTCCTGTAAACGATCCCTGCGCGGGAGGTGTAGCGTATGGTCCATCAAGTGGCCAATTTCCTTTACTGTCGTAATCATTCACGTTGATTCCTTGCGCGAACGCCGACAGAGCAAAACTACTCAGCACGAGGCTGAGGCAAAACAGAGTAAAAATTTTCTTTTTCATAAGCTTTAAAAATAATTTGTTATTAAATGTAAATAATACTTCATTGTTACGTTGCGAGGCAGTGGGTAGCGGCATCAAGCCGGCGCTTCGCCTATCGCGCTACAAAGGAAAAAAAATAATTCGGAAAATGAACCAAGCAATAAGTTTTTTGTACAAAACAGGGGGGTTTTTGAACAAAAGCAAAATTTGCAGCCGTTTTCTTGGGATTTTTCCCGCCTTTCGGGGTGCGATATAAAAATTTTCTTAAGAATAGCACCGACGAAAGCAAATAATAGTTATATTTGCAGTCAAACCGTAACGCTATATATTATTAATGTACGTAAGAAACGAACGATTATGAGAAAACAGGTATTAACTTTAGCGACATTGGCAGCCATATTGTGCTGTCTGACAACATCTTGCGGTCAAAGTCCGCAGATATCCCTGCCCCGCGCCACGCCCGCGTCGCAGCATTTCGACGCCGCGGCGTTCGACCGCTACCTCGCTGCCGTAGCCGAGACGCAGACCAATATGCACAGCGTGATGATAGTCCGCAACGGCAAAGTCATCGCCGAGCACTGGTTTGAAGGCTTCGCGCCCGACCAGCCGCACGTGCTCCACTCCGTCAGCAAGACCTTCACGGCTACTGCTGTAGGATTTGCTGTCAACGAAGGCTATATCAGCCTGACGGACAAGGTGATAAACTTCTTTCCCGACAAACTGCCCGCCGAGGTGAACGACAATCTGCGCGCCCTCGAAATACGCCATCTGCTCACTATGTCGTCGGGGCACGACGTCGAGCCGAAACGTGGCGAGGGCGACTGGTTGGAGACATTTTTTCACGCGCCCTTCGTCCATCCGCCCGGCACAGAGTTCGTTTACAACAGTCTGGGTACTTATGTCCTGTCGGCTATCGTGCAGAAGACTACGGGGCTGAAAGTGGCTGATTTTCTGGATCCTCGACTCTTCCGTCCGCTCGCCATCGAGGGCTACGAGTGGGATGAAAGCCCTGCCGGCATCAACTGCGGCGGCTGGGGACTGCACGTCAAAACCGAAGATATGGCGAAACTCGGACTTTTTATCCTGCAAAAAGGCAAATGGCAGGGCAAACAGCTGCTGCCTGAGGCTTGGTTCGACGACGCTACACGCTCGCATATCGAGTCGCTGCCCGCAGGCACGAAACGCGAAGACCTGAAAGTCAAGAAAGAAGACAGCGACTGGCTGCAAGGCTATGGCTATCAGATGTGGCGCAGCCGCCATAACTCGTTCCGTGCCGACGGCGCTTACGGACAGTATATCCTCGTACTGCCCGAACATAACGCCGTCATAGCCACAACAGCACAGGTCGGCGATATGCAGGCAGAGCTGAATCTTATTTGGGATAATCTGCTGGAGGGATTTCAATAAATTGAGAATTGAGAATTAAGAATTAAAAGAGTAACCAAGTTGATAAGTTAACGAGTAAACCGTGCACCGTGCACCTTTCACCATTAATCTCTACTTACTACTTGCTACTAACTACTAAAAAAACAGATATGAAAATAGGAATTTTATCATCAGGCGGCGATTGTCCGGGTATCAACGCGACAATACGCGGCGTCGGCAAAACGGCGATTATTAATTACAAGATGGAAGTATTAGGCGTCCATAACGGCTTCACGGGACTGCTAAACCGTGATACTGAGGAATTTAACGCCAACAGTTTTTCGGGCATACTCAATCTTGGCGGTACTATCATCGGCACCTCGCGCGAGAAACCGTTCAAGAAACAGCTCCACGCCGAAGATTCGGGCAAACCCGATATCCTCGTTCAGAACTACCACGAGCTGGGTCTGAACTGCCTTGTCTGCATCGGCGGCAATGGCACACAGCGCACGGCACACAAGCTGTCGGAGCTGGGAATCAACGTGATAGGCATACCCAAAACTATCGACAACGACGTCTGGGGAACGGAAATCACCTTTGGCTTCGACTCGGCTGTCAGCATCGCGACTGAGGCTATCGACCGTCTCCATTCGACCGCCAACGCGCTCAAGCGTGTGATGGTCTGCGAAGTGATGGGGCACAACGCCGGCTGGATAGCGCTCTACGCAGGTATGGCAGGCGGCGCCGACGTCATCCTTATCCCCGAAATATCGTTCGATATGAACGAAGTGAACAAAATCGTTACCGACCGCGCCCGCCGCGGCAAGCCCTACTCCATCGTCGTGGTAGCTGAAGGCGTGTCGATGGGCAAAAAACAGCACCCCTCTCACCAGATCTCGCAGATCATCGAAGAGGCGACGGGAATGGAAGCCCGCGAAACGATACTCGGCTATATTCAGCGCGGCGGTCATCCTACGGCGTTCGACCGCAACCTCGCAACTGCGCTTGGCGGACACGCTACGGAACTGATTGCAAATAAGATGTTTGGACGTATGGTCTGCGTCAAAAACGGACGTATCGACTCGGTGCCGCTCTCGGAAGTGGCAGGCAAAGTGCGCCTTGTGCCATCCGACCACGAACTCGTCAAACAGGGACGCAGGATGGGCATTTTCTTCGGAAAAGAATAAAAATCCACTCCGAATGTGCCTGTTTACCGATTTTTTTGCTATATTTGCACAAAATTTATTACTATACGAATTTATAATATCTTAAAACAGTGAAAGTACCATGAACAGAAGGAACTTTTTACGTAACGGCGCGCTGACTGCCGCCGCTCTTACCATCGTCCCCCGCAACGTGCTGGGAGGCAAGTATTTCACAGCTCCGAGCGACCGTATAAATATGGGCATCATCGGCTGCGGCGCACAGGGACGCTGGGAATTGGCGCCCTCTTTTGCCAAACGAGCCAACCTGATCGCTGCCTGCGACTGCGAATCGCGTCAGCTGCAGGAAATGAAACGTATTATCGACGAGACGACAGCTAAGGCTTTCGGCAAGGCTAACAGCGACCTGAAACTGTATTCAGACTATCGCGAACTGCTCGCACGCAAAGATATCGACGCCGTAATAATCTGTACGCCTGACCATTGGCATGCCGTGATGACTATCGAAGCATGCCGAGCGGGCAAGGATGTGTATGTCGAAAAACCGATGTCGCACAGCATAGTCGAAGGACGCGCAATGGCAAATGCGGTAGCCAAATACGGGCGCGTGCTGCAAGTAGGCAATATGCAGCGCTCGTGGAACGATTTCCGCCACGCCTGCGAACTTGTGCGCAATGGCTATATCGGTCAGATTAAGGAGATAAAGGTCTCTGTCGGCACCCACGCCATACCCTACGACCTGCAAGCCGAACCCGTCCCGCCAACGCTCGACTGGGAACGCTGGATCGGTCCGGCGCCAATGAACCCCTACAACAAGGAATTAGCGCCCCCGATGGAAGCCAAAGTCTATCCTAACTGGCGTAATTACAAGGAATATGGCGGTGGAATGATATGCGACTGGGGCGCTCACATGTTCGATATCGCACAGTGGGCTATGGGAATGGACGACTCCGGACCGATAGAGTTCACACCGCCCGACGAAAAAGAACTGCGCCCGCTCACGATGCGCTATGCCAACGGCACGATAATGACACACGAGCCGGGCTTCCGCAAATCGGACGGCAACTGCGTGCGCTTCATCGGCGAAGATGGCGTGATCGACATCAGCCGCAGCTTCCTCGATACCATCCCCGGCAAGCTGAAAACTCAGGAAATCGGAGCAAATGAAATTCATCTCTACAAGAACGAAAACCATTACGACGACTTCCTCAGCTGCATCAAGACGCGCAAACAGCCTATCAGCACGGTGGAAATCGGACATCGCACGGCATCGCTCTGTCATATCGTCAACCTCTGCTATGAGTTCGACCGCAAACTGATCTGGAACCCCGAAAAAGAAGAGTTTTTCTTAGACAGCGAAGCTAACAAACGCAGAGCCAACCCGATACGTGCGCCTTACAGTATCGAGGTCTGATAGCGGACACAGACTAAACAAGAGTTTAATTACTCTTTCCAAGTGATTATCAGCGGGAAAGCGCTAATCTCTACCGGTTGAGACGGCTCGAAGGTAGAGCTTAGTCCCGTCTTGGAGTCGAAAACTTTATGCTCGCTGCCTGCAAGCGGCAGCGTAACGGTTTTTGTGCCCGAATGTCGTTTCCAAAGGATAAGCGTTCGCAATCCGTCGTCGCCTTCAAAGCAGTATGACTCAACGGATTTGGGCAGCGCGGCGCTAATCGGGTTTGCGGGATTATACGCCTTGCCGACGATGTTTTTCACGCAGGCGGGATAGGCTTCGGCGCCCTGTTTCTTCTCGAAATCGGGATACGCCAAGCCGAAATAGTCTTCGGAATTGCGTTTTTTGCGTCTGTCGCGCGGCGGGTCGAACAGCTGATACCAGCAGGCAACGCGCACTCCGCGCACAGCTAACAGCGTCATTGTCTTTACGATATACGCGCCATACTTCTTTTCCGCCACTCGCGTCGGATACCAGCCGCCGGTCGGATAGCCCACTTCGGTTATCCATACCTTGCCATCGTATCCGTTCTTGGCGAGACGGCGGATAAGGGCGTCATATACCCTCGCCGAGCCGTTAGGATTGAGGTAATAGGGATGAAACGAGGCTTCGCCGCCATACTGCATCGCGCCCGAAGTGAACAGCCCGTACAGATATTTGCCGTAGCCGAGCAGGTTGAAACCGCCCATCAGCAGCTTGGCATCGGGGTCGGTCGCGCGTATCAGCTCCGAACCGGCTTTTGCCATCGCGAGATAATCGTCGAGACTGCCCTTCCAAAATACACGGTAATTCGGCTCGTTCCAAATCTGCCATGCGTCAACACGTCCTTTGTAGCGGCTGACTGTTTTCTCCACAAATTCAAGAAAATGAGGCAGTTGCTCTTGAGTGATATAGCGTTTTGTTTCGCCTTCGGGATGTATCCATCTGACATCGTAAGCCAGCACTCCGATGATTTTCTTGCCGTGTGCCTTAGCTGCATCGACAAAGGCATCAGTACCCGAAAAATCCCATTCGCCCTGCCGACGCTCTATCGAACCCCAATAAAATGTTGTCAGCGTCCACGAAATGCCCATCTCATCCATAAATGCGTATTCGGCATCGGTTTTGGTATGCCCCGCATGCACCATACCCGCAAAATCCTCAGGGATAAGCACATTCCGCCCCGCACTTTCAACCGCCATCCGCGACGAACCACAGGAAACGAGCAAGCAAACAATTGATAATAATATAATTAAGGTTCGCATTAAGCAAAAATATATGCCTGTCTTCCTGTCTAAATATCTATCTCCTTAATTCTTAATTCTCAATTCTGAATTTTCAATTCAATATCTATAGTGTTCCGCCTTGTAGGGTCCATCCACCGGCACGCCGATATAATCGGCTTGCTTCTGCGACAGTTTGGTGAGGCGCACGCCAATGCGTTCAAGGTGCAGACGCGCTACTTCCTCGTCGAGATGTTTAGGCAGTCGGTAAACGGCGACCTTATAGTCGTTCTGCCAGAGGTCTATCTGCGCAAGCGTCTGATTGGTAAACGAATTGCTCATCACAAACGACGGATGTCCGGTAGCGCAGCCCAGATTGACCAACCGTCCTTCCGACAGCAGGAACACCGAGCGCCCGTCGGGGAAGATGTACTTGTCCACCTGCGGCTTGATGTTTATATGCCTGATACCCGGATAGTTAACCAACTTCTCCACCTGTATCTCATTGTCGAAATGCCCTATATTGCAGATGATAGCCTGGTCTTTCATCGCAGCGATATGGTCTATTGTGATGATATCACAGTTGCCGGTAGTAGTAACGAATATATTACCCTCTTTCACAGCCTCTTCCATAGTAGTTACCTCGAAGCCTTCCATAGCCGCCTGCAGAGCGCAGATAGGGTCTATCTCGGTGATAATCACGCGGGCGCCATAAGAGCGCATAGAGTGCGAGCAGCCTTTGCCCACATCGCCATA
>JAISTS010000091.1 GCA_031272455.1 Tannerella sp. | reverse complement strand
ATGGGGATGATCGATTTCTTTATGAAATACAAAGACAATGAAATAATTAAGCCATATTACGAAAGTCTGATAGCCGCCCGTCGCGATATGATTAGTTCAGACAGTAAAATGAGTTTCTTTGAGGTGAGAGCGCCAAAGCTGTGTACAGCAAAAGAATATGCTGAAGTATTAAAGGAAGTGCTTCGCTGCGCCAATCCGTCAATCAAATATTGCGACACGGAACGATTGATGGAGATTGCCGAAGAAGAAATTCCGGGCATAATGGATTTGCTTGTTAATTATCCATTACGATTGATTGACCCCGCAAATCAGGAGGAAGAAGGCTTTTATGAATTTGAACCGTATCGCCATGCTATGTGGGTAAGATACACTCCACCACTTAATGTTGGTCCGGTGATTGACCGTTATCACGAAGTGCTGGATATGACACTGCCTAACAGTTCGGGGCTTAACATCAGGCTTTTTACCGATCCCTACGCTGTTATTCCGGTATTGTTTCACGAGTATTGCCACTATATGGAAGACCCTAATGAGGCAAGCGTTTTTCTGCGGACTTATGCGTTCTCTCTGAAATTCTATAAAAAATACCGTGATGCAAATCCGGAAAAGGATTTTGCTTATGTTAAGTTGCATGAAATTTTGGGCAAATCTATCAATCCCGACAATTATAACGAACTGAATAAGTTGATACTGCAATATTACGGCGAACCCGAATCGCAAGCCGAAGCAATAAAATCTGCAAATGCAGACTTAAATAATAAGAATTTCTATATTCATTTAAATAATCAACAGCAAAAATGGTGTCCTGAAATAAAAATGCCATTGCTTAATGAGGATGGAGACAAAACAAATGCAGATTTAATAAAGCGAATACGATTACGCTATGCGCAGGTGCCACGAACAATAACAAAGGATGAATTTAATATTAAAAAAGGCACATATCAGCCGGTAACTCAGGAAGTGCACCAAATGTATTATAAGGACCAAATTAATTTTTTTGATCAATCCATAAGCAATATCAAATATTCTTCCAAATGGCGGAGTTTTAAAAATTTCTGTATAGACAAAGGTTATATTACGCGATATAAAGGAAATGATGATTATGACACCAACAGCCAGTCTCCGAGCATAAGCGCTGATGCTATGAAAGATCTCATAAAGAAATTAGAGGCTTCAGGTATAGACATTGATACTGCGATGAAATATCTGCGTGGCAACAAAAAGCTATGGATTTAACAACTTACTGCCTATGAACACATATAACCGCGCCATCCGTCTGTTCGTATCTTCGACCTTCAGCGATATGCACGAAGAGCGCGACGCATTGTGCCGGTTTGTGTTTCCCTATCTCGAAGATTATTGCAGTCGGCGTAATGTGGGCTTCACGGGCATCGACCTGCGCTGGGGCGTAACCGACGAGGAAGTGCGCGACGGCAAGACCGTTGCTCTTTGCTTGGCTGAGATTGACAACTGCCGCCCGTATTTTCTTGGTATGCTTGGCGAGCGCTACGGCTGGGTGCCCGAAAAGGAACTTACTGCCGGATACGAAGCTCTGTTTGGCGACGGCTGCTCGATTACCGAAGCCGAAATTGAGTATGGCGCTCTAAACGAGGCATATAACGAGACGACACGGGCGGTCTTTTGCCTTCGCAGCCGCAAGCTGACAAACAGGATTGCGGGCGCTGCCGTCGAGGATGCGCAGACACAAAAGCGCATGCTTGCATTGAAAGAGCGCATCCGACAAAGCCAATTCCCTGTGCTTGACGGCTACACGTCGATTGAAGAATTTTGCGCTTTTATCCGCAAGCAGCTATGCGCCGCCATTGATGCGGACTTTCCTCAGGACGAAGCGCTTGACGAATACAAAAGCGAAGCCGTCGCACATATCGGCTACGCGCTTAATCAAAATGAGATTTTCGCCGGTCGCGACAGCGAATTGGACTATATCGACAGTTGTATGGCGACCGACCCTGACAGACCGGTGTTTATTACCGGCGCTGCAGGCACAGGCAAGACGGCTTTTCTGGCGCGCTGGGCTATACGACGGCAAGAAGCACACAGCGACGAGTTTGTTTTTGTACATTTCTACGGCGCCTCTGTCCGTTCCGACCGCTGGGAAAATCTTGTCAAACGGCTAATTTATGGTCTTTGCCGCAAGTTTGGACTGGAGCTACGCCTGCCCGACACGCAAGGCGAGTTGGTTGTCGCGCTGTCTGATTATCTGCATCTTGCGACAAGCAAAGGACACGCTGTCGTCATCGTGCTCGACGGCGTTGACCTTATAACCGCCGACAAGACATTTGGCTTGGCATGGCTGCCGAGGGAATTGCCTCAGGGCGTCCGTATGCTGCTGTCGGTCAAGACGGCATCGGGCAGGGCAAATATGCTGCGGCGAAATTATCGCGAACTGCGGCTGCGACTGTTGACAAGCGCCGAACAGCAAGCGCTTGTCGCAACGCATCTTGCGCCATACGGCAAAAAAATTGAGCCTTGCTATCTTGAACGCATTTTACGGGCAAAGTCGGCGCAAAATCCACTGTATCTGCGTGTTCTGCTGCACGAATTGTGCACTCTGGCGACGCACGACCGTATGGACGAACTGCTAACGGTGCTGTTAGAGGCAGAAAATCCCTGTGAGCTGTTCAAAAAAGTTATTGAACGCTGCCAAGAGATATACGACGCCGAAGGCTCTAATATGACACGCGAGGCGCTGTCGCTCGTTCGTTGCGCCCGGCACGGACTGACCGAAGGCGAACTGCTGTCGATGCTTGAAGTGCCACAAGCGGAGTTTTCGCCTCTTTATCTTGCACTTAAGCCTTACCTTATCAACCGTAACGGATTGTTGAACTTCGCTTACAACGCGCTTGGCGACGCCGTTCAACAGATGTTTCTTACGGATAAAAAAGCAAAATTAGCAGTGCGCAAACGCCTGATTAACTGTTTTATAAACCGACAGTCTCCACATGCTGTAGAAGAATTGGCATGGCTGCTTGACAAGACAAACGACCGACGCAAACTGCGTGAAGCGCTGTGCGATTTGAGCAAATTTCATATTTTGTGGTGCAACAATCCGTCGGAAGTGAAGATGTACTGGGAAAAGATCGAGGCTAAAACGAGAAACGGCAGGGATGAAGCCTATTCGCTCGACGCCAGCCTGTTGCGCCGCGCTCCGAAACAGACGCTGTTTGAGCTTGCAACGTTTCTCTTTGAAACAGGGAGCATCGCGACAGCCAAGGATCTGCTAACCTATCTTGTCAAGATTTGTCCGTCGCTCGACAATCGCGAAATCAGACTGCGCGTTTTCGGCTTGCTGGGCGATATAAATCACCTGTCGGGCAACCGTTCCGAAGCACAAACACTGTATAAACGCAAGATTGCGTTGTGCGAAAAAGCGGGCAACAGGCTCGAACTGTCGCGGGCGCTTGGCTGTCTGGGTCTGACTGAGGATGTTGCCGGCAATTACGCAGAGGCATTGAAATATTACGAACAAGCCGCTGCCGAATGTCGCAGGATGGGATTTATTCACGGGATACAGGTGGCGCTGGGCAATCTTGGCAATATTTTCATCAAACAGAATGAGTATGACAAGGCTCTTGCGATGTTCGTTGAGCAGGAACAGGTCTGCCGCGAAAGTGGACATCTGCCCGGATTGGTGGCGGCGCTTGGCAATCGTGGAGTGGTGATGCTCAATCACATAAAGGACTACAGCGAAGCACTCCGACTGTTCGATGAACAGGAAAAAATATGCCGACGTATCGGCGACAGGGAAAAATTGCAGGTGATTTTGGGAAACCGAGCCGTCGCACTCTACAATATGGGTAAAAAAACGCTGTCGCGCGACTTGCTCGAACAGAAACTTGCGCTTTGCGAGCAGTTGAATCATTTTGAGGGGCAACAAATGGCGCTTGCAAATCTCGTCGAGTATTATCTTGACGCAAACGAGACGGACAAGGCTATAGAATTGAGCGTCAGACTGCAAAGCCTGTGTCGCAAATATAAAGCAAGGATGCAGTATGCGCAGGCGCTACGTCAATATGCCATAGCGCTGAAAGCCTGCGGACGTGATGAAGAAGCAAAAGAGGCAATGCGCCAAGCACAGATTATCGATTGATTATAAATAATATAAAACAGAAAGAAAATGGCAACTTATCAAGAGAAAAAAAGAGAAGCGGCAGGACTTAGCGAGCCTCAGCCGCAAGTTTTGTCGAATAGCGACTTTGACGTTCCGCCTGCGCCAAGAGGGATGCAAACATCTTCACATGTCCAGTTTTGGGAAAAGAAAGTGGAGGGGCAGGCAGACGAACAGCGCAATTATATATCTGCGCTACAGTTTTTTGACGAGTACGACAACGACCAAAAAGCAGCTAAAAAGAACTGTGCGGAATTGATTGATTACCTGCTGACGGGCAAAGCTGACCGAACGGCTAAACTGCTGGCAAAGAGACCGGCGGCAGAATGGTTAAATCGCATCTTCCTCGACGATACTGAAATCGACAGCCTGACATCGGCAATAAGTGCTGCACAAGCGGATTGTCGTAAGGCGGTTAACACAGCCCTCAAAACCGAACTCGACCGTATGTTCAGGTTTAAGACGCTGTTTGACCATATTTTAGCGTTGTAAGGCGGCGATGTCGCCTTATTTGCCGTTGCGGTTAAAAATAAGGGTAATGAATGGACTGTGGAATCTGTGGGCTTCTAATGGCGCTTTCTGAGATAAGGTCATTAACGCTTCGTATTCAGCAAGTCAAAATACATCAGCCTCGTTTTCAACTCAATAAGTTGAGCCATTCCAATATATTCTTTTTCCTGCTGTTCAGTTGAAAAGAGATATTTGAAACCGTTTTTCTCGTAAAACTTCAATGTTCCCTCCTTATTATAGGCATCTACTGTAAGAAAGCGACAGGCGGTTCGATTTTCATTCTCTAACAGCCACAACTTTATAAATTCCATCAATTCTGTACCGATGCCTTTCCCAAGATAAATCTGATTGACGCCCAACCGCCCAATCAATGTAGCGGGATAACTGCTTAACATTTTTTCATGCGGAATATTCTCAATTAATTTTTTCTTTCGGCTATTAGGCAAGTGTCGGCTTTCTATACTCGAATTTGACAGCGTAAATGTGCACACAATCACTTTCTCATCTTCCAACAGTCTGAAACAATAAGATTTTCCCAGCAACTGGCGGTTATAATTTTCGGAGTCGTTGGCGAAAAAATCATCAAGATCGCTGTCGCCACAGGCAAAGGGCTGACTGTGCGACATAACTGCCGCATCAAAAACTGAAAACTTGCACTTTGTCAGCAGAAAATCGCTCATAAAGCAGCATACTGATTTCTTAAGTCATTATTTGCTTTACGCACAAGCAGGCGGGTTGATTCCGAAAACTCAACCGTATGCGGTTTCCTTTCCACTTTACGTGCTTCTTTAAGGAAAGCGTCCGCCACTTTCCCCTCCAATACGGGTATGCTTCTAATCGGTGTTGCCATATTTTTTTTCTAATAAATTTCAACCGCAAAGGTAAGCGTTTTTTTCGCACCGGCAATTTTTATTGGATATTTTTTAAAAAACTGCAGATATTCGCACATCAAATCGACACGAACGATGCAAAGATTATGTTAAAAGACATTGTCGCACAAAAAAATTTCTTATATTTGCAGTAAAAAAAAAAAAAATCATGAAACGACAGTCAGTAATCAGGATTATGTACGCGGCTGCGTTGGCGGTCGTTGTAGCCGGATGCGCAGAGAAGCCGTCAAGTACTTCACTATCATTATGGTACGACAAGCCGGCGGAGAAATGGACGGAAGCCTTGCCGCTTGGTAACGGGCGTCTGGGCGCTATGGCTTTCGGTAAAACGGACGACGAGTTGCTTCAACTCAACGATAACACGCTCTACAGCGGCGAGCCGGATATTGAATGGAAAGGGCTTGACATCAGCGGCTCTTACGACACGGTTGTCGCAATGCTGCGCGAAGATAAATATGTTGAGGCGCAGG
>JAISTS010000087.1 GCA_031272455.1 Tannerella sp. | reverse complement strand
ATGGAAAAACAAAAAATGAACGTAAGGTTTGGCGTTATTCTCGCCATCATTCTTGTTGCAGCGGCATGCCGGTTCATCCCGCATCTGCCTAATTTTACGCCACTTGGCGGTATTGCTCTCTTTGGCGCGGCTTATTTTGGCAAGCGTTATTGGGCTTTTATCGTGCCGCTTGCTGCTATGTTCTTGAGCGACATTGTGTTAAACAATATCGTATATCGCTTTGGCGTTGAACAACTGTCGGCTATCCCGATGTTCAGCAGCTTCACCTGGCTTTACAGCGGAGCGCTGTTTACCTATGCCGCTATGCTGCTGATTGTCGTGCTGGGAATGTGGACGCTGAAGAAAGTGCGCGTAACAAACGTGCTGTTTTCTGCTCTCGGCGCTTCGGTTATCTTCTTTTTGGTATCGAACTTCGGAACCTGGGCTTCGGGCTTGGTAGGCTATCCGCATACGTTTTCGGGTCTGATTACCTGTTATGTAGCCGGTCTTCCGTTCCTGCAAAACATCGTAGCGGGCGACCTCGTATATACGGCTGCCCTCTTCGGCGCATTTGAATTGATCCAGTACAAGTTCCCGGCAATCAAATTGCAACGCGCTATATAATTAATGTACGCGAGCAAACAAATTTTCCGCAGAATTTCAAGGGTGTAACAGCCTTTGTATCTGCGGGATAAATAAAATATATTTTCTCCTGCCGTAAAAAAGCAGGATGTTTTTGAGTACGAATATCGGTGTAACCGCTTGTTTTCGCAGGCGGTTAGTAAAAGGGAAGCAGGTGAAAAACCTGCGCAATACCCGTTGCTGTAAGTTCTGTAAAACCTCGGTAATCTACTTGGTCACTGGGCTTTACGGTCAGCAGGAAAGAGCGTTCGGACGATACGTTTCCGTCCCAAAAGGAAACGCGAGAGCCGAGAGATGACGCGCCTGCAGGCTGGATGTCCGGGAAGACCGCCGGAAAGAGGTGAACAAGCCAGAAAACCTGCCGACATTCTTATTATTCCGCGCCGCGGGTGAAGGCGAAGGATAAACGTTTGAATATGACATTTTTATCATCATTCAGGAAAGAGTTTTGGCTCTATTCCGTCCTGTTGTCCGCCATCGGTGCTGTCGCACAGGAAAAAGACACGCTGCTCGAACGCTCGCTTTCGGAAGTGGAGGTGGTGGAAAAGGCGCGCCCCGCCGTCAGTCGTGCCAGCGTACCTGTCCAGCAGTTGGATCGCACTGTCATTGAGCGACTTGGGATGCAGGATCTGTCGGAAGCCGTCAGCCGCTTTTCGGGCGTAACGATACAGGACTATGGCGGCATCGGTGGGCTGAAAACCGTGTCGGTACGCAGTCTCGGCTCGCAGCATACCGCTGTCAGCTACGACGGCATCACGATTACCGACGCGCAGCGCGGACAGGTGGATATCAGCGCTTTCACGCTCGACAATGTCGAGAGCGTAACGCTTGCCATCGGGCAGACCGACGATATTTTCCAGCCCGCACGCGCCTACGCTTCTGCCGGAGCGCTGAACATCCGCACCAGCGAACCGACGTTCGACGACCGGAATAATCATCTGAAAATCAAGCTAAAAGGTGGCTCATTCGGACTTTTCAATCCGTCGCTGCGCTATGAACAGAGGCTCGACAGCACATTCGCGCTTTCGGCACATACTGAGTGGATGAGCGCCAAGGGCGATTACCCGTTCACGCTGACTAACGGACAGATTGTTACGAAAGAAATCCGCCGCAACAGCGATATACAGTCGCTCCGCGCCGAAGCCAACCTCTACGGACATTTCCCGAAAGGCGGCGCGTTGCAGGCGAAAATCTATTATTACGACTCCGAACGCGGACTGCCCGGCTCGGTCATCCTCTATGCGACGCGCACCAAAGAGCGCCTGTGGGACAGGAATTTCTTCACTCAGGCGCATTACAAAACGCCGTTAAGCCGACTTTTCACGCTGCAAACCCAAGCTAAATTCAACCATACTTACAGCCTCTATCATAATGTAGATGAGCAATATGCGGAAGGATTGACGGTTGACCGTAATACCCAACGCGAATATTACGGCTCGGCGGGATTGCTGTTTGCGCCTGCATCGCCTTGGTCGGCGTCGTTGAGCAGCGATCTGGCGCACACCTCGCTCGAAAGCAATGTGGTCAGCCAGCTTGCACCGCGACGATTGACATCGCTGACCGCCCTCGCCACTCGTTACTACAGTTCGCGACTGAGCATAACAGCCAGTCTGCTTGCTACTTATATGAGCGACAGGACTTCGCAGGGCAACCGTCCGAGCGACAAACGCAGGCTTTCACCTGCCGTCGGACTGTCGCTTCGCCCGCTGACAAACAGCGCATTACGGCTGCGGATGTCGTACAAGGATATTTTCCGAGTGCCGACATTCACAGATTTATATTATGTACGCATGGGCAACACCAACCTGCTGCCCGAAAAGGCGTCGCAATTCAACGCCGGACTGACGTGGAACGGACGGATACCGTCTTTGGCGCGCTATGTAACCATCTCTGCTGATGGCTATTACAATCGCGTTACAGATAAGATTGTCGCCATCCCGACGATGTACGTATGGAAGATGATGAACGTCGGGAAAGTCGAGATCCGTGGCGCCGACGTCAATTTTTCGTCCGAAAGCGCACTTTGCGGCGATAAGATACTGCTGATGCTGGCGGCGACGTACAGCTATCAGCACGCTGTGGACGTTACAAATCCCGAAGCGAAAAACTACCGCCATCAGATTCAATATACGCCGCGACATTCGGGCACGGCATCGGCGACTGTCGAAACGCCTTGGCTCAATGCAGGTTATATGCTGACGATGACGGGCGAACGCTATGTCCTGCCGCAAAATATAGAAGCCAACCGCATCGCCGGATATGCCGAACATAGCGTTTCGCTCAACCGGACGTTGCGCTGGCGGGCATACAGCATCCGACTGCAAGCCGAAGCGCTCAATGTCGGCAACAAGACCTACGACGTCATCCGCTATTATCCGATGCCGGGGCGTTCGTACAGATTCAGTTTATATATTCAGTATTAATTTTTATATTTTTATCACAATGAAGAATTTAAAATTTTATTTCTCAGCAGCAATCAGTCTGCTAATTATCAACAGTTTTATGTCGTGCAGCAAAGACGATCCTACTCCGGATATTCCGTCGGACGAACTGCATGAGGGTATCTTTTTTCTGAACAGCGGCAAAATCGGTGGCAACAACAGCACGCTCGATTTCTTTGATTTTCAGGATAATAAAATGTACAGCGGGTTGTTTTCCGAAAAGAACGGGCGCAAACTCGGCGACACCGCCAACGACATGATCATTTACGGTGAGAAGTTGTACATCGCCGTTTCAGGCTCGAAAACGGTGGAAATCACATCGCTCGACGGCACATCACTCAAACAGCTTCATTTCGACGGCGACCCGCGCTATCTCGTTGCCGACGGCGCAAAAGTCTATGTTACACTATTTAACGGCTACGTGGCTCGCATAGATACGGAGTCGCTCGAAGTGGAACAGACCGTAAAGGTCGGTCGCAATCCCGAACAGATCACGGCGGCAAACGGCAAACTCTACGTCGCCAACTCCGGCGGGCTTGATTATGCCTCGGAGATCGGATACGACAAAACCGTGTCAATCATTGACATAGCGTCGTTTACGGAGTTAAAGAAAATCGAGGTGGCGGCAAATCCTGTCTGCGTAACGATCGACAACGACGGCGATGTTTATGTCGCTTCGATGGGCAACTATATGGATGTGCCGGCGAGTTTCCAGCGGATTGACAGCAATGACAATCTCACTGTTATCGAGGGCGTTATCGCCAGCGAAATGGC
>JAISTS010000071.1 GCA_031272455.1 Tannerella sp. | reverse complement strand
TATCTGTCGGGATATTTCATCGAAGAAACGCTTTCGATAGATAATATTTTCGTGATACTGATGATCCTTCGCGGCTTTGTTGTGCCGTTAAAAGATTATAAATCAGTGCTGTTTTGGGGTATTCTTGGCGCTATCGTGCTGCGGTTTGTGTTCATCTTTGCAGGCGCGGCGTTGATTCACCGTTTCGAGTGGATATTGCTGATATTCGGCGCGTTCCTGCTCTATCAGGGCTTGAAAATCATCTGGGAAAAAGAAGGCGACATCCGCGACCCGCGCGACAACAAAATCGTCGCCTTCCTGTCCAATCATTTCAATATCACAACCGATTACGACGAGGGCGACCGTTTCTGGTTCAGGAAAAACAAAAAGCTGTGGTTCACGCCGTTAATACTTGTTTTGGTGATGATTGAGTTTACCGACCTGCTGTTTGCGATGGACTCCATTCCGGCAGTCTTTTCCGTGTCGCTCGACCCGTTTATCGTGTTCTTTTCCAACATTTTCGCTATCATCGGTTTGCGCTCGCTGTTCTTCCTGATAGCCGATATGGTTGACCGCTTCCGCTACCTGAAATACGGCGTCAGCGTGCTGCTCGGTTTTGTGGGCGTCAAATTGCTGTTTCACACATGGTTAACACAAATAGGCTTCAAACCCGTCTATTCGCTGATCTTCATTTTTGTTGTCATCACGAGCAGTATCTTGCTGTCGCTAAGGAAAAGTAAAAGTTTAACATCATAACATTCTTACAATCAGCGTGTTATATAATTGTATGTTGTATAACATATTTTAAAATATTGCTGTTTCGGAAAAGTGTCGTTATCGCGTAATTTCTAACAAATAACTTCCCGCAGGCAGTTCGTAGCCGCCCTTGCTTGTCATCGTCAGGTCAACTTTATTGCCTGATGTCAATGCGGCTTTTTTCAGTTTGTAACCGTCGGGCAGTATCAGTGTGGCGGCAGAGTTTGCGGGAACAGTAACCTGATAGTTTACCGTATTCTTTTTTTGGCGCGTCCAGTGCGACACGATTTTGCCACGCGGGCTGTCGTATGATACGTTTGCCTCGTTCAGCTTTTCCACGAAATGCGGTTGCAGCAGGAATTTTTTGAATCCCGGATGTTCGGGGTCAATACGGATACCACCCAACGCCTTGTAAAACCATGCGTTGACTTCGCCGAACATAATATGGTTGAGCGACGATTCCTTGCGTTCGCCAATGGCATACCAATCTTCGTAAAGCGTTGTAGCATTGTCTTTTATAATCATATAGCCGAGTGATGGCGCAGTTTCCTGCGCAGCAACGGTGTAGGCAAGGTCGGCATAGCCGTTCTCGGAAAGCGCATGGAATATGGCTTTAGTGCCGAGCAGTCCGACGTCTAAGTGGCTGTTATCGGCTATGACGCGCTTTGCCAAATTGTCGGCGACCTTTTGGCGCAGCTCATCGGGCGCCAATCCCCAAAGCAACGCCGTACTCATCTCCGTTTGATTGCCGTCGTGATAGATAGCCGTTTCGCGGTTCAGGTATTTGTCGTTGAAAGCCTTGCGTATTTTTTCAGCCAGCGCCGAATATTTTTCATAATCATCCTTATGCTCGAAGAGCTTTGCTGCTTTTGCAAGGATTGTTACCACGCGGTAATAATAAACAGTGGTTGTATAGGGCTGCGGGGTCTGCGATTTTATCGGTACCCAGTCGCCCAGTCCCTGACTGCATATCCCGTCGGGAGACAGCGCGTCGAGCCAATCTACATAGCGGCGGATATTGTCGTACATACTGTGCAGCAGCCGACTGTCGCCGTAGAACTCGTAAATTGCCCACGGGATAATCGCCACTGAGCCTGTCCAGTCGGGACCCGTTGCCCAGTCAAGCCCCCATCCGCTGGTGGGGATGATGTTGGGCAGCAGTCCGTTTGGCTGTTGCGCGTCCTTATGGTCGGCAAGCCATTTTTCATACACGGTGATGCCGTCGAAGTTATACAGTCCGAGGTCAACGGCATAGTTGGCGTCGCCCGTCCAGCCGTTCTTCTCGCGGTGCGGGCAGTCGGTCGGGTAGCCGAACATATTGGACAGATAGGAATTATTGGCGGCATACCAGAGTTTGTTGATTGTAGGGTTCGAGGTTTCCACCCTGCCCACAGGTGGCATATCGCTGTGCATAAACCATCCTGTCAGCGAATTGGCGGTCAGCTCAACGGGCTTGTCTGAGGTAACTTCCACATACTGAAAGCCCTTGTAGTTGAAGCGGGGCATAAATTCTTCCTCGCCTTTGCCGCTGAGGATGAAGATGTCGGTCGAGAACGGGTCAGTATCATCGGTCGGGCGGTAGTGTTCGGCGATATTGCGGATGTCAACCGAATCGCCCTTGCGGAGAATTTCCGAATGAACGAGCCGCAGGGTAGTGCCTTCCGCGCCCTTGACTCGAATTTGGCTGACCCCCGAAATGTTACGCCCAAGGTCAAAGATATAGCGTTGGCTGTTAATTTTTTTGAATGTTTTAACGGGAATTTTCTCCACGTTCCTGATGGGGTGAAGTGTCTGTGCGACAATGTTTTGTGAGGGCGCCTGCCGGTAAACGGCTTTTACCCATTTAGAGTCGTCGAAGCCGACAGTGTTCCATCCCGGCTGTTCGCGGCGGGCGTCATAATGCTCGCCGGTATAGATGCTGTTGAAAATCACCGGGCTGAGTGCGGTTGTCCAGTCGCGGTCGCTCTTGACGATTTCCGTGGTGCCGTCGTCGTAGGTGATGCGCAGGTCGAGGCAGAACTGCGGGCGGTCGCGCCACGGGGCACGGTGGAAGAACCATACGGCGGTCGATTGCAGGTTATACCAGCCGTTGCCCAGCAGTACACCGATAGCGTTCTTGCCGTTTTGCAGCGCCGCGGTAACGTCGTATGTAACATAGAGTGTGCGGCGGTCGAAGTGGGTGTACATCGGGTCGAGGCGGTGGTCGCCAATACGGGAACCGTTGATATACAGTTCATACAGCCCTGCCACAGCGATATATGCGCGGGCAGAGCGGATGCGTTTGGACGTCTGAAATTCCTTGCGGAAGTACGGCGCGGGTTTCACGTTTATGCCGTTGCCGGAGGTCGTTTCACCGTCGCCAATCCAATAGCCATGCCAATTGTCGATGTTGAACAGTCCTGTCTCAAATGCAGCGACTGCCGATTTGCGCACCTCATTGTCTTTATCCCTGATTTGCACTTGCCAATAATAGCGGGTGCAGGCTTGAAGTTGTTGACCCTGATAGATTGCCAACATAGCGTCCGAAAGCGTTTCGCGGCTGTCCCATACATCGCCGTTGCCGTTGACAACAGCCGACGAATCGGTGCCGACGATAATTCGGTACGATTTCTGAACAGCGCCGTAACGCTCGTCCTGAAATTGCCATGTCAGACGCGGATTCACGGCGTCTATTCCAACAGGTTGTACTAAATATTCGCAACGCAAATGAACAGGCTGAACCTGAGCCTGAACGAAAAGATGACAGGCGCAAGCCGTAAGAAATATTACTTTTTTCATGACATAATTGATTAAATTTACTGCAAATATAGCAATTCTTTCTTTTTTTTGCGACAGTTTCTTTAAAAAAAGCACCTAAATTTCTTTAAGTGCCTGCATGTTAGTATTATGTGCGTTGACGGATTCGAACCGCCGACCCCTCCGTTTTAAGACGGAGTGCTCTGAACCAGCTGAGCTAAACGTTCTCTGCTTTTCCACGCTTTGACTTCACGCTCGCGAGCAAAAGCGGATTCTTTGGAATCAAAATGTTCTGAATAAACGACTTCCCAGTCCTGCGCGGTGCCTGTAAATCCTTTTTTGTG
>JAISTS010000136.1 GCA_031272455.1 Tannerella sp. | reverse complement strand
TCAACGGTTATACGGTTTTCCGTACCTTCGAGTTGCGCCTGCAGGTCGAGGAAATTCTGGTTTGCCTTGAGATCAGGGTAACTCTCCGCCACGGCGATAAGGCGACCGAGTGCGGCGCTCAAGCCGTCCTGCGCCTGCTGAAACTTCGCAATAGCTTCGGCGTCCATCTTCGAAGGGTCAATCGTTACCGAAGTAGCCTTTGCGCGGGCTTCGATAACGCCTTCAAGCGTCTCGCGCTCGTGAGCCGCATAGCCCTTGACCGTGTTCACGAGGTTGGGAATGAGGTCTGCACGCCGCTGATAGACATTTTCCACCTGCGACCAAGCAGCTGAAACAGCCTCGTCTTTCTCTACCATTCCGTTATAACTCCCTTTTACAGAGGAATATAACACTATCGCCAAAACGACGATAATTGCAATTGCAATTAAACCTTTTTTCATTTCAGTTTTTGTTTATTTGTTAATAATTATCTTATATTCAAGCACTTATAATAATTTACCTGTTCGCAGTTTCGCTGCCTTGGGCGTTGCAAAGATAGGGGATTATTTTATCAAAAGCTACAAAAACATTTAATAAACGTTGCAAGATTTTTTAGAAAAATTTTTGAAAAAATGCGGTTTGTCTTGTAATATGATGATTTTTATGTAGTTAGTAGGGTACAGAGAAATCGATTAATTGTAGAATTTACGGGATCGTTATTTTTGCCTGTCAAGCCGAAAAAAATTCGCAATCAGATATTTTTTTGTCATATTTAGAAAAATGCGTATATTTGCGGCGAATAAAGATAAAAACGAGATGGAAGCAGTCAGAAAAATCGTGAAAGCCAACGAATTGGCATCGGTAATTGATTTGCCTTGGGCGTCGAATGATGCTCAGGTGGAGCTAATTGTACTCTCAATGAGCATTAACAATATACCGCACGACAAACCGGAAAAAAGTTTGAAAGGCTGCCTGAAGGAATATGCCAACCCATCATTGATAGAGCACGAGAAGGAAGCTTGGGAAATTAACGTCAGGGATAAACATGGTAATATTTGACACAAACGCCATTCTGCGCTATATTTTGCAGGACAATCAGGCTATGGCTGATATGGTTGAAGATGAAATATCGAAACACGTTTGCTTAATTCCGGTCGAAGTCGTTGCCGAAATGGTGTATGTCCTATTGAAAGTGTACGGCATTAAACGTGAAGTTATCGCAAACACAATCAACGAGTTGTCGAAATTGCAAAATATAATTATTGCCAACGAAACGGTTGTACTTTATGCTATGCAAGTGTTTGAAATATCAACGCTTGACTTCGTTGATTGCCTGCTTGTTGGTTATGCAAAAACGGAAGGGCATGAAATCATCACATTTGATAAGAAACTTAAAAACAGATTGATTTAAACGGGATATTGAGAAATGAGTTTATTCGGTTTTTTTAATAAGGAAAAGAAGGAGACGCTTGACAGGGGGCTTGCTCGGACTAAGGAGAGCGTGTTTGCGAAGTTGACAAAGGCGATAGTCGGGCGTCGCAAGATCGACGACGACATACTCGATGAGCTTGAGGAAGTGCTTGTTACGTCGGATGTTGGCGTTGACACGACGCTGAAAATCATCGACCGCATAGAGCGTCGCGCGGCTGCCGACCGCTATGTTACGACCGAAGAGCTGACGGCGTTGCTTCGCGAAGAGATCGCGGCTTTGCTGACCGAGAACCGTACGGAGGATATCGACGATTTCACCGTGCCTCAGGGCGTCAAGCCATACGTCATAATGGTTGTTGGCGTCAACGGCGTAGGCAAGACTACGACCATCGGCAAGCTGGCTTACCAGTTCAAAAAGAAGGGATTGAAGGTCTATCTTGGTGCTGCTGACACGTTTCGTGCGGCGGCTGTCGAGCAGTTGACGATCTGGAGCGAGCGCATCGGCGTGGCTATCGTCAAGCAAAATATGGGTTCGGACCCCGCTTCGGTGGCTTACGACACGCTCAATTCAGCCAAAGCTAACGATGCCGATGTCGTGATAATCGACACGGCGGGGCGTCTGCACAACAAAATAAACCTGATGAACGAGCTGACAAAGATTAAGAACGTGATGAAAAAGGTCGTTGCCGACGCGCCGCACGAGGTCTTGCTCATACTCGACGGCTCGACAGGTCAGAACGCTTTCGAGCAGGCAAAGCAATTCACGGCTGCAACCGAAGTCAATGCGCTGGCTATCACGAAGTTGGACGGCACGGCGAAGGGTGGGGTAGTGATTGGCATTTCCGACCATTTCCATATCCCCGTCAAATATATCGGCTTGGGCGAAGGCGTGGAAGATTTGCAAGTATTTAATAAACAGGCATTTGTCAATTCTCTTTTTGGCGAATGAGGAAGAACAAAGTTGACATAATCACGCTCGGCTGCTCGAAAAATCTTATCGATTCGGAGCGGTTGATGCGACAGTTTATGTTAAACGGATATAAGGTGTCGCACGACCCGCAAAAGATTGATGGCGAGATAGTTGTTGTCAATACTTGCGGTTTCATCGACGCGGCGAAAGAGGAGTCGCTTGAAATGCTGCTCGACCTCGAAGAGGCGAAACGCAGTGGCAAGATAGGGCGGCTGTTCGTGATGGGCTGTCTGTCGGAGCGCTTCAAGCCGGAATTGCAGGTGGAACTGCCGTTTGTTGACGGTTTCTACGGTAAATTCGACTGGAAAAAGCTGCTCACCGACCTTGGCAAGTCGTATCACGAAGGACAGTCGGGCGAGCGGACGCTGACCACTCCGGCGCATTATGCGTATCTGAAGATTTCGGAAGGTTGCGATCGCACCTGTGCTTACTGTTCGATACCGCTGATCACGGGCAGACACCGTTCGCGTCCGGCTGAAGAAATCGTGTCTGAGGCTGAACAGCTTGCGCGTCAGGGTGTTAAGGAATTACAGTTGATTGCTCAAGACCTGACTTATTACGGTCGTGATTTGTCGCATCGCGCTGAATTGCCATCGTTGGTCGAGCGTCTGGCTGATATTGACGGGATAGAATGGATACGGCTGCATTATGCTTATCCTACGGGCTTTCCGTTTGATTTGCTGCGTGTTATGCGCGAGCGACCGAACGTTTGCCGTTATCTCGATATTGCGCTGCAGCATATCAGCGACCCTGTGTTGCTGAAGATGCGCCGTAACACCGACAGGGCGGAGACGATGCGGCTGATTGAGCGGCTGCGCGGCGAAGTGCCCGGTATTCATCTGCGTACGACGCTGATGGTCGGTCATCCGGGCGAGACTGAGCGCGATTTCGATGAGCTGATGCAATTTGTGCGCGAGGTGCGTTTCGAGCGGCTCGGCGCATTTATTTACAGCCACGAAGAGGGGACTTACGCGGGCGAGCATTACGCCGACGACATTCCGGACGAAGTCAAACAGGAACGTTTAGAACGGTTGATGAGCGAGCAGGAACAAATCGCAACAGAGTTGAATGATGCTAAAAAAGGTGAAAATTTCAAAACTGTTATCGACCGTGAAGAAGACGATTATTACGTCGGAAGAACGGAATTTGATTCACCGGAAGTTGACCCTGAAGTGCTGATTGACAAAAAGATACAGCTTGAGGTCGGGCGGTTTTACAATGTCCGTATCGATGAAACCGAGGCTTTTGAGCTGTATGGCGAAGCGCTGAAATAAATTAAAAAATGCTAACGGATAGCATATTTTCAAAAAAAAAGCGTTAATATTGAGGCGAAATTCAGAGAATATTCACGAATTGAACGTAAAAAAATGAAAGAAACGGAATTTACATCGGAATTGTCCATTCGTTTAGACTGGCGAAAAAAGGACGTAGAAAAGACGTTGGATGCGCTTGGCGAGGTTCTCGGCGAGAAGCTGGCTAACAACGACGTCGTGAGTTTGCACGGGCTTGGTCAGTTCGAGTCGCGCAAGAAACAGGAACGTGAGTCGGTAAATCCCGTCAACGGTCAGCGTTATTTTGTGCCGCCGAAGCTGATACCTGTATTCAAGCCGGTGGCATCGTTCAAAGCATACCTTAAAATATTGGATAACAATGGATGACAGATTTTCAATTTACGACATTGCCCAGGCGTTATCGACGCGGACAGGCATCAAAGTTAAAGACGCCGACAAATTTCTTTCCGAGCTGGTAGAAGTTGTCAACGAGCGAGTACGCCAGGATGGCGAAGTGAAAGTACGCGGGCTGGGCGTGTTCAAGGTCGTGCTTGTCAAAGAGCGCGAGAGTGTGCACGTCAACACGGGCGAACGCATCGTCATTCCCGCACATCATAAGTTGACTTTCCTTCCTGAGAAAGACCTTAAAGATATGGTTAACAAGCCGTTTGCTGCATTCGAGACGACCCGTCTGAGCGATGTGGAATCGCAGGACGAAAGCCTTGTAGCGAATATGCAGATTATCGGCAACGAGCCTGAGGGCGAATACATTGACGAAAAACCGGACGAGGAAACGACAGTATTGCCGCCAAAACCGGTGGAAACGCCTCGCGACGAAGAAGAAACGACGGTTTTACCGCCGCCTCCCGTAAGCAAACCGGCAGAAACTCCCGCACCACCGCCTCCGGTGGACGAAGATACGACGCTGATAACGCCTGAACAACCCGTGATCGCACCGCCACCGCCGCCTGTCAAGAGCGCTGATGACGAAACCATCGTGATCCCGCCGCCGCGCAAGCAGACGGTGGAAACGCCCGAACCTGAGCCGCAGAAAAAAGATAAATCGTTGACGCCGTGGTATATAGCTCTTGCGGCAGCGGTAGTGCTCTTTCTCGGTGTGGTGGTTTATTATCTTTGGCTGTCGGACAGCCGTCCGGCGTTTATGAGCTTCAACCGTACGACGAAGGTTACGGGCGATTCGTTTGCCCTGCCCGGCGATTCTGCGGCATTGCGCGAAGCTCAGGAAAAGGCGCGTACAGTCGTTGCAGACACAGTAATCCAGCATCCCGATACGATAAAAACGGTGGAAACGCCACCGGTCAGCACTGCGACAATACCGTCGTCGAACGCTCCGAAAACGGAAAAAGAGAAAACGTCGAAGCCCGTAACGTCGTCAACTGCAAACACTTCGCCGTCGAGCAGCAAAACGGTTGCCAAAGTGAAGATGCAGCCCGGACAGCGGCTTACGCTGCTCGCACTCGAATACTATGGCGACAAGATATTCTGGGTCTATATCTACGAATATAACAAGGCGAAGATAGGCTCGGATCCCAATCAGGTGCCCGTAGGGATGGAATTGTCGATACCCGACAAGAGCGTTTACGGCATAGACGCAGGCAGCGCCTCTTCGCGCGAAAAAGCCCGTCAGAAACAGGCTGCATTGATGTCAAGGTGAAATAAACGAGAAATCATATATATAATTAATGTATAACAAATAACTAATATGAATCAAACAGTAGATATCAGGGAATTGAACGAGCGGATTGAAAACAACAGTTCGTTCGTAAACATGATTACGATGGGAATGAACCAGGTAATCGTAGGTCAGAAACATTTGATTGAGTCGTTGCTGATAGGGTTATTGTCCGACGGGCATATCCTGCTCGAAGGCGTTCCGGGTCTGGCTAAAACGCTGGCAATCAAGACGCTTGCATCATTAATCAGTGCCAAGTACAACAGGATACAGTTTACGCCCGACCTGCTTCCCGCCGACGTTATCGGAACGATGATTTACAGTCAGAAGACGGAGGAATTTCTTGTCAAGCAAGGTCCCGTTTTCGCCAATTTTATTCTTGCAGACGAAATCAACCGCGCGCCGGCAAAGGTACAGAGCGCCCTGCTCGAAGCGATGCAGGAGCATCAGGTAACCATCGGCGAGGCGACGTACAAACTGCCGGAGCCGTTCCTCGTGATGGCGACGCAAAATCCTATCGAACAGGAAGGTACGTATCCGCTGCCCGAAGCGCAGGTTGACCGTTTTATGCTCAAAGTGGTTATCAACTATCCGAACAAGGACGAGGAGAAACAGGTTATCCGTCAGAACATTATGGGCGAGCAGAAGACGCCCAAAGCCGTTCTCGACACGAAAGAAATCCTCGAAGCCCGTAAAATCGTTCGCGAAGTCTATTTAGATGAAAAAATCGAGCGTTACATTGTCGATATCGTGTTCGCCACGCGCTTCCCGAACGAGCACGGCTTGCCCAACCTCGCCAATATGATAGCGTTTGCCGCTTCGCCGCGTGCATCCATCAACCTTGCCGCCGCTTCACGCGCCTACGCATTCATCAAGCGTCGGGGATACGTCATTCCCGAAGATGTCCGCGCCGTCTGCCACGACGTGATGCGACACCGCATAGGCTTGAGCTACGAGGCAGAGGCAAACAACCTGACTTCGGATGAGATTGTTAGCGAGATACTTAATAAGATTGAGGTTCCTTAATTAGACGAAAGACATGAGACAAAAGACAGAAGACGAAAGACTATCTTCATCTTTAGTTCTGACTGTTTCAAATCTTAAAATATGGAAACGAGTGAACTGTTAAAAAAAGTCCGCAGGATAGAAATCAAGACGCGGGGACTGTCGCGCAATATCTTTGCAGGTCAATATCATACAGCCTTCAAGGGCAGGGGTATGGCTTTCAGCGAGGTGCGCGAATACCAGTTTGGCGACGACGTGCGCGACATCGACTGGAACGTTACGGCACGCTATGTCCGTCCCTACGTCAAAGTCTATGAGGAAGAGCGCGAACTTACTGTCGTTCTGCTTGTTGACGTGTCGGGAAGTAAGGATTTCGGGACGGTAGCGCAGATGAAAAAAGACGTCGTTACCGAAATCGCCGCAACGCTGGCTTATTCCGCCATACAAAACAACGATAAAATCGGTGTTATTTTCTTTTCAGATAAAATCGAGAAATTCATTCCACCGCAGAAAGGCAAACGGCATATCCTGTACATCATTCGCGAACTAATTGATTTTCAGCCTGATGATAAGCAAACGGACATCAGTCATGCCTTGCGTTACCTGACGAATGCGATAAAAAAGCGCAGTACGGCGTTCCTGATTTCCGATTTCATCGACAGGAACAACTACCGCGACGCGCTGACAATAGCCAATCGCAAGCACGATGTAGTTGCCATTCAGGTCTATGACCGGCGCGAGACGGAGCTGCCTAAAGTGGGGCTAATCAAGATGAAAGACGCCGAAACGGGCACAGAACGATGGGTTGACAGCTCGTCGGAGCGCGTCCGCGATGCGTATAAAAACTGGTGGGACAGTCGGCAGGCGGAAATGGAAAATTCGTTCAAGAAATGCCGCGTTGACTCCGTATCTATCAGGACTGAAGACGATTACGTTAAATCGCTGTTAACGCTGTTCGGTAAAAGAAGTTGAAAATTATGAGATGGAATAAACATTTGATATACAGTTGTTTATTGCTGACGGCAATGGCAGGGCAGGGGATAGCATCGTCCGCTCTCGAAAGCAGTATTTCCGTCAGGATCGACACGGCAGACATATTGATAGGCGAGCAAACCACTCTGTATCTGACGATTACGGCAGATAAGGGAAAACTTGTTTATGCACCCATTCCGACGGATACGCTGATGGCGGGCGTCGAGGTGCTGTCGCTGTCGCAGCCCGACACTGTGGATATCGACAACAACCGCGTGGAAATCAAGCAGGAAATACTGATAACGTCGTTCGACTCGGCGCTCTACCTGCTGCCGCCGTTTATGCTGATTGACGGGGCGGACACGACTTATTCGGAGCAGGTCGCGCTGAAAGTTTCGACACTGCCGGTCAACACCGACGCCCCTAACGAGTTTTACGACATCAAAGACGTCTGGAAGCCGCCGTTTGTTTGGGCTGATTATTATCCGCTGATATTGAGCATCTTGCTTGTACTGCTGCTCATTGCCGCCGCGTGGTATATCTTCAAACGGATGCGCGACCGCAAATCGCTGATCCCGTTCCGCAAGGTTGAGCCGCCGCTGCCTCCACACGAAGAAGCTATCCGCAAGCTCGACCTCATACGCCAGCAAAAACTATGGCAACAGGGCAAAAACAAAGAATATCATACGCAAATAACTGATACACTGCGACATTACTTGTTCCGACGCTTTGGTGTCAACGCAATGGAAATGACGTCGAGCGAGATTTTGGATGCCTTGCGCAACGACGACGACTCGCGTCCCGTTTACGACGAGCTGAGGCAAATCCTGTCGTTAGCCGACTTCGTGAAGTTTGCGAAACTCAGTCCGCTGCCCGATGAAAACGACTTAAGTTTGAAAAATGCCTATCATTTTGTCGATGTTACCAAGCATATAGAAGAAGTCAAACCGGATCTGAAACAGGCTGACACACAGTCTGTTGACGAGCCATTAGATAAAACTCATTCCGAAGGAGGGGAAAGCGTATGAGCTGGCTGAACGGAACTGTGTTTGAGCACAAGGAATATCTGCTTCTACTACTGCTGCTTATCCCGTTTATCGCGTGGTATATCTGGAAGGTACGCCGGAACGCTGCAAGTCTGCAAGTATCTTCGGCACAGGCATTTGAGTTACCAAAAACGGCAACCGCCAAAGTCTATCTGCGCCATATTCCTTTCGCGTTGCGTACTTTAGCCATAGCGCTGCTGATCGTCGTTCTGGCGCGTCCGCAATCGTCGAACAACTGGCAAAGCTCGACCACCGAAGGCATCGACATAATGCTTGCTGTGGATATTTCGGGCAGTATGCTTGCCGAAGACCTGAAACCCAACCGTTTAGAGGCGGCTAAAAATGTTGCTGCGGCGTTTATCAACGGACGCCCCAACGACAATATCGGTCTCGTAGTATTTGCCGGCGAGAGCTTTACGCAATGTCCGCTTACGACCGACCACGCCGTGCTGCTCAATCTGTTTAAAGACATCAACAGCAGTATGTTAACGATGTTGACCGACGGAACGGCAATCGGGATGGGGCTTGCTAACGCCGTAAGCCGCATCAAAGACAGTCAGGCTAAATCGAAAGTCATCATTCTGCTGACCGACGGCTCTAACAATCGCGGCGAGATATTCCCGTCAACGGCAGCCGAGATAGCTAAAACGTTCGGCGTCAGGGTTTACACCATCGGCGTCGGCACCAAGGGCGAAGCTCCGTATCCATTTCAGACAGCTAACGGAGTGCGCTATATGAACGTGCCGGTCGAGATTGACGAGCCTACTCTCCAGCATATAGCGTCGATGACCGGCGGGCAGTATTTCCGAGCGACGGACAATGCCAGCCTGAAATCCATCTACGCCGAGATAGACCAGATGGAGAAGACGAAAATTAACATTCAGGAATACAGCCGCAAGCAGGAAGAGTACAAATATGTGGCTCTCGCTGTGTTTTGCCTGCTGCTGCTCGAAATCCTGCTGCGTTATTCATTATTCAGAAAAATACCGTAAAAGAGGAGGAAAGATATGTTTCGATTTGCAAATCCCGAATACTTATACTTGCTGATAGCGCTTCCCGCGCTGATTATCTTTTACATTTACGTAACGATAGCCAACCGGCGGTCGATACGCAAATACGGCAATCCCGAACTCGTCGCGCAGCTGATGCCCGAAGTGTCGGCGAAACGTCAGCATACGAAATTCTGGCTGTTATTCAGCGCAATAGCTGTTGTGATCTTTGTTATAGCCGGACCGCAGTTTGGCTCGAAACTCGAAACGGTCAAGCGGCGCGGCATCGAAATAATGGTCTGCCTCGACGTGTCGAACTCGATGCTTGCCGAAGACATTAAGCCCAGCCGACTTGCCAAAGCCAAACAGATGCTGTCAATAATGACCGATGGATTCGCCAATGACAAGGTCGGATTGATAGTTTTTGCCGGCGAAGCGTTCACCCAGCTGCCCATCACGTCCGACTATATCTCGGCGAAAATGTTTCTTTCGTCAATCAACCCCTCGATGGTTTCGACCCAGGGCACGGCGATAGAAGCAGCTATCAATTTAGCAATGAGGTCGTTTACCCCTGATGAGGCGTCGAGCAAGGCGATACTGATAATCACCGACGGAGAAAATCACGAGGGCGACGCGGTGAAAGCGGCAACAGCGGCTGCCGAAAAGGGCATTAAAGTGCATGTCGTAGGCATAGGCTCGCCTCAGGGCGAACCCATCCCGACAGGCAACAACAGCTTCCTGAAAGACAGCGAAGGCAACACCGTCGTAACGAAGCTTAACGAGCAGATGTGCAACGAGATAGCAGCGGCTGGACAGGGCATTTATGTTCGTGCCGAGAACAATAATGCGGCGTTGCGAACGCTGCAGGGCGAAATCGACAAGATGAACAAGACCGAGCTTGACAGCAAAATCTATTCGGAATACGATGAACAGTTCCCGACGCTTGCATGGCTGGCTTTGGCGCTGCTTATCATCGAATTTATCGTGCTTGAGCGCAAAAACAGACTGTTCAAACGTGTGAAATTATTTTCTTAAATGTTTTGAGATATGAAAATGGCAAACAAAATACTTACGGGACTTATAATCAGCTTATTAAGCGGTGGGGTAGGGTATGCTCAGAAAGCCGAACGCCAAAACATACGCGAAGGTAATAAGATGTACGCGAAGGAAAAATTTACCGAAGCTGAGATAGCTTACCGCAAGAGTATGGAGGTCAATCCGCGCTCGGTCGAAGGCGCATACGACTTGGGCAACGCGCTCTACCGGCAACAGAAATATCCCGAAGCCGCCGAGCAGTACAGCTTAGTCATCGGGCAGAAAGACAGGCTGTTAAGCGAAGACAAAGCGAAAAATACGAGCCGTCTGGCGCAGGTTTACCACAATATGGGCAATATCGGGATGTGCAGCGCTCTGGCGCATACTCAAGCCGGTGAAATCGACAAAAGCAATCAGGATTATGCCAAAAGCATCGAGGCTTACAAAGCATCGCTGCGATTGAATCCCAAAGACGACGAGACGCGATATAACCTTGCTCTCGCGCAAAAACTGCTTCAAAATCAGCAAAATGAAGACCAGCAGCAACAACAGCAGCAGCAAGACCAGCAACAGGACGAGCAGCAGCAACAGCAACAGGAGCAGCAGGATCAGAAAACGCAGGAAGAACAGCAGCAAAACGAGCAAATGAGCCAGGACAATGCTCAACAGCTACTCGACGCCTTCCTGCAGGACGAAAAAGAAACGCAGGATAAGATGAAACAGGCAAAAAAACAACAGCAACAACGTAAGACCGATAAGATATGGTAAGATATAACTATAATAATATGAGACGATTAGTTGTTTTTCTATCAACTGTAATTTTCACATTCGGCGGGATGCGGCAAGCCTGCGCTCAGGACATCACGTTCAAAGCCTCGGCACCCGAAGCCGTGCCGATGGGCGAACAGTTCAGGCTGACTTATACGATAAACTCCGAAGCCACCGAGCTGCGTGCGCCCGATCTGAGTGATTTTCAGGTGCTTATGGGACCGTCGAGTTCGACAAGCCGAAATATACAGATGATAAACGGCACAACCACAAGCGTTTACACCCTGTCATACACCTATATCCTGATGCCCAAACAGGAAGGAACGTTCAATATCCCGCCGGCGACAATAAAAGTCAAAAATTCGACTTACTCGTCAAACGCGCTGGTGATAAAAGTGTTGCCGCCTAATGCTCAGCCGCAGGGCGGTGAAAACGCCAATTCATCGGCGGGGACAATAAAAAATGACGATTTATTCGTGCAGATGCAGGTCTCGAAACGCAATGTTTACGAGCAGGAAGGCTTCCTCGTAACTTTCAAGCTGTATGCGGCAACTGGCGTAACCGTCGCAGGCGTGCCGAGCCTGAAATTTCCTGAGTTTGAGGGCTTTCTCGTAAACGATATCGACAACAATCCGCAGTGGAAATTAGAGAATTACAACGGCAAAAACTATCAGACAGCCATCCTGAAGCAATCGCTGCTGTTTCCGCAACGTTCCGGCGAACTGACGATTGGCAGCGGGCGGTTTGAGGTTGCTGTACGCATACGCATACAGAAGCGTGTACGCAGCTTTTTCGACGATTTTCTCGATACCTATCAGGATGTAAGCAAGGAAATTGTGTCGGCTCCGGCGAAAATCACCGTCAAGCCGCTGCCGTCGGGCAAACCGGCATCGTTCGCGGGCGCGGTGGGCAGTTACACGATGAAAACGAAGATCAGCTCCGACCATATCAAGGCTAACGAAGCCGTTACCATCACCGTAACTCTCACGGGCACAGGCAATATCAAGGTAACAAAAAATCCCGAAGTGGTATTCCCGAACGATTTTGATATTTACGACCCCAAGGTTGACACCAAAACCACCACGACGACGGGCAGCACCAGTGGCACGAAAACCATTGAATATATGGCAATTCCGCGCTACGGAGGCGAGTTCGACATCCCCGAAATCAAATTTTCGTATTTCGACACTCAATCGGAGACGTACAAGACATTAAGCTCCGAAGCGTTTCATCTTCAGGTGGACAAGGGTGCGGGAGGCGATGCTGCGACCTCGCCTGTCGTGTCGAACTTCAGCAACCAGCAGAACCTGAACCTGCTCGGCGAAGATATACGCTACATCAAACTCAACGCAGCGCATTTTGTCCGCAATCGCGATATTTTCTTCGGCTCGATGACTTACATCTTGCTGTATGTAATTGTGGCTGTGATGTTTGCGGTGTTCTTCATCATCTATCGCAAGCAGGTGAAAGAGAACGCCAATATCGCCCTTGTGCGCACCAAAAAAGCGAATAAAACGGCTGTACGCAGGCTCAAAACGGCTGAAAAGCTGCTGCGCGAGAACAAAAAAGAAGAGTTCTACGAAGAGACTTTGCGGGCTGTCTGGGGCTATCTGAGTGATAAACTGAACATTCCGCCAGCGAACCTGACGAAGGAAAACGTTGAGGCGGAACTGTCGAAATATGGCGTTGACGACGCGCTGTCGGGCGAATTTATGGAAATCCTGAACACCTGCGAGTTTGCGCGTTACGCCCCGAGCAACGCCCCCGACGCGATGGATCATTTGTTCAAGCAGACGGGCGACGCTATTTCAAAAATGGAAAATACAATTAAAAAATAACTGAATATGAACAGATTAAAGCATTTGATTATCATATTTCTCCTGCTGCTGCCGCTGCGAATGTTCGGTCAGGACAGCGAGCTGAAAGAGGCTGAAACGGCATACACAGCAGGGAATTTTGAGCAGGCGGCTCAGCTGTACGAAAACGTTCTGAAGCTGCATGGCGACTCATATACAGTGTTTTACAATCTTGGCAATGCCTATTACAAAGCCGGAAAGATAGCCCCTGCGATACTGAACTACGAGCGCGCGCTGCTGATTAATCCTGCCGACAAGGATTTGAGCCATAATCTTGCAGTCGCGCGACTGCGGATTACCGATAAAATCGTGCCTGTGGGCGAATTTTTCCTTGTAAAATGGTTTCGTTCGCTGCAAAACATCTTCAGCGTCGATACCTGGGCAATGATCGGATTCATCGGTTTCGTGCTGTTCATAGGCTGCTTGGCGCTGTATTTCTTTTCCAAACGTATGGTGCTGAAAAAGAGCGGTTTTTACCTTGGCATCGTGCTGCTCGTGATAGTCATACTTGCCAACGTTTGCGGGGCGAACCAAAAAGATGCGCTGCTCAACCGCAACGCCGCCATCGTGTTTTCGCCAACGGTAACGGTCAAAAGTTCGCCCGACAATAGCGGCACCGACCTGTTTGTGATCCACGAAGGCACGAAAGTCTTTATCAAGAGCGCTATCGGCGAATGGAACGAGATCGAGCTTGAAGATGGCAATGTAGGATGGATTCGTCAAAAAGACATCGAAAAGATCTGATAAAATGCTGGAAAACGTATTAGACATCGAGCGAAGTGCATTTCTCTGGCTCAACGGCGGTCATACGGCGTTTTGGGACAGTTTTATGTGGATTTATTCGGGACGAGCGGTCTGGTTTCCGGCGGCAGTCGTAATACTTATTATGCTGATTTACAAGAACAAACCTGCGGCTTCGCTGTTGGTCTTGTTGCTGCTTGTGCTGACCTTGACGGCGTGCGACCAGTTTGCTTCGAGCGTCTGCAAACCGCTGTTCACGCGCCTGCGTCCGACGCAACATCCTGATTTTATGTACGATGTATTGACGGTTAACGGCTATCGCGGCGGTAAATACGGTTTTATTTCGAGCCATGCCGCCAATGCCTTCGGTCTGGCTGTGTTTCTGTCGATGTTGCTGCGCAACCGCCTGTTTACTGCAACAATACTGATTTGGGCTGTAATTATGTGCTATTCACGCATTTATCTCGGCGTTCATTTCATTTCCGACATTGTTCCGGGCATAGCCGTCGGCGCTCTGTTCGGTTTCATCGGATATAAATTGTACGATTTCATCGTGGCGAAATTATCCGAAAGGGTAGGGGGCGGCGGCATTACGCTCGCTACCGGACGCAAACGAATAATCGTTTTCGGTATTTGGGCGACAATGGCTTATATCTTGATATTCAGCGTATTGAAAATTATATAAATTATAAAAAAATATAAAAACGACTTTTTTTTCGTAAAAAGTTTGGTCAGATGAAAATATGTGCATATATTAGTCGCACGAAACGAAAAAGAAATATTAATTAAAAAAATAATTTGCCATGACTAAAACGATAACTTTTAATGAGTTGCGTGCCATCAAAGACAGTTTGCCGGACGGCACGATACACTGCATAGCCGACGAGCTTGGAGTGAGTGTCGAAACCGTCCGTAATTACTTTGGAGGTCAGAACTTTAAGGACTGGCATAGCTGCGGGCTGCATATCGAGCCGGGTCCCGGAGGAGGCATTGTCGTCTTGAGCGACACAGCCATTCTCGAACGCGCGATGCAGTTTCTCGATTGTGCAGAAAAGGCTTCTTAATCAATAAATTACGACGATGAAAAAAGAGCGTCTGACAGTGCTTATACCGGTGGATTTTTCCGATTACTCGCTCAAAGCCTGCGAGTTAGGTTTCAATTATGCCCATTCGACAGGCGCCGATGTCGCTTTGCTGCACGTCTATTACAACACTTTCATCCCGTCGATTTTTCCATACCTGAACAACGAGATAGACAAAAAGCTCGAAGAAGAGTCTATCCATGTGGTTTACAGGCAAGTAAAAGAAGCGATGAGTAAGCTCTGCGGGGTGCTGGACAACAAGATCGGTCAGGGTGAACTGCCTGCAGTAAAGTACGGACACGAATTTCGTGAGGGGCTGCCGGAAGAAGAAATCCTGAAGTATGTCAAAGAAATTCAGCCGATTATGATAGTGATGGGCACACGTGGCACTCAACAGAAAACCGCCGAGCTGATTGGCAGCATAACTGCCGAAATCATCGAGCAGACCAACACGCCGCTGCTGACGATACCTGAGCATATCGGTTTCAGTGACCCCGGCAAGATACGCCGTCTTGCGTTTGCCACCTCGTTTCGTCCCGAAGATATGACAGCTTTTGAGCGACTGACGAAAATATTGAAAAATTACATAAAAGACATTGAAATACAGCTCTTTAACATATCAACAAGCCGTAACGAATGGAACGAAATTCGTCTGACGGGCTTTAGCGAATACCTGAAAAAACACTATCCCGCGCTGAACATCACGTTCTCGGTAACGCCCGACGGCGACCTGCTCGAAGCGATAGACAAGTTTGTGGCAGTCAACAAGATAGATGTCATTGCTTTCAGTACTCGCCGCCGCAGCGCCATTATGCGCATTTTCAATCCGAGTATAGCCCACCGAATGATTTTTCACGGCAATACGCCTCTGCTTGTTATTCCGATATAAACCAACTATTTAACCATAATTTAAATGAAAAAAGGAGATTTGCTTTTTATTCTTGTAATGCTTGCCATTTTCGTACCGTTTTTCGTCTTTCCGGATCTGTACGAATGGTATAAATCGTTCAATGCCGCCCATGCTTATATCATGGCGTTTTTGAAGTTCGGTATTCTGGCGACAGCCGGCGAAATGCTTGGATTGCGCATTAAGACAGGCAGTTACACCACTGCCGGATTTGGCGCCTTGCCGCGTGCCATCGTTTGGGGGCTGCTCGGCATCTGGATCGCTATCGCGATGAAAGTGTTTTCGGGCGGAGCGCCTGCAGTCGTTGAATATCTGGGAGTTGACGGAGCCGTTGCTGCTATGCAGGGCGGTTTGACGTGGCAAAAAGCGCTCGGTGCGTTCGGCATAAGTGTGCTGATGAACACATCGTTTGCGCCGGTCTTTATGACCATCCACAAAATCACTGACGCTCACATACTTAACAACGGCGGAAAGCTGAAGGCGCTTATCACGCCCTTGCCGTTTGGCGAGTTGCTTTCTACTCTCAACTGGAAGGTGCTGTGGGGCTTCGTTTTCAAGAAGACTATACCGTTTTTCTGGTTTCCGGCGCACACGATTACTTTCCTGTTACCCGTTGAGTTTCAGGTACTTTTCGCCGCGCTGTTGAGCATCGTACTCGGTGTACTGCTGGCTATCGGAGCTGTTTTGGGGCGGAAATAGGGTAGGGCGGGTTACCGCTGCCTGCTCTTGAAATTCCATGGAGCTACGGGATTGCGGTCGCGCCAGAGTCCGGTGCGCGATTTTCGTGCATCACGCTCTAATTCAGCGTATTCGGCAGTCGAATCGTATTTGCTGTAATGCCAAGCCATACCTGCTCGGAGCATTTCGGCTGTAACGTCGTGTCCGTCAGGCGTATAGACCCACACAACGGGGCGTCCGTAGCGGTCGCTCTTGGTCTGCACTTTTATCTTGACCCTGCGGTTGAGGATAAGGTTCGACAGATGTTGGGTTGATTGCTGCCCGTAAGCCTGTTTTTTCTCCGGCGCGTCGATGCCGTAAATCCTGAATTTCACGTCTTTACCGTCGGAAGTCAGCCCGTGAAATGTGTCGCCGTCAACAACGCTTACAACTTTGACATAATAAACGCCATTGTCCGTAGGCTGATTTTTGCAGGCGGCAAACAGCGCCATCAGCATTAGAAGAGATATGATTTTTTTCATTTTCGGTTCGTTATTTTGACGGCAAAGGTAAGGAAAATTCGGAATTACTGCAAGAACGACAGCTCAATTCCATTTTCATCATAATTACTATTATGTTAAATTACTGATAGTGGCAATTAAAATAAAAAGCCCCCTGCATCACGCAGAGAGCTTTCTTTTCCATCATACGATGGACCTTTGCATTTAACATGCCTGTTGCATGCTTCTTTGGTCATTTATTCATTAATGCGTCGATTTCATCAAACTCTTTGCTCATATTCAAGTTGTAGTAGATACCACGCAGAGCTACAAGCACGTCGCGTTCGGGGTCGTCGGGCTTGATGTCGAAAGCTTTCTTGAAATACGGCAGAGCTTTTTTGAACATATCCATCGCCGCATCTTTTTCTTTGGTATAGAGCGCCTGATCGGTAATCAGGTTTGCATCGCCTAACTTGTTGACTGCCTGATTGTAATAGATACGTCCGACATTAGTCAGAGCAACCGGGCTTTCGGGAGCAAGGTCGAGCGATTTAATAAAGTTTGCTTCAGCTTTGTCGAGTTCTTTCCGCTGTTCGTAAACGCTGCCCAGAGCCTGATAGAGGTCAGAATTATTCGGGTCTTGGGCAATGGCGGTGTTAAGGTACTGAACAGCCTTTTCTTCGCGGTCGCTTCCGAGATAGAGCGCGATAAGGTTCAGCAGATAATAGCTTGAATCGGGAAATACTTTCATTCCTTCTTCGAGGGTTTTCTCGTAAGTAGCCGTGTCGCCATTTGTCAGATATTCGTAGCAAAGATACTGATACACATCGTGTTGACGATACGGAGTATCTTTAGCGCGAACAAGATTTTTGATGGCTACGTCCTTGTTGTCAAGCTGTGTTGATGCTACTGCAAGATAGAATTGCACTATCATGTAGTTTGAATCACGTTGCGCAAACTGCAAGTCCTTGAAAGCCGGATAGTCGGAGATTTCGAGGTATTGCTCGAAGAAATTGCAGGCTTTCGGATAGTCTTGTTTGTCGAAATAGTAAGCGCCTCCATTCAGGTAATAAATGTGGTTAGCGCCGAGCGTACCCTGGATTTTTTTCTGATACCGGGGTTTCACTTTCCCTTTGGCATCGGGAAGCTGGTCGAGTTTGTAAGCTTCGAGATAGTAAGGGAGGCTGTTTGCCAACGCATCGTACATAACCGGCTCGTTCGGCTGTTGACCGAGCATTGCTTTGGTGTTTTCGGCTGTGAACTGAGCGTCTTCGATTTCGCCTGCCGAGAACCATGTTTCGGCATCGCCTTTCGTTTCGGGGTTGTCCAGCGCGCCTTTTATCAAGGCTCTGGCTTCGTTGTAGTTGGGCTTGGCGTCTTTTGCAAGGCGCATGGCATCTTTCACTGCTTTTTTCTGACCGAAAGCGGCGACTGTTACCAAACTCAAACCGATAATCAATAATACATTTTTCATTTGTTAAAGAATTTGAAATTAATACTCATTTATTATTTAATTAATTATTATTCAACACTTTCGTCGTCAGTCTCATAGTCTTCGACCGATTCGTTGTCGGTGTCGTCATCCATTTCGACTATTTGAATCTCATTTGGTTTAATGCCTTCGCTGTCGTCGTTATCATCGTTGCCGGTGATTTCGTCCTCTTCTTTTTCGGACATCACTTTGCAGACGGATGCGATTTCATCGTTACGTTTTTCGAGATTAATCAGGCGGACGCCCTGTGCGGCGCGACCGATGACGTGCAAATCCGACACTTTCACGCGGATAGTGATACCCGATTTGTTGATTATCATCACGTCGTTTTCTTCGGTTACGGACTTGATACCCACGAGTTTGCCTGTTTTTTCGGTAACGTTGATGGTCTTGACGCCCTTGCCGCCTCGGTTGGTGATGCGGTAAGTGTCAATCTTCGAGCGTTTTCCGTAGCCTTTTTCGGATACGACGAGGATGGTTTCGTTTTCGATGTCCTTGATACAGACCATTCCGATTGCTTCGTCGTCGGCGCCGTCGAGCATCATTCCGCGCACTCCGGCGGCTGTTCGTCCCATCACGCGCACTTTGCTTTCGTGGAAACGTATTGCGCGACCGTTGCGATTGGCTATCAGCACTTCGTTGTTGCCGTTAGTCATTCGCACCTGTATCAGCCCGTCGTCTTCGTGCAGGGTGATGGCGTTGACGCCGTTCTGACGCGGACGCGAGTAGGCTTCGAGCAGGGTTTTCTTGATTACGCCGCGTTTGGTGCAGAACAGCAGGTAGTGCGAATTGATGAAATCGGTGTCGTTAGTCAGGTTTTTGACGCGGATAAAGGCGTTCACGCTGTCATCTGCATCGATATTCAGCAGGTTTTGTATGGCACGACCTTTTGAATTTTTCGCTCCTTCGGGAATTTCATATACTTTTTTCCAGAAACAGCGTCCTTTAGCGGTGAAGAACAGGATAGTGGCGTGCATCGAAGCGGGATAAATGTACTCGACAAAGTCCTCATCGCGCGTTTCGGAGCCTTTTGCCCCTACCCCGCCACGTCCCTGTGCGCGGAACTCGCTCAATGGCGTCCGTTTGATGTATCCCAGATGCGAAATGGTGATAATCATCTCATCATCAGCGTAAAAGTCTTCGGGATTCATTTCTTCGGAGGCGTAAACGATTTCTGTCCGGCGCGGGTCGCCGTATTTTGCTTTGACTTCTACCAGTTCATCTTTGATGACGCCCATCAGAATATCTTCATTTTCAAGTATTTCCTTCAAGTGAGCGATGGTCTTTTCCGTCTCTTCATACTCGGCGCGGAGCTTCGACTGTTCAAGTCCGGTCAGCTGGCGCAGGCGCATCTCGACGATGGCTCGCGACTGCACTTCCGACAGCGAGAAGCGTTCCATCAGCCGTTCGATAGCTTCCTGCGGATTGCTCGACGCGCGGATTATCGCGATGACTTCGTCGATATTGTCGGAAGCTATGATCAGTCCTTCGAGAATATGGAGACGTTCTTCGGCTTTGCGCAGCTCAAATTTCGTACGGCGCGTTACCACGTCTTTGCGATGTTCGACGAAGAGCGAAATCAAGTCGTAGATATTCAGTAATTTAGGACGCCCGTTGACGAGCGCGATATTGTTGACGCTGAACGACGACTGTAGCGCCGTCATTTTGTAGAGTTTGTTGAGCACGACGTTTGCATTGGCTTCGCGCTTGACATCCACCACGATACGCATTCCGCGACGGTCTGATTCGTCGTTGACATTGCTGATGCCTTCGAGCCGTTTCTCGTTCACCAAGTCGGCGATGGATTCGATCAGCAGTTTTTTGTTGACCATATACGGGATAGCGGTGATGACGATTTTTTCGTGCGTACTTTCCGTTTCGATTTCGGCATTTCCTCGTATCATAATGCGTCCGCGTCCTGTCTCGAACGCTTCTTTCACTCCGGCATAGCCGTAAATGGTTGCGCCTGTCGGGAAATCGGGCGCTTTTATATAATGTATAAGCTCGTCGATGGTGATTTCGCCTTTGGCGTCGATGAATGCGGCACAGGCATCGATGACTTCGCCGATATTGTGCGGAGCCATATTTGTAGCCATACCGACAGCTATACCCGAAGCGCCGTTAATCAGCAGGTTGGGCAGCCTTGTCGGCAGTACCGACGGTTCTTTCAGCGAATCGTCGAAATTCAGCTGGAAATCGACCGTATCTTTATCAATGTCGATCAGCATATCTTCCGCCATCTTGCTCAGCCGCGCCTCGGTGTATCGCATTGCAGCGGGGCTGTCGCCGTCAACAGAGCCGAAATTGCCCTGCCCGTCAACGAGCATATAGCGGAGCGACCAGTTCTGCGCCATGCGTACCATTGCGCCGTAAACCGATGAGTCGCCATGCGGATGATATTTACCTAAAACCTCGCCGACAATTCTGGCGGATTTCTTGTAAGGTTTATCGGAAGTGTTACCTAACTCGTTCATTCCGAATAACACACGTCTGTGTACCGGTTTAAATCCGTCCCTGACATCGGGGAGGGCTCGCGACACGATGACCGACATCGAATAATCGATATATGCCGTTTTCATCACGTCGTCAATATTCACCGGAATAATCCTGTCTTGTTCAGTCATTTATTATTTTTAAAAAATTATTACCTGTTTATTTGTTCTTAAAAAATCACGCTAAATTACTGCTTTTTTAGCAACCGACAATGCTTGATGGGCAAAAAAATTTCAAAAAAATATTTTCTCGCCTTTCAGCAGAAAAAAATTCATTTGTTAAATTTCTGATAATAAAGGCGGTAAGAATTAATTAATTTTTTTTATTTTTCTTCGTTTTGATACAACGGATAAAAACAACTATTTTTGCACCGTGTTTTAAAAATTCAATGGAATGAGAAAGATACTTTTTATGTTCAGAGCGGCGTTTGCAGGCTCTTTGATTGCAGCAATGTTTTGTTGTTCAGGAGGTTCCGGTCAACCGACCGCAAACCGTATCGCTTTCGACTCGATTGCGGTTGATACGACGATGCACTTTATTATTAATGTTGACACGACGTACAACACGCTGAAATTCACTTTCGTCTATCCCGTTTCGGCTGAAAATTCCGCTACGCTCGACAATCTCAAGGTTCAGTTCGTTTCGTCGTTTTTCGGCGAAGAATACGCGACTTTGACTCCGCAGAATGCCGCCCGTGAGTTTACGGACGACCATTTTATGGTTCACGCCGAGGAATGGGCTGAAAATCATGAAGCTTACGAGGATATGGACTATTCCGAATCGACGAGCGAAACGTTTCTCGGCAACGCGGTGAAGTATAACAGTGACGGCATCATAAGCGTTGTGTTTCAGCGATATAGCTATACATTTGGAGCGGCTCACGGCGGTTCGTTTTTTCTCGGCGCCGTATTCGACGCTGCGACAGGCAGCCAGATTGAAGAAAACGACGTTTTCATCGACGATTATCACGACGAGCTTGCGCGGATTATCGTTGAGCAACTGCTCGAAAGTCATAATGCCGACACCGAGTCAACGCCCGGCGAAACGGACTTTTTCGACCTTTCGGAAATCCGCCCGAATAAGAATTTTTACGTTGATAACGAGGGAATTACATACATTTATAATGAGTACGAGATAGCGCCTTATGCTTACGGAGCGATTTCGGTAATGGTGCCTTTTGAAAAAGTGCGGCATCTGCTTCGTCCTGAGAGTGTTATCTCAAAAATAGCGTTACGCTGATGGACGCCATTCGTCGATATTATCCGACGCTGACCGAGCAGCAGATGAGTCGTTTCGAGGCGCTCGAAGCCCTCTATGCCGAATGGAACGCGCGGATAAACGTGATTTCGCGTAAAGACATTGAAAATCTGTACGTTCATCACGTGCTACATTCGCTCGGAATCGAGAAAATGTTGCGTTTTAGCGCCAATTCATCGGTGATGGATGTCGGGACAGGCGGCGGCTTTCCGGGCATCCCGCTGGCGATTTTGTTTCCCGAAGTCAGGTTTCATCTGATTGATGGTACGGGCAAGAAAATCAAGGTGGTACAGGCTGTTGCCGACGCACTGGCGCTCGACAATCTGACAGCGAGCCACCGTCGCATCGAAGACGAACGCGGAAAGTACGATTTCATCGTAAGTCGCGCCGTGATGCCACTGCCCGATTTGGCGAAGCTCGTACGCAAAAATATTGGTAATGAGCAACATAACGCCTTGCCTAACGGACTGATCTGTCTCAAAGGCGGCAACGTGCAGGGCGAGATTGCTCCTTTCGGCAAACGCTGTTCATACATCAGCCTGTCGGACTATTTTACGGAAGAATATTTTAAAGAAAAGAAAGTGATATATTTACAATTATGATAACAGTCAAGACATTTGAATTTAACCCCGTAGTCGTTAACACCTACCTTCTCTACGACGAGACGAAAGAGGCGGTGCTGATAGACTGCGGATGCGCGACAACGCCCGAAGAACGGATGCTGTCCGAGTTTGTGAGAACTAACGACCTGAAAGTTAAGCGTTTGTTGTGTACCCATCTGCATTTCGACCATATTGTCGGAAACGCTTTTGCGAGCACAACCTACGGTTTGCAGCCTGAAGCCCACCGCAACGAGATCGAGTTTATCCCGCCTGTCAAGGAGCAGATGAAACTGATGAAATTGCGCCTGCCGATAAAGGAAGTGCCTGTAACAAAGTTTCTTACGGGCAACGAGCAGATACGTTTCGGCGATTCGGAGTTGACAACCATTCTCGTTCCCGGACATTCGCCCGGCAGCCTCGCATATTACAGCCGAAAAGACGGATTCATCGTGATCGGCGATGCACTTTTCCGCGAAAGCATCGGGCGCACGGATTTGTGGGGCGGCAACTACGAGCTGCTCGTTACTGTGATACGCGAGAAAATACTGTCGCTGCCCGACGAAACGATTGTCTATTCGGGACACGGTCCATCGACGACCGTCTATCACGAGAAAATACATAACCCGTTTTTTTAGTAATTAAGTCAAAATCAATAATTTATGGATACAACAAAATTTTCTTTACGCCATATCGGCATTGCTCCCGAAGACCTGCCGTCGATGCTGCAAGCCGTCGGCGCCGCTTCGCTTGACGAACTCATCGCGCAAACCATCCCGCAGGACATACGCCTGAAACGACCGCTCAATCTGCCGGAGCCGATGACCGAACGCGAATTTGCCGAGCATATTGCCGCATTAGCATCTGAAAATAAAGCATTTACATCATATATAGGTATGGGATGGTACGACACCGTTTGTCCTGCGCCCATCCAGCGTAACGTTTTTGAAAATCCGGCTTGGTACACCTCCTACACGCCTTATCAGGCTGAAGTGTCGCAGGGCAGGCTCGAAGCGCTGTTTAATTTTCAGACCGTCGTTTGCGAATTGACAGGTATGGCGCTGGCTAACTGTTCGTTACTCGACGAAGCAACAGCGGCTGCCGAAGCAGCGACGATGCTGTATGCCACCCGCAACCGCGAACAGGTCGCCGCCGGTGCAAATGTGCTTTTTGTCGATGAATACGTGCTCCCGTCAACGCTTGCCGTCATAAGAACACGTATGGCGCCGCAAGGTATCGAAGTGGTTGTTGACGACTATCGCCGCTTCAAATTCGACGGAAAAGTGTTTGGCGCGATAGTTCAGTATCCCGATGGCGGCGGAGAAGTGCTTGATTACAAAGATTTTGTACGCGACGCAAATACTCACGGCGCCCGTGTTGCCGTAGCTGCCGACCTGTTGAGTCTTACGTTGTTGACACCGCCAGCCGAATGGGGCGCCGATGTTGTGTTTGGCAGCAGTCAGCGTTTCGGGATACCGATGTTCTACGGTGGTCCTTCTGCAGCTTATTTCGCTGTAAAAGAGGAATATAAACGCAATATCCCCGGACGTATCATCGGGCTGTCGGTCGATGCTTACGGTCATCCTGCCTACCGCCTTGCGCTTCAGACGCGCGAACAGCATATCAAACGCGAAAAAGCAACCTCGAATATATGCACAGCTCAGGCTTTGCTGGCTACTATGGCTGGCTTTTATGCCGTTTATCACGGTCCCGACGGCTTGCGCGACATCGCTCTGCGTATCCATTCGTTTGCCGGATTTCTGGCTGCCGAACTTGCAAAACTCGGATATAAGCAGTTGAACGACAATTATTTCGATACGCTCAGGCTTGAACTTCCGACTAATGTCTCGGCAGATGCCGTCCGCGAAATCGCCCTCGAATGTGGCGTCAACCTGCGCTATTATGCAAGCGGGATGATTGGCGTCAGCCTCGACGAGACAACCGACATCGCCGACATCGGTACATTATTATATATATTCTCCGGCGCGGCGGGCAAAGATTATCAGCTGAAGTACGAGGTCGTGCGACGGACATGGTTCGACCGCAGTTTCGCCCGTACAACGGACTTTATGCAGCAGGAGATATTCCGTAAGTATCACACAGAGACGGAGTTAATGCGTTATATCAAACGGCTTGAGAGGCGCGATGTCTCGCTGGCACATTCGATGATTTCGCTCGGCTCGTGTACGATGAAACTGAATGCCGCCTCCGAAATGCTACCCTTGAGCCGTCCTGAATTTCAGAATATACATCCTTATGCGCCTGCCGATCAGGTTGCCGGATATACGGAAATGATTGAAAACCTGTGCGACTATCTGATTGAAATTACGGGACTTAACGGCGTCAGTCTGCAACCCAATTCGGGCGCGGCAGGCGAATATACTGGTCTGCGCATTATCCGTTCCTATCTCGAAAGCATCGGCGAAGGACATCGCAACATCGTTCTGCTGCCTGCTTCGGCGCACGGCACAAATCCGGCAAGCGCCATACAGTGCGGATACACCACTGTTACAGTGCTTTGCGACGAAAACGGAAATATCGATCTCGCTGATTTCCGCAAAAAAGCAGAAGAGAACCGTAACAGTCTGGCTGCCTGTATGATAACATATCCTTCGACTCACGGCATTTTCGAGACCGACATTCGCGAAATGGCGGCGATTGTTCATTCCTGCGGCGGACAGCTGTATATGGACGGCGCCAATATGAACGCGCAGGTCGGGCTGACCAATCCGGGCGCTATCGGGGCTGATGTGTGCCATCTGAACCTGCACAAGACGTTTGCTTCGCCTCACGGCGGCGGCGGTCCGGGCGTTGGTCCGGTATGCGTTGCAGCGCATCTCGTGCCCTTCCTGCCTGCTCATCCCGTCGCGTTTGGCAATGCCGTAAATACCGTTGCGGCAGCTCCTTACGGCAGCGCGGGCATACTCCCGATAACCTACGCATATATCCGTATGTTGGGCGCCGAAGGATTGACCGAAGCTACAAAAATTGCTATTCTGAACGCCAACTATTTAGCTGCAAAACTTAAAGAGGCTTACGGCGTGGTTTATACGGGCGTGAACGGGCGTGTCGGACACGAACTTATTCTCGAATGTCGCACGTTTAAAGACCAAACGGGCGTTGACGAGAACGATATAGCTAAACGTCTGATCGACTTCGGTTATCACGCGCCTACGCTGTCGTTCCCTGTGCACGGTACGCTGATGGTCGAGCCGACCGAGAGCGAAAGCAAGGCGGAATTAGACCGTTTTGTTGAAGTGATGGAATGTATTCGCGAGGAAATCAAAGAGATAGAAGATGGCGCCGCTTCAAAAGAGGATAATGTGCTGAAAAATGCGCCACATCCCGAATACGAAGTTGCAGGCGACGAATGGACGCATCCTTATCCGCGTATGAAAGCCGCTTTCCCGCTTACGTGGTTGCACGACGGCAAATTCTGGGTCAACGTAGCCCGCGTCAATAACGCATTCGGCGACAGGAATTTAGTTGCTTCGATTTGCGAGGGGTGCGAGATGTCATAAACCGAATTTGCAGAAAAATAATAAAATTCTTGCGTGTTTCAAGAGAATTGACTATTTTTGCAACAGTATTATAAACGCTTAAATTTCAGAACAATGGAACATACAGTATATTTGGATGATACGACAGCGAACGGAAGGAAGTTGCTCAAGGAACTCCGCCAGTATCAGACTGGCGTCAGATTCGATTATATGACGACTGAAAATGCAGTTCCTGACGGATATATGACAAGTGAAGAGTTCAGGCGTCGAGCAGTTATCAAGGTCAATAAGTTTTGCGAATTACATGGTATTCTATAGTGAACAAGCTGATAATGACCTCGATAACATTCTTGATGGTTTGCTTCACTGGGAAAAATTTGCCTTGACACAAGACTTCTGTCTCGACTACGTTTCAAGTATAATTGATGTATGCGATAGCCTCGACAGTTTGTCCTATCACGCTTCTGCGACATACGAAACGCATAAGCAATATGGCGATAAAGTATATGCCTATTTGCGAAACAGAAGTACGACATGGTATATCATCTATAATGTGGATTTTGCGGGGAATATTCTCGTAAACAAAATAATCAGTAATCACTTGACAGTAAGTTAAATATAAATCAGAAAACAATGAATACTGCATTTAAATTTTTCGTTCGCGCTCTGTTGCTGTTCACAGCCATATCGCTGTGGGCGCAAAATCCGGAAAAAAAGACAATCTTGTTTGGCAATTACCAGCGCGAGTATCTGCTATATGCGCCAAGCCAAACGTATCCGGCAAACCTGTTGACGCCCAAGTATTCCGGCGTGATAGTGGCTATTCACGGTTTCAACAGCTCGATGGACGTGTTTTTCGACGATTATAAAATTCAGACCATCGCCGATTCGCTTAATTATGTGATAATTGCGCCGCAGGCTTTGCCCGAACAGGACGTGTCGGTTAATGCATTAGCCACGATTTTGGGCATCAAACTCGATGCAGTTTGGGCTTGCGGTCTGCGGGTCAAAACTGCGCTGTTTGATAAGGAACTTAACGCCAAAAACATTGATGATGTGGCATTTATAGGCGAAATTATTTGGCGTACCATTCAGGATTTTTCCATAGCGACGGACAATATTTTCCTTGTCGGCACGTCGATGGGCGGGTTTATGTCGTATCAGTACGCTATGTTTCAGCCGGTCAAGGTGGCGGGGATAGTCGATATTGTTGGCACTATGGGCTTGAATATCAAAGGTAAAGACCATCCGATAGCTACTCCGATGTGTATATTCCACAGTGTGGACGACGAAGTGGTGCCTTACACCGGTTCACATACCGTCAGCGGACAGAAAGTAACGCTTGGCGAGCCTCTTGATTCGGTGGTGCAATACTGGGTGCGGGTGAACGGGGCGGGCGCTCCGACAAGCGAAACCGTTGCGAATTACCCTTCGTCGAACGGCAAAACGGTTGAGAAGACTACTTACCCGAATACGGATAACGAAGTGATACACTATAAGATAACCGGCGCTCAGCACAGTTATTTTTTCCGCAAGGAGAGCGGCGATTGTATGGATTATGTTGAAGAAATCGGGCGATTTATTGCTGCCCATTCTGCGCCGAATGTTGATAATGCGGAGATTGCGCCCTTGCGGTTTGAGATATATCCAAATCCTGCCGGCGATGTGATTTACAGCAACTTAACTGACGGAACGGCGACAGTTTACGATCTGTCGGGACGACTTGTCCTCACGGCGCAGCTTCGTTCGGGCAGCCTTGACGTATCGTCGCTGAAAAGCGGCGCATATATCGTCCGTTTGAGCTACGGAAACAAAATCTATACGGCTAAAATACTGAAAAAGTGATTGATGGCGGGGTAGTGATTCCGGAGCGATTCGAACGCTCGACCCACAGCTTAGAAGGCTGTTGCTCTATCCAACTGAGCTACGGAACCCTTGTCGTTTTGCGGCGGCAAAGGTAAGCATAATTTCCGTTATCAGCAAACAAAATTTATTCAACGCACAAATTGCGTTATTTCTCCGGAACGAAGCTCTCGTGGGTCTGATTTGAGTAAAACACCATTATTCGGTCGATTTTTCGCGTCGGAGTTTCTCGTGGCGTAACAATCTCTTGTACAATCGGTTGAACGCTGTTTACAGTCGTTTTAACATCGATTTCCTTGCGAAATTCGTGCGTTTTCGTGCCTTCGGTCGGAATTTCGGGCTTCACGACTGGCGCAGATGGTGCGGAGAATAAATCGTAAGTCCCATCTGTAGGTCTTGGTGCGGGGGATGGTGCGCCTGTTTTGCGCAGCATCTCACCTTTTCCGAGCATCAGCCAGTCGGGATTGATATCCGGAAAATTATTCAAAATGCTAACCAGAACCTCGCCACTCGGCGTTCTGCCCTTATTTACGTAGTTCGACATAGCGCCCTGACTCACGCCGATAGCATGAGCAAACTGTCCGGAGTTCATCTTTGCGTACTCCATTATCTGTAATATCTTATCTTCCATAGCCTTATATTATTTAAAATGTCTGCCAAAATGTCGGTAAAATTCATATACAGAAAGAAATTACAAATGTAAAACAAGATTTTCAATCTGCAAAATATTTTCGTAAAAAAATATTTTTACAAATGTGAATGGTCGTAAATTACAATCGTAAACAGAACGGAACGAAATTTCGATTTACAGCCGTAAAATACTTAAAGTAATACTTTATAATTTACGATTAATTTACTGGTTTTAGTGTAGTTAACTTAACAATAAATATGCCGTGAATCGGCTGTGAAGCGTAATGTTTCCCATTGTAAAAAATCTGTTTAAAGTAACGCTGCGAAAACAGGTAGTTAACTGTCTGATATTACTCATTTTATCTTATTTAAAAAATTCCGTTTACTCCCCTATTATTACAAATGTCTATGTTTACGATTGTGCGTTTAACGGTTGTTTTACCAGCATAATTACGTCTGTAAATTTACGACCGTAAAGCAAACAATCGTAATAACGCTGTGTTTTAGACATACCGGTATAGTGCATAAATATTCATTTGTTCACGAAAGTAAATCACGCCTGTCAAATTGGCAAGCGCGTAAATACTGCGATATTTCTGTCAGTGTAGGATTTTGTACAGCAATTCTTTCAGGATATCGCTTTCGTCCTGCTGAGTGCCTGCGCCCATACCGAAGCCTTTGGAGCGCGCATCGGCAAGTCGAATTTCACGTATAATGGCGAACACTTTCCCTTTAGTATATCCCCGCATACCTGCCAGATAATCAGACGCTTGGATGGAATAACGAAAACCAAACAGCTGCATTATCCCGCTTTCTGACGGTCTGTCCCCGCTCCAGCACGCCGGTTCGTAGAGACAGATAAAGAGGTTGGAAAAATAGTTGAAAAGCGTCGCCAGAGTGGGTTGTAGCGGGTGTTCTTTCGGATTTTGGATGAAATTTCGGATGATTTTGTTCGCTTTCAGCACGTTTTTTGCGGCGATGGCGCTTATAAGCTCGAAATTATTGTATTCTTTGCTGACGCCGACGCTTTGCTCGACGATTTCGGGCGTCAGGCGAGTTAACGATTTGTTCGACAGATAGACATTCAGTTTATCCAGCTCGCGGTACAGCGTACTCAGATCGTTACCGATAAAGTCAGCCAGCATAGAGATGGTTTTTTGGTCTGCGCCTATATTCCTGTCTTTAAGCGCTTTAGTTATGAAACGCGGTACAATGTATTCGGCAATCTTTTCGGAATCGAAGAGGACGCCGTTTTTTTCGACCGCCTGTGCGAACGATTTGCGACGGTCAAGTTTCTTGTATTTGTAATTGATTACCAGCACAGTGGATTCGAGTGGCTTTTTGACATAGCTTTCCAACAGCTCGATATTTCTCACCAACTGCGCCTCGCGGACGACGACCAACCGGCGGTTTGCCATCATCGACGGATATTGCCGCGCCGAGTCGATAATATCGTTCACCTTGATGTCGGCGCCGTACATTATCACCTGGTTAAACACTCGCTCGTCTTCGGTTAAAACATTGTCGATCAGCAAGTCCGTAATTCGGTCTATAAAATACGGTTCCTCGCCCATCAACACATAGACGGGTTGAAAATTATGCGCTTTCACAGCCGCGCAGATGCCTTCGTATGTATGATTTTCTTTTGCCATCGCGTTTTCTTTGTCAAAAAATTTTTTTATCTGTCAAAAATCACTTACCTTTGAAAAATAATTGAGCAAATATAAGAAATGGTTTCGTTAAATCTGCCATCTTTCTCTCCGAAAATTACTAACAAAAATGGGAAATGTCTCATTTTCGATAAGTTACGCCGAAAAAAAGTTGCCCTCACTCCCGAAGAGTGGGTGCGGCAAAATTTCGTCAATTACCTGACCGTCGAGAAGCATTATCCCGCGCAGCTGATGGCTAACGAGGTGAGCATCACGCTTAACGGTCTTGCAAAACGTTGCGACACAGTGGTTTATGATCAGTTCCTGCAGCCTGTAGCCATAGTCGAATACAAGGCGCCGTCGGTTCGCATCACTCAGGACGTGTTTGAGCAGATTGCGCGTTACAACCTGCGGCTGAACGTCGGATGCCTGATTGTCAGCAACGGGCTTGAGCATTATGCCTGTCGGATGAATTATGCGGATGAGAGTTATGCGTATCTGGAAGAAATCCCGTCATACAACGAGCTTGCGGCTTTGGGGAACACTCCCCTGCCCTGCTCTCCCCCGTTGTAATGCACTGGTATTCAGCTGTTTTTCGTGGGACGAGTTTTACATGGCGGTTATGTGCGGGCGGCTTTACTTCGGCTCGGTCATCACGGCGTAGAACGTGGCAGAGTCGGGATGCAGCAGACTCTCCGACGGCTTCGACTGGATGGTGAAGTTCGTGTCGTCAACATGGTTGCTGATGTCGTCCTTCTCGAAGAAGAGCGAGTAGCACAGGATTACCGCAAAGAAAGATAATAACAAAGGTTTCATCTTCAAACTGTTTTATGTTCTTTTTCTTATTGATGCTCTTTTATCATAAAACGCTGCATCGCGGCAAAAATTGTACGTGTTAAAAATTATTTTCTTTTTTTCGGATAAAAAAAGAGAGCGAACTCATTCCCCGGTCAAGTTCGCTCTCGTACGTTAAAAAGTTTTGCAGATATATGAGATTTGTTAATTTATTATGACTTTCCACCTCCTTTCTCCGATTAGTACTACATAAATTCCTTGTTTCAGTGATAGTTCCGATTCACCGGCGGGGGCTTGGTGAATGGTATAAAGTTGTCCCGACATCGTAAATATCCGCACCTGCGCAGGCTGCGACGTGCTGATATACAGCGTATTGCCAAACGACCAGACTTGCGGTTCGTCGATTGCGGGATTTTCGTTGCCGGTATAGCCTGTGAAGCCGCTGATATGCAGGGTCAAAGGCTCTGTTACCT
>JAISTS010000093.1 GCA_031272455.1 Tannerella sp. | reverse complement strand
TTGCCGGAATTTATTTCGTCGCACGGGCGCTTCGTCGCAAACCGGAACTAACTAAAACTCAAAAGAAATGAAGAAAATAGCTAATGATATATATTATGTAGGCGTCAACGACCGACGCAAAAATCTGTTTGAAAATCTGTGGGAGCTGCCCAAGGGCGTCTCGTACAATTCATATCTTATTGTCGGCGAGCGGACTGCGCTGATCGACACGGTTGACATCGCCTTCTCCGACATTTTCCTGCGCAAGGTCGAAGAGGCATTGCAGGGTCGGCGGCTCGACTACTTAGTCGTCAACCATCTCGAACCCGACCATTCGGGCAACATCGACCAGCTGCGCAGAGTTTATCCCGAAGTGCAGATTGTGGGCAACAAACAGACTTTCCGTATGATGGAAAGCAGCCACCACATTGCCGGCGGGCTGTATGAGGTGAAGGAGGGCGACACGCTCGATCTGGGAACGCACCGCCTCACGTTCTATATGGCGCCGATGGTGCACTGGCCAGAAGTGATGGTAGCGCACGACGAGGCTGACGGCATACTGTTTTCAGCCGACGCCTTCGGTATGTACGGCGCTCTCGACGGCAATATCACCGACGAACATATCCAGCCCGACTGGGACGAGATGATACGCTACTACGCCAATATCGTCGGCAAATACGGCAATCCGGTGCAGAAGCTGTTGCAGAAACTTGCCGGAGCGGATATACGGATGATATGTTCGACGCACGGACCGGTCTGGCGCTCTAAACGCGAACAGGCTGTCGCGATCTACGACCGTATGAGCCGCTACGAAGGGGCGACGGGCGTAACGCTTGCTTTCGGTTCGATGTACGGCTTCACTGAGCAGATGGCGGAAGCTGTCGCCGAGTCGCTGGCAGACAACGGTATCGCCGATATAGCGATGCACGACGTCAGCAAGAGCCAATCGTCGTACGTCCTGCGCGACATATTCAAGTATCGCGGTCTGATAATCGGCAGCCCGACATACAGCGGACAGCTGTTTCCCGAAATCGCATCGCTGCTGCAAAAGATCGAGGTGCGCGAGGTGAAAAACCGGCTCTTCGGCTATTTCGGGGCGTTTATGTGGTCGGGCGCGGCAGTACGGCTGCTGACGGCATTTGCCGAGACGATGAAATGGAAAGTCGTCGGCGAGCCGTTTGAAGAACGACCGTCGATGAACGCGGATAAGCTGGCGCGGTGCGTGGCGCTGGGGAAAGCGATGGCGGAAGAATTACGAATTGAGAATTGAGAATTAAGAATTAAAAGTTAAAAGTCTTATGTCTATTGTCTTATGTCTAACATCTAAAAATAAAATATTATGCGCTTAATTATTGAAAAAAACTACGAAATGCTGTCGAAATGGGCGGCTGCATACATAGCTGCCAAGATACGGCGAGCCGCTCCGACGGCAGCCAAACCCTTTGTGCTCGGTCTGCCGACAGGCTCGTCGCCGCTCGGAACATACAAGGAACTGATCGAGCTGAACCGTCAGGGCGTCGTCTCGTTCAAGAACGTCGTAACGTTCAATATGGACGAATACGTCGGGCTGCCGCGCGAACATTCCGAAAGCTATTACACGTTTATGTGGAGTAACTTCTTCAACCACATCGACATAGCGGCTGAGAATGTGCATATCCTCAACGGCAACGCGCCCGACCTCGAAGCCGAGTGCGCAGCCTACGAAGCCGCCATCGTCAAGGTTGGCGGGATAGACCTCTTCCTCGGCGGCATCGGTCCCGACGGGCATTTAGCGTTCAACGAACCCGGCTCGTCGCTCGCCTCGCGCACACGCATCAAATCGCTGACAACGGACACTATCATCGCCAATTCGCGTTTCTTCGGTGGCGATGTCAATCAGGTGCCGCGCACAGCTCTCACGGTAGGCATCGGTACGGTGCTCGACGCAAAAGAGGTGCTGATAGTAGTAAACGGGCACAGCAAGGCGCGCGCCCTGCAACAGGCTGTCGAAGGCTCGGTCAATCAGATGTGGACGATTACCGCGTTGCAACTGCATCCGAAAGGCATCATCGTATGCGACGAAGCCGCCTGCGAAGAGCTGAAAGTAGGCACTTACCGCTATTTCAAGGATATCGAGAAGGACAATCTTTGCCCCGAAACGCTAATGTCGGACGGGAAATAACTCGGCAAGCCCCCAGTCGTCCATACGTTTTTCTATACGCTCAACCAGAACGGACTCCTCGACAGAGAGGATAGAGGCTATTGAGGCGTATATATTGCGTATGTCATGATACGACTCGTCGGTTTCGACAAACAGGCGGTCTTCGCTCCAAGCAAGCTGGGCGGCATCCCATTTGAAACGCATCCCGAACGACAGATAAAAGCCTTCCTTAATCAGCTGTCCGGCAAGCATTTTCGGACCCTGAAAGCCGTGTATGATGCGCTTGACGGTCGGTCGGTGCCGGTTGTTAATGCGGAACAGGTCGCCGTAAGCGTTTACGCAGTGGATTATCAATGGCTTATTCAACTCCATCGCCAGCAATATATGCTCTTCAAACAGTATTTTCTGTAATGCTATATCGGCTCCACGCCCTTTGTGCATACCCGTTTCGCCGATAGCAATGACATTCGGCTCTTGCGCAAGCGTGCGGATACGTTCAAACGACAGGTTTTCGTCCGATTGCCAAGGATGGATAGCCGCCGAATAGCAGAAATTTGGCGACAGCTCTGCCGAATAATCAGCCGCAACTATACTCCTCACTTCGGGATAGAGCGACGGCTGATGCGTATGTATATCATAATAAATCATATCAATATCAAGGTACAGGGTCGTAGCCGCGCCCGCCCCAGGGATGGCAACGGCTGATGCGTTTAACTGTCAGCCACAGCCCTTTGAGCGCACCGTGTTTTGTCAGCGCCTGCACTGCATATTCCGAGCAGGTCGGCGTATAGCGGCACGACGCCGGCGTCAACGGCGAGATGCAGTATTTATAAAAATAAATCGGCATCAGCAATATTTTGACTATCAAACGTTTCATTCCAATTTAGCGCATAGCGTCCGGATGGCTTTATCCATCGCTTTACTGATGACAGCCGTTGTCGTCCGTTCGGCAGCGAGATAGATGAACGCGATGAGCATCATCTCCGCGCCGCTCGACAGCAAGTCGGTCAGCGGCTGCTTGTTAAGACGGTAACACTCGCGTATCCTGCGCCTGACATAGTTGCGGTCAACGGCGTGCTTGAGCCGTTTCTTCGGTACGCTGATAAGCGTCGCCACGGTTGACAGCGGGTCGGCTTTCGGCTCCCTCAGGAACACGACGCGCAGAGGATAGGCAGCGAATGACGAGCCTTCGGCAAAGAGCCTGTCGATTTGACGTTTCAACGACAGCCGCTCGTTGCGACGCAGCGTCAACCGTCTATTTTCCATTTTTCTTTTCGCCCGTTTCCCGCTTGAAATACAGTTCGAGCGCGGCTGTCATCGACGGGGCTTCGGGCGTCGGCGCCTCCACGTCGAGCCGCAGTCCGGCGTCTAATGCCGCCTTGGCGGTAGTAGGTCCGAAACAGCCTATTTTGATGTCGTTCTGCCTGAAATCGGGGAAGTTCTTCATCAGCGAAGCTATTCCCGCAGGGCTGAAAAACAGCAACATATCGTAGTTGAACTGCTCGTCTTTGCCAAACTCGTTCGGCACGGTGCGATACATCACTGTCGTAGTGTAATGTATCTTCTTCGTATTCAGGAGATTTATCAAATCGTCCTTATGCACGTCCGACATTGGCATAAGGTACTTCTCTTTGGAATGTTTGCCGATGAGCGTAACCAAATCTTCGGGTTTGCCCGTCTGGGCGTAGAAGATTTTCCGCTTTCGATAGACGATATACTTTTGCAGATAGACTGCAATAGCCTCTGTCATACAGAAATACTTCATCGATTCGGGGATAGACACGCGCATCTCTTCACTCAAGTGGAAGAAATGGTCTATCGCTGTCCGTGCGGTGAAGATGACGGCAGTGTAATCCAAAATAGATATCCGCTGTTGCCGAAACTCTCTGGCAGACAGGGGCTCCACCCTGATGAAAGGGCGAAAATCTATTTCTACTCCATATTTTTCCGCAATGTTGAAATACGGCGACTTCTCGGTTGCGGGCTTTGGTTGCGAAACCAATAACTTTTTAATCAGTGCCATAAGGTGCTAATCTGAATAATGTTATGCAAATATTTCAAACCTTCGTATAAAAACAACGGAGGTATAATTTCCTGGGCGCAAAGGTACGAACTTAAAAATAAAAATCCTGCATTTTTATCATAAAATATGCGAATTGTTACGTAAATTACTGCTATCCTGAACAAAATGTAAGACGCGGCGAAGATGATAATTGCGGCTGTAATATATTGGTAATCAAATATCAACAATAAGCACGGGATGTAAATCAGCACTTCCCAGATGTAAAAAATTGTAAAATAATTTGACGACCAGAGCCGAAACTCGCCCGAATCGTTGAACAGGCGTCCGTAGATATGATAGATAAGTTGCTTGAAAAAATAATAAACAGCTGTGATGCAGAATATTACTGCAAAACCGGACAAAACTGTCCCAATGTCGGGCTGGCTGACGCCGATATAATGGCTGTAAACGAGAAAGGCGAAAATCGTGATCAGAAAAATCGCCTGAAACTGCATAAAAGTGTTAAAAAAGACGTTGCCCTTGACTTCGGTATCGAACAGAGAGCGACGCTCCTTGAGCGATAGCATATCGTTCCACATCTTGACAAAAAGGGGATAATAATAACCGAAAATAAGTGAAAATAAGGCAAATACTATAAGCAGCGTCAGCAACAGAAAATCATGCGCCGACTGCCCGCCGCCCAAACGGATACCCGTATATCCATCAAATATGTCAGTGTCCATGTTGGTGCAGTTTCGTGAACCTCTGATAATCAAGTAGCGAGAGCGAGGATTGAACTCGCGACCTCATGATTATGAATCATGCGCTCTAACCTGCTGAGCTATCTCGCCATTGCGATTTGCGGCGGCAAAGGTAAGCGTTTTTTTTTACCCTGCCAAATGTTTTTACGATTTTCCGTTTTCGCTGTCGTCTTTTTCGCGTATTTCGACGCGCCGGATTTTGCCGCTGATGGTTTTGGGCAGCTCGTCAACAAATTCGATGATACGCGGGTATTTATATGGCGCCGTTACCTGTTTGACGTGTTCCTGTATTTCTTTTATAAGCGATTCGCCGGCTTTGCTTTTGAAGTCTTTGGCGAGCACGATTGTCGCTTTGACTACCTGTCCGCGTATCTCGTCGGGGACGCCTGTAACGGCACATTCTACTACGGCGGGATGCGTCATAAGTGCACTTTCGACCTCGAAGGGACCGATGCGGTAGCCGGAACTTTTGATGACGTCGTCGGCTCGACCTACGAACCAGTAGTAGCCGTCTTCGTCGCGCCATGCCACGTCGCCGGTGTAATAGATATCGTCGTGCCATGCTTCGCGTGTCAGTTCGGGGTCGCGATAGTATTCGCTGAACAAGCCAACGGGTTTTTTCCTGTCAGTGCGGACGACTATCTGTCCTTGCTCGCCATCTTCGGCTTTGGTGCCGTCGGGACGGATGAGGTCAACGTCGTACTGCGGATTGGGGACGCCCATTGAGCCGGGTTTCGGCTCCATCCACGGGAAGGTGAGTATGGTCAGTGTCGTTTCCGTTTGTCCGAATCCTTCCATCAGTTTGATGCCCGTCAGTTTGTAGAATTGCTCAAATACGACGGGGTTGAGCGCTTCGCCTGCGATGGTGCAGTAGCGCAGGCTGGACAGGTCGTATTTTGTCAGGTCTTCGCGGATAAGGAAGCGGAAGATGGTCGGCGGGGCGCAGAGCGACGTGATGCGGTAATCCTGAATCATACGCAGCATATCGGCAGGCGTAAACTTCTCATGATCATAGACAAAGACGGTGGCGCCCGCAATCCACTGTCCGTAGAGTTTACCCCAGACGGCTTTTCCCCAGCCTGTATCGGCGATGGTCAGGTGGAGGCTGTCGGCGTTCACGTTATGCCAGTAGCTTGCTGTTACGATATGTCCGAGCGGGTAAGTGAAATCGTGCGTTACCATTTTTGGCTGTCCCGAAGTGCCCGAAGTGAAATACATAAGTGATATATCGCTGTTGGTGTTCACATTAGCGGGGCGGACGAAGGGTTTGGCTTCGCTTATGCCGCGTTGAAAATCGCTAAATCCTTCGGGGACGGCGGGTCCGATAGAGATAAGCTGTTTGACGGTTGGCGATTCGGGCATCGCGTCGCGGACGTGTTGCAGTATAGGTTCTTCGCCGACGCAGACTATGGCTTTGATGCTTGCTGCGTTGGCGCGGTAAACGATGTCTTTCTTTGTCAGCAGATGGGTGGCGGGGATCACGACGGATCCGAGTTTATGGAGTGCAGTTATGGAATACCAAAATTCGATGCGCCGTTTCAGGATAAGCATCACCATATCGCCTTTACCGATGCCGAGCGACTGGAAATAAGATGCTGTCTGGTCGGAGCGCTGTTTGATGTCGGCGAAGGTGAAGTCGATATGTTCGCCGCGGTCGTTTGTCCAGATGAGCGCTTTTTTGTCGGGATCGGCGGCAGCCCAGGCGTCAACGACATCGTAGCCGAAATTGAAATTTTCGGGGACGTTGATATGAAAATTTTCACGAAAATCGTCCATCGAAACGAAAGATGTTTGTTTTAAGAATTTATCCAACATTGTTATTTCTGTGTTATGAGTTTATAATATTATGGCGAGGAAGTTGACATTCTTGCCGTCGAGCGCTTTCATTCCGTGCGGGAGGGCTGAATTGAAATATATGCTGTCGCCTTCTTCGAGGATAAGGTCTTTGCCGTTTATTTGCAAAAGCAATCGGCCGCTGACGACATAATTATATTCCTGTCCGTCGTGCGAATTGAGGTATATTGGCGCGTCGTCGGGTTTCGGATGCACCGTAACCATAAACGGGTCGGCTTTGCGATGGGCGAAACCGGCGGCAAGCGACTGGTATTTATAAACGTGTGTGCGTTCTACTGATACGCCTTTCCCCTTTCGCGTAATAAAATAGGAATTCATTGTCGGCTCGTCGCCAAACATCAGGGCTGTCAGCTCGACTTTATAACGCTGGGATATTTCGTGGAGCAAACTTACGGAGATATCCACCGTACCGCTTTCGGTTTCGCGATAGGCATCCGGCGTCAGTCCGCAGGCGTCAGCCATTTCTTCAATACTGATATTCAGCGCCTCGCGCAGTCCGCGCAAACGCTCGGCAATTTGTTTGATTTGTTCGTTCATTGCTGGTTTTACGATTAATTATGATTTGATGCGCCAAAAGTACGTCAAAAAAATCAAAGTACGGTGCAATTGCTTAAGAAATTTTACAAAAGCGTGTTAAGGTCAGGGTTGCACGTCCCACCAAACCCGTGTCGTGGGCAGGTCGGGACCTTGCTCTTTGATGGCAAATTCGTAGTTATCGCGGTTCGTTTCGTAGTCTTCGACATCGTAAATACGGCGGCGCGGGATTTGCGTTACCGCTGCCGAGCTGCCGACTTTGAGCGCCGGGACGCCGAGTCGCCGATAGTCAGCCCAAGCCTCGAAGCCGTCCTGAAAGAACGAAGCAAACCATTTCTGCATCCCGATTTGTTCAAGGCGGTATGCCTGTGTGCCCTTCTCGTTGTATAGCACTTTCGCTGTTGATAGGTAATCTTTCGCTTCGCTGCCGACGTTATGCTGTTCGAGCGATGCCGTGATAGCTTCGCTGTAAAGTTCTTTTGCTGAGGCGTCTATCCATCCGCGTTCGGCGGCTTCGGCAGCTGCCAGCAACATCACCGACGGGGTGATCAGCACGGCGGGCGCGTCTTGACGGTAGAAATTTTCGTTCCAATAGGATATGGTATTAGCGTCGATATCAGCCGATTGCTCGCGAAAAAGCCCGAATGTGATGCCTGCATATCCGCCCGTTTTAGCCTGTGTGAAGTAGGCTTTCAGGCGCGGGTCGTTATACGATTTCATCATCTCGACGATGGTTGACGAGGGCCAGTAGTCGCGCCGTCCTTCGATAACGATATTGCTGTACATCGGATTTTGGTTGCTCTCTTCGTTCAGATATTTATAGCTCAGGATGTCGGCATTATCACGGATAAAACCCTGATTATAAGCCTTCGCGAAATTCTTTTTTCCTGTTTCCGGCGCGACCTTAAACAGCTTGATAGCCATCTGCATACGTACCGAGGCGTTGAATTTTTTCCATTTCGCGATATCGCCGTTATACAGGATTTCGTAGTCGCTGTCGAGCGGTTTGCTTTCGTCGAACATTTCCCACGACTCTTCAAGCTCTTTGTTGAGGTCGGCGTAGATATATTCCTGCGAATCGTAAACGGGCTGGAAATTACCCATATCGCCCTGATTAGCTTTGGAATAGGGCAGCATACCGAGCGCATCGGTCAGGTGCATATAGATGTATGCGCGGAGTGTGCGAGCAACGGCAATCTGGTTGTCGCCGTCGCCCATTGCGATAACGTAAGGCTGGTTTTTTTGCTGTTGGTCGGCATTGAGCGTCATTATAAGCTCAAGATTGCGGATGGCGCAGGTGTAATAGTTTGAAGTATTGAACACTAACACACCGAAATTTGTGAACTGGATATTGTTTTTCTCCGACACATATTGCGGAAAAAACAGCGTCCAAGCATCCCATAAGTCGTTGATATAGAATGTAGGCAGCGCTTGTCTGACGGCTCCGATATACAGAAATCGTGTATCGGGATTTTGCGGCAGGTTGGGATTGTCGTTTATATCTCCGAACTTACCGCATCCTGACATAATCAGCATTGCCGACAGGCAGAGTACAATATAAATACGCTTTTTCATATTCGTCGTATAATCAGAATGATACATTCAATGTCAGTCCCCAACTCCGCGTGCCATAGAGCTGTCCGGTCTCAAGAAAATTGCCATAAGCCTGAGCTATTGCCGAGGCGTCGATATTGGGCGCACCCGAATAGATAAGCCACGGATTTTGAACGCTTAAGACCACGCTTGCTTTCGTCATCCCCTTGAACAGCGACTTGATGGCGCGGTCGGGAATATAATACGTCAGCGCTATTTCGCGCATTTTCAGATACGAAGCGTCATAGATATATGGTTCCCAGACTTGCGACTTGATGCTGTACCAGTAATATGCGTCAAGATAACCGCTGACAGGCGTGTATTCGGCGCCATTCTGCACTACGCCCTGCACTTTCACTCCTCCGCCGTCGGCAACCGCATCGCGGATATAATGTCCTTTGTCGTTGACGCCGACAGTCGTATTTAACATTCCCGACCCTTCGCCAAACATATTCGTAGCCGAGCCTATATTTCCGCCAATCTGATAGTCGAACGCCATTTCGAGGCGCAGGTTGCCGTAAACAAGCGAAGTGCCGAAGCCGCCCGTTGCGTCGGGCTGGATATTGCCAAGTTCGGCATTGGCAGCCGCATCGGTCAACGGGATATAATCGCCCGCGCTTTTATCGTCCATCTCGCGAACAACCATCTGTCCGTCAGGCAAATAAACATAAGACGAGCCACGCAGCACACCTACAGGCTTGCCCACTTCGGCATACGAATACAGATAGTTGTAATATCTCATTCCATCGAGCTGATACTGAGTGATATTGGCATCCGACAGGTCGAGTTCCATCAATTTGTTATTGTTTTTCGCCCAGTTGATATAGACGTCCCAGAAGAACGTCTTGGACACGATCGGCACGACTTTGAGTATGACCTCCACGCCGCTGTTGCGTATTCGTCCGGTGTTGGTTTTGATGGTCGTATAGCCCGACACCGGCGCGACCGTCAGGTCAATTATCTGGTCTTTAGCATCTTGCACATAATATGTAAGGTCAGCCGTAACGCGATTGTTCAGGATATGTATTTCCGTACCGGTGCACCATGCTGTCGAGATGGTTGGGCGAATATCGGGGGTGATATAGGTTTTGTTGCCCATGATTGCCGTTTTATCGCCATAACGATCCTGTATTTCGTAGGTCTGTTTCGTCATATAAGGCTCGATGATGCTGCCTACACGGGCTATAGACGCTCGCAGTTTCCAGAAGTTCAGCCATGCAGCGCCGGGGAGGTAATTGCTGGCGACGACGGCTCCGTTCAGGCTGCCATAGAGGAAGCTGTTGTTGTCCGAAGGAAAGGTCGATAGCCAGTCGTTGCGTAGCGCCGCCTCGAGATAGTAGGTGCCGTTCCAGCCCAAGGTGGTATAGCCGAAGATGCTCTGTTCTTTCAGTCGTCGTTCTTCGTTGGATGCTTCGGGTTTGCCTACCGATGCGGCGAGATTGAAGAAACGGTCGGCTGTCAGCCCGTCGGTCGTGCTGCCCGATGTCGAACGGTAATTGCGCTCGCGCTGCAGCAGAAACAGATTAGTCTCAAACTCAAACCGGTTGTCAAAAAAATGCTTGTAGAACGAAGCGTAAGCCTTGCCTTCGACGTCGAACATCCGCTCTTGAGCCACTGAATACGAAGGCGTTACGCCGTGTATATGATACGGTACCTTGCTGTCGCCAAAATAATTATTCAGCAGGGCATCGCCTTTCAGCCCGACGCGCAGGACGTCTTTTATTATATCGTACGCGACGGTGCCGTTCAAGACCGTCCACTGGCGTTCATCCACATCATTAATTTCGTTCATCAGCGCGAACGGATTGTTATGATACATCGGCTCAAAATTGCCATTCAACGCATCGACGGGATTCCATGTGCGGAAAGTGCCGTCATTGCGCCTGTAATCTTTCAGATCGTTAATATTGACATCGCGATGAAACCATTGCGTGTATGAGTACATAAAAATACGCGCGGCATGCGGCTCTTCGGTCGCCGCGTTATGGTTTTTGCGATAAGTATATTTGTAATCGAGGGCGACATTAAGACGGTCGGTAGGGTAAAAGTCCAGACCGACAGTGAGGAAGCGGCGGACAGCATGGCTGTTTTCCGTTACGCCCGTACGCCACTGGTTGCTTGCCGAGATATTGACTCCGAGGTTGTCTGTCTGCTTGCTGAAAGATGCAAAAGTGTTCGACGTTAAGCCCGTTTTGTAGAGGTCTTTCAGGTTGTCGGCAGGCTGACTTACGTATGGCGCCGTCTGTCCGAACTTCGGATGCGTAGGATCCCAAGCGTACCACGGGGCGTAGGGCTGACCGTCGAAACGTGCGCCCCAGCTCATATCGGTGGCATAATCGTAATATCTCACGCCGTCGAGCTTCGACAGATAGGATGGATAAATATTCGGGTCGTAGCGGAAAACCGACATTTTGCTGCCTCCACCATATTCGGTCTGATAATTTTTTGTAGGTACAGCCTGCTCGACGACAAGGCTTTGCCTGATTTCGACCTTGCTCTTGCCCCGTTCGGGCTGACGGGTGGTGATGACAATAGCGCCATTGCCACCGCGCGAGCCGTAGAGCGCCGTCGCATTAGGTCCTTTCAGCACATTGACCGAGGCTACGTTGTTGATATCAACGATGTTTACGTCGGCTATCACGCCGTCGATCACGTAGATAGGCGCTGTGCCTTTGGGATTTAAGCTCGTCGTGCCGCGCAATATGACTTCGCCCTCGTCGAACGTAGCGCCCGAAGCCGACCATAAACGGACACCCGCCACCTTGCCTGCCAAAGCATTGTTGAGATCGGTTTGAGGGGTGATATTCAGCTTACTGCCGTCGATTTCCTGAAGCACATAGCCGAGCTTGCGCTTTTCGTGAGGAATGCCCAGCGCACCGACAACAATCTCGTCAAGCTCAAGACCCGACACGAGATGAATAGTGATGGGCGTGTCGTCGATGTCAACCTCCTGAGTAACCATTCCCACGAACGACACGAGCAGCTTGGTCGAGCCTTCGGGGACAATCAACGAGAAATTGCCGTCGGCATCGGTCATCGTGCCCGTCGTAGGGTCGCCTTTCAGCACTACGGATGCGCCGTAAAGCGCAACTCCGTTGTCCGAGACCACTGTTCCCGACACCCTCGCCGTCTGAGCGCCAATAATTCCAACGCTGCCAAACAAGGTGAAAATTATCAAAAAAAACTTTGCCATCAGAATAAGCCTTGTCGTGATGTGCAGACAAAAGCCTCGCACATAACATATTCGGCGACAAAGATAAAACTTTCCAACCGGCTAAAATCATAATAATTATAAAATGGACGTTAAAAATTTGTAATTATCATCGAATAGCGCCTACTTTTTCAAAAGTTTTTCAACAACCGGAATCACCGTCTTCTCCATTATCTCGTAACCGGCGGGGGTAACGTGCACTCCGTCGGTTGTCAATTCTTTCGACATGCTTTGTGAGCCGTCGTTGAGAACCAGTGCCGAAAAATAATCGAGGTAGGTGAAGCCTTCTTTCTGGCAATATTCTTTCATTGCGCCGTTGAGCTGGGCTACTTTGGCGGCGACGCCTGTGATTTCTTTGCGCCACGGAAATTCGGTTGACGGCAGCATCGACGCTATGACGACCTGAATACCGTTAGCGCGGGCTATTTCTGCCATCGACTTGATACAGCCGAGCGTATATTCAAAGTCGTAAGCGCCCGTATTCCATGCAATATCATTTATACCGCCGTGAATTACAACAACTTGCGGATACAGTTCGACCACATCGGGACGGAAACGCGACAGCATTTGCGGCGTTGTCTGACCGCTGATGCCGCGGCAAACATAGTCGTTGTCTTTCCAGAAGTCGGGACGTGCATATTTCCACATCTGCGTAATGGAATTGCCAATAAAAACCGCCTTAACCGGCTTTTTATCAGCGCGATACTCCGCATTTTCCTTCGCATAGAAGTTCAGACCCGCCCATGATTCGTGGAGATACTGGGCTTTGACGTTCGACGTCATTATAATGAGTAACGACGCCACTAAAATTAAGCGTATTGATTTCATTTCTGTTTATAATTAAATTTTATTTCGTTTATAATCAATAATTTATTCCATCCCAAGTTTTTTGCGGATAAACTTGTGTTCTGCTTCCCAGATTTCGGGATTGGGGATACTGTGTCCGGCGCGAGGCGAGGCTACCCAGTATTTTTCGGATTTCACCTGATTATAAGCGGCAAAGTTAATATGCGGCGGACAGGTCGGATCCTGAACTCCAATTGCCATCGTCAGCGGACATTCGATCCACTGCGCGAGGTTCTTGATGTCGAAATAGGTCAGCAGGTCGTAAACGTGCTCCCAATCGAAATCGGGATGCGTTTTGGCATAATTATCGAAGTCGCTGCGAGGCCAGTCAACTATGCGGAAATAGTCACGATAGTCTGACAGGAACGGCACATTGGGCGCACAGACTTTGACGCGCTTATCGAGCGAGGCGGCGACAAACGACAGGGCGCCACCCTGACTGCCTCCGCGAACAGCGATCTTGTCGGCGTCGATCTCGGGACGGCTGCAAACGAAGTCGATAGCGCGTACCACATCGCAAAACGCACCCTGATAGTAGTAGCCTTCCTTGTCTTTCAAGCCGATAGTAATCCAAAAATCGTCGTCGGGATCGAGGCGATTCAAGCCCTGTCCGCGCACCGAAGGCACGTACCACGCAAAGCCGTCGAACTTGTCCGTTTTGGCATAAGCCGTTGAGCCATAGCCCATATACTCGATGATAACGGGAAATTTGCCTTCAAATTTGGGCTTTGAATAGTAGCCGCGAATCACTTCGTTATTCAGGGATTTCATTTCCACAAAATAAACCTCGTATTCGTCGTTCGACATTTCGGGTTTCAGCGTCATGACATAATTCGGACTGACTTTGGCAAGCTCTTTCAAGTTGTTGTCCCAGAAAGCTTTGAAATCGTCGTGCGCATCAATCGGCGAAGATATTTTTTCAGGCTCGTAGCCGAGATTGAATTTCTTTTCGAGATTGATGTCGTTGTCGCGAACAAACTGTATCGTGAAACGATAGAATCCCGGACCCTCGGCAACCCACTGATAGTCTTTCGGAGTGAGGGCTTTGCCTTTGAGTTTCAGCGCAATAGTATCCGATTTGATCGGGCGGTAGTCGTCGGTTGTGATGTCGATAATCAGTTTGCCTTTGACATCCCAGGCGTTGTCGTTCTGGATTTTTGCCGTGATCTGCAAGGGGTCGGGCGCCATAAAGATGTAATCGGAATCGTTAACAGCATAATCGAGCGCAATTTTATCGGCTGTTTCAGCTGTTGTGAACGACAGGCTGGCGTTGGCAAAAAGTCCTCTGCCAAACGGCGCATCGTCGCCCCATGGAGTAGCAAACTTAAACGCAATCAGGTTGTTACCTTTTTGGAAATACGAGGCAGGCACGAAGTAACTGCGGACAAAGAAATTGCCCCGCGGCGCGCCGAACATCGAAAATCCGCCTGCAAAATGTCCGTTTACATACACCGAATCCATTCCGGCGATGCTGTCCAAATGGAGTATAACACCGCCTTTACGCTTGACGGCAGCATAAAAATCGTCACTCAGAGTGATGGTTTTGCGGTAACGACCGGCGCCATCTTCGGTAGTCAAACCGTTGTCTTTGAACGATTTTTCGGTTGTAATTACCTTCCATCCGCTGTCGTCGTAGTCGGATAATGTCCACGACTTATCGTCGCCCGCACCGGCTTGATACTTCCATTCGTTTGAAAATGTTTCACTTACAGCCGGACTTTTATCTTCTGATGTCGAACAGGCAATAGCGCATATTGCTATCGCCACAAATATTAATATGTTTAATTTTTTCATTGTGAGTTATTTTTTTGTTTGTTTTTCTTTTTCGCGTTTTTTCTGAACGTCGAGTTCGCCTTTCATCGCCTTGCTGAAAAATTGTGCGCCTTCGGTCAGTTCGTAGGTATCCCACGATTTGATTTTCGCGCCTCCCCATTCGGGATCGAAGACCCAAATAGCCCAGCTGATGCCTTTACCTTCGAGATAATCAATGATTTGAGTGCCATAATGGTTGCCGTTGGTTTCGATAGGCTCGGCGGGTTTCATCTTGAAATTACCGAAAACAGCGCCTTTCGCGGGGTCAATAAGTTTGAAATTGTCGGGCGAAAAGCCTTTATCGGGGTCAATCAATTCGGGCATCGCCATTGCGTCGTGGCTAAATTCGGTGGCAAAAACAGGCCAAGTGTTTGCTGCAAAGCCGAAATTCTCTTCCCATGTCGCCGCCCAAGGTTGAGGACTTTTGTTTGAATAGGGATGCGTCGTATAGCCTATATTTTCGGCGTTTATCGGCTCTAAACGCAAGGGTGTCAGGTCGTAAGCCCAGTCGAAACCTGCCACAAGCGGGATTGTTTCCTTATCCGAAAAACGGATAATGGTGATCTGCGCTTCGACAAGCTTTTTCCAGTCGCTCCACGAACATACGCCGAGCTGTCCGCGATAGGTAGTCGGCTCGTTGAACAGTTCGTAAAACGCCACCGTGTTGTGTCCCGTAAAACGTGCGGCTATTTTGCGCCAGAAATCGAACGTTTCCTGCTTGGTGGTAACGTACATCGGATCCTGAAACATTTCCATTTCGAGGTTGCCGATGGTATGCCAGTCGAGCATAATGTACATTTTCAGCTCCGTACACCATTCGACAGCCTGATCAAGCAGGTCGAGATACTTCGCAGGCGTGCGTTCACGCCATGCAATGGGATGAATGGGGATACGTACTATGTTGGCGCCCAGATCTTTCACCTTTTGAAAGGTGGTTTTGTTCCAGTGTCCCTGACGTTCGATCTTGTCGGGGTCGCTTATGGCAATGCCGCGAAAAAGTATGGTATTGCCGTCGGGCGTTACAAAATGATTGCCCTGAACGCTTATCAGAGGCATCACTTTGGCGTTGGGGCTGGGTTGGCGCCTGTCCCAACGGTCAACATACCACGGGGTTTCGTCCTGCGCCCAGAGCGACGTCAGTCCTGATATTAAAAGTGTGATAAAAATGAGTTTTTTCATTCTGATTTTCGTTAAATTATTTATAAATAAAACAGCACGGACTGGATTTCCGCTTTCCAACCCGTGCTGTTCGGATCGTTACTTCACATTAAATCCTGAAACCTCGACTTTTGGCGTTTCGCCGCGGGTGTCTGAATCGCTGATTTTCATCGTTACTGTTTTGGATTCGCCGGGCATAAGGAAGAAATAGTTGTCGCTGTAAAATACAGGCAAAATCCTTGATGTCGAGCGACTTCCGACCGTATTAAGACGTATCATCAGCGCCGGTGTAGCCGTTTCGTTTTTCAGTATCGTGGTCAGATGCCATTCACCATCGCTTTTATCAACGGTAGTGGATTGCGTCAGAGCCACTTGTGGCAACTCGCGCAAAGTCTGATAGTTGCCTTCTTCTTTGCCTTGCCAGTAGAAGTTGTCAGACAGCAGTTTGTCGCCTTCGGTCAGCGTCAGCTTGATGAAATAGGCGCTCGACAGCGATGCGGGATATTCGAGCGGGAACACGGCAACCGTCTGGTCTTCTGCCACGTCGAGCGTCGCTTCTTTTTCCCACTGCACCGTTCCGTCCTGATTGATCAACTGCGCTTTGGCTGTCAATCCTTTCTTATCCGTAGCGTGATAGTTTACTACTTCGATGTCTTCGCGCAGCGGATTAAACTGTATATGAATCGGTTCGGATGCCTTTTTACAGCCGAAATATGCACCTGTCGGGTCGAAATAATAGTCGTAAGTTTGCCATACCATCGAGGGCCAAGCCGGATGGCTCATCCAGAGCAACATACCGCGGCGGTGTTCGCTACGTCCCTCAAAGATAGCGCGATAGCCGTCGTAGTTGATCCATTGCGCCCATTCGGCAAACTGTTTGGCGTCTTTCCACTTGCCGAACGCCTTTTCGATGATCTCGTTGAACGAGGTAGCAGCCTGCGCCGATGCCATCGGAGTGCCGCCAAGCGTATAGTCGTGCAGTCCGTAAATATCATTGGGCGAGTCTTTTGTGTTGACCGGCTCGATATTTTCTTCGCCAAAGGCTTGAAGCATACTCTCGTAGGTCATCACATTGGGCATACCGCGTTCGCTGTGGAACTTATCGTGTCCGTAAGACTGGAAATAGGATTTCGGCGTTTGCGCCCTGTACGGTCCACCTCCGCTGACAACGCCCATTGCCGAATTGGAAATGTAGTGAATGCCCGGATGCTCATCAGGGATGACTTTGCGCAGGTAATTGTCGATCTCATCAGGCGGATTGCCCTCATTACGACCCACATAGATACCTATCGAGGGGTGATTACGGATGCGCTTGATATAATCTTTCGCATTTTCGTTGAACATATCAACGTAGTAGGGATTAGGTCCGTCAACGGGGTTGGCGAGCCAGAAATCCTGCCATACCATCACGCCGTGGCGGTCGCAGGCGTCGTAGAACTCTTCGTGTCCGATCTGACCGACCCAGTTGCGAATCATCGTAAAGTGCATATCGGCGTGATAGCCGACGGCGATGTCGTATTCGCGTCCGCGATAGTTAAGATTGCTTTCGTCGAAGCCCCAGTTGCCGCCGAAGCCGATAAAGCGTCTGCCGTTGACATACAGGCTCAGACGTGTCGGTTTGCCAACGGAGAAGCTGCCGAATGCCATACCTCCGCTCGGAAGGTATTCGTTCTCGTCGAAGGTCATCTGGCGAACACCCGATTTGAAGGCTGTCTTGTCGGTGGTTTTGCCGTCAGCCTCAAAACTCAGAGCGACGTCGTACAGATACGGCTCGCCATAACCTACGGGCCACCAGAGCTTTGGATTATTGAGATGCAGGGCGGGCGTCGTCGAAGCGTCGAGTTTGACAAGTTTCTCTTCGTTTGCCGCCAGCGCGACAGCCTGTTCAAAAGCGGCATCGCCATAAGCGCCTTTCAGCGTACCGTTGACAGCGTTTGCCGAGTGATTTTTGAGCGTAACCTCAACAAACACATTTGCCGAAGTGGTATCGGGCAGCGGCAGTTCGGTGCGTACAAACGGGTCTTCGAGCGTTACCGCGCCGGTGTAGGTGAGGAAAACGTCGTTCCAGATACCTATATTGCGTCCACGAATGGTCGGGATCCAGTCCCAGCCTATCGAAGCGTGGAATGTCGGATTGTCGGCGCCCGGAACGCCACCGTTCTGGTCGGTCGTCCATGCCGTCTGTTCTTTGACGGCACCGGGATGATTAAGTTTGATGATTTTCACGGCAAGCACATTCTTACCCTGTTTAATCACCTTTGAAACGTCGAATTTGCCGCGCATAAAGGCGCCGTCGATATGTCCTATCGACTGTTGATTCAGGTAAATATCCGCTTTCCAGTTGATGCCTTCAAAGTTAAGGAATTTATAATCAGCCGTATTGGTAACTTCAAATTCGTTGCGATACCAGAAATCGGACAGGAAATACGACTCCGAGATCTGCACCTGATTGTCGGCAAAATTCGGGTCGGGCACTGCGCCGATGTTGATATAGCTCGACAAGACTGTTCCGGGAACTGTCGCCGGTATCCATTTTGAGTAGTCGTAGTCGGCTGACGAGATCTGTGCGCCGCCGCCTTCGACGAGGTTGGCGCGTTGGAGCTTCCAGCCTCCGCCTGCCAATGCCTGACGAGCGTCGCATTGCGCCGGTTCGCTATGCGGAACGGCAACCAAACCGCCTTTGCCGAATGTCTGCAACTCGCTCAAAATGTACGGTTTGCCGTTTTCAGACTCGGCAAGCGCGAGACGCACATAACGGCTCTTGACCGCTTTGTCGAGCTTGATCTCGTCGTTTTTATCCGTTCCTACGGGCAGGTCGGCAACTTTTGTCCAGCTTTTGGCATCGTCGGAGGTCTGAATTTCGCCTTTCACGGCTTTGTTCACCCAGAAAAGGTTGATTTTGTCGATCGACGCCTTCGCGCCCAAATCAACATAAAGCCATTCGGCGCCGCCCGTTGCGCTTTTCCAGACGCTGGTGAAGTGATACGAAGGCAGCATAATCACCTGTTCGCCATTGTTGTAGAAATCCCAGTCGGTAAATGTCCATGTCTTGGCGGCAGGCATTTTGAAAGCGAATTTATAGTGTTTATACGTCGTTTTTTTGAGCGTAACTTCCTGATTGAATGAGCGTCCTCTTTCCTGACGCGGGAAGTTGAACGATGGCGTTTCGCTTACTTTCGGTGTATAATCGTATTTGAAAACTACGGGCGAAGGATTGGTTTCGGGCGCCGGAGCATTGGCATTGCGACGTCCTCCTCCACCTCCACCGCCGAACATTCCGAATAAGTTAGGCGGATCGACGCCGGCATAGCCGCTACCACTCTCACGGGCGACTTCCACCCAGTTTGCGCCATCGTCCGAAGCGCTGACAATGATTTCGTAGCCCTTCGGCTTGTCCTGATCGACGGTAACGCTGCCGCGCAATACGACCTTGTCGGCGCTGACCGGCATATTGTTCAGGTCTAATTGCAGATAGACGTCGTTGCCCTCCAAAAGGTATTTTGAATCGGTTTTGGAATCGAAAAACCATTCGCGCTCGTTGATTTTCAGGTCGCCGTTTTGCGTTGACACATTGATAGTTGCCGGTTCGTCGGCTGTGATGATGCCGTCGGTAACCAACTGTCCGGTCAGGTTGTAGTCGTAACTCGATGAGTGATAGACGCTCCGGAGTTCCGCCACATTGCGATAGTTGGCGTTATCTTCCTGCAAAACAGGCGCGTATGATTCGGCGGGATTGCCCGGATAGACGCCCGGCAGACGCGAATATTTGTCCGATAACTTTGTTCCGGTTTCGCCCCCGCAGCCTGCAATAAACAGCAGGCAAATAGCTGATAATAATATATTTACTTTTTTCATCGAAATTATTTAATGTTTTTAATGTCGTTAAGAAACAGATAATGCTTGTCGGCTCGCATAATTTTGAGCAGGTCTTCGTGCTTGGGCATTTTCAACCAGCGCTCGTAAGCCTCACGCTGCTCCGTCGGCATAGCTGCAAGCTGTTCCGGCGTTGGCGCAGACATACGGAAGCCGCCTCGCGGAGGTGCATGACGCCAAGTAAGCACGTACGAACTCTTATATTTACCCAGAATTTTCTGCAAGTCGGCGCTGATAGGACCACATTCGCTCAAAGCGTGCAATTTCTTATGCGCTTCGGCATATTGAGTGGTGAACTGCAATGCTTTATCCACATTTTGGTTGAACTCCTCGCCCTGCCCGTACCAGTCGATCGAAACCATATCTATGTATTCGTCGCCCGGATAACCGGCTAAAAATTCCTGCAAAGAAAAGACTTTATCCGTATTGTAACAGTAAAGGATATTATGCAATCCTCTTCCTCTCAGATAATTAACCGTATATCTCCACAGCTCGGCATACTCTTCGTCGTAGCAACGCTCGCGTCCCCACCAGAAGAAATTGCCCGAATGTTCGTGCCACGGACGGAAAACGAAGGGGATAAGTTTGCCCTGTTCGTCGCGCCATGAGAGGAAAAAGCGGGCTACACGTTCGAGCCAGCTGTTGAACATAGCATGGTTGCAACCGCCCGGCAGTACGCTCTTGACGGCATTTTCATCTTTCGCCGACAGGAAACCGACCTCCCAGGCTGAGCCTGCGCCATTAGGTTCTTTGATACCGGGCCACTGCGACGAAATCGGGTTTACGCAGTGCCAGCTAACCGTGATTATACCGCCTTGGGCATTAAACCATTTGGCGCGTTCGGTGATCTCGGCAAAAGCTATCGAGTCGAGCGAGCGTTTGCCGCCAAGCTCGATCTCGCCAAGCTCAAATCCCGCCACGCCCGGATAATCGCCAACAGCGTCTTTGGTGTCGGAGCGGTCTTTCTCGTACCACCACGTATTGCCGGTCATAAGGTCGTCCTGATGACCGTACATAATACCTTTGTCCTGAATCTTTTGCAAACGTGCGAACAGCGCTTTTGCTTCCGGCGTCGCATCGGGGTCGGCAATCTGCCAGGTCTGAGCCGCAGCGCCCATGCAGACCGACAATAATAAAATCTTTAAATTAATCTTTCTCATACTGAAATGAAGTTTTATAGGTTATTACTATTAATTATAAATCAAACGTTTTTTTATGGCATTTATTTTTTAAGTTTAATCCTGCTCATTTTTAATCCTGCTCATTATTTCAAACCCCATGCGGCTGTTGTGGTAAGGGCAGCGCCACATGCTTGTTTTCTCGGCAGTTTTTACGGGAGTGCCGTCTTCGTGGAATTTGCCGTACCATTCGCCATATTCTCGGTCGATCACATATTTTTTTATGTAATCCCAGGCATTGACCGCTGCGTCGAGGAATTTCCTGTCGCCGCTGATTTGCCATGCGTTTACATATCCCACGACGGCTTCCGCCTGTGGCCACCATTCGATGATTTCGCCATGTTTTTCAACCTCTTGCTGGCGCGCTTTCATGGCGTCCTGCATCGCTTTTTGGCGCTGTTGCTCTTCCTTGGTCAGCTTAGCTCCGGCAGCAGGAGCCGGAGGCGCTCCAAAAGCGCCTCGCGGCATCGGCTCCCAGAATTTCTCGCCTTTGATGTAACCCGTCGGCATAGTGCCTTCTTTGAGTTGCACATCGGCAATATTGACGGCTATACGGCGCGTGTCGGCAAGCACCGCTTCGTCGCCCAGCACTTCGGCAGCCTCGACCAACAGCCACGAAAACTCAATATCATGCCCGTAGGAATCTATCCGGGTCGTATTCGTCCAGTCCATAGACATATAAAGGTTTTCGTGCCATATTGTTTGGTCAAGGATTTTGTGCGAAGCCACGTCGATTTGCCGACGCAGGTGTTGCGCCAGCCCCGGATCGCGCCATACACGATAGAGATTGGTCAGTCCTTCGAGAACGTGCAGGTTATTGTTCATGCCTTTGGGCGCAAACAAATTGTCGGGCATCACCCATTCGCGCGAAAAATTCTCGATATATCCGCCGTTCACGGGGTCGTAAACATGCTTGATCATAGCTTCATATATCGAAATCGCCCCCTGCAAACTTTCGATGTTTCCCGTTGCACGAAAATGTTCGGACAAGCCGTAAATGCCAAACGCATTTACATAGCTCTGTTTCTGCATATTGGAGGGTGTGCCGTCGGCATTAACTTCCCAAAACACGCCGCCGTATTCCTTATCAATGAAATGATCGAGGAAATAACGCGCTGCGCGGTCGGCAAGCTCACGGTATTTCTCGTCGCCGAGCACGCGGTAAGCTGTCGAAAACGTCCATACCAAACGCGCATTGAGGATTCCTCCTTTGGCGGCGTCGGGCACGGGTGTTGCGTCGGCATTGACATAACCGTAGAAACCGCCGGCGGGATCGGGAGTGTTTTTCGCCCAGAAGGGCAAAATGTTACCGGTCAGGTCGGCGACAATTTCCTGTCGCAGTTGTATCGCTGTCGCGTCGTCGGCAGGCGAATGTTGTGCGTATGCACTTGCCACACAGACGAATACTAAGATCACAGCAGGGATAATTAGCTTTCTCATAGGACTGATATTGAAAAATAATCAACTAATCACCCACAACAGGCGTAAACAGCTGCTCGTAAACGAAAGTCCGGTTATGCAGGTTATACACCGAGATTTCGGCAGGCTCCGTTTGCAAAAAGTTGGGAGCTATCACTACTACCTGCGTTTCCGATTGCGAGACTATGGTGCAGGCGTCGGCGCCGATCTTGAAGCCGTCAGCCTGCACATATTTCGTTCCCAGATTTTCGCCGGTGATAGTGATTTGCGTACCCGCAGCGCCTTCGAGAGGCGTTACGCCGGTGATTTTCGACACTACCCATTGCACGTCATAGTTTTCGGAAAAGGTGATGTCGTCCTCGTTGTAGTCGCATCCTGCCAGCAGCGGCAGGCTTGCGATCAGCACAAATACTTGAATATATTTAATAATTTTCATAAGGCATAAATTTTGATGTGTTAATTATTCGGGTTCGGGTCTATATTCCAATACGTTACTTCTGTCGGCGGGATAGCGAACACGGGGATATAGCGTTCGCCGCCACCCGGACCGGGAACGGTTACGTGAATACTGTTGGTTTTGATGTTTTCACGTATATTCGGGATACGCATTTCCAGTTCGGCGCCATCGTTGGTATTGAGCGGACCTTTGCCGCCTGTGCGACGGTCGTCCTTCACGACGCCGACACGTTCAACCAACCGTCCGGTACGGACGAGGTCGTAGGTGCGGAAATTCTCCATTGCCAGCTCCAAGCGGCGTTCGTTCCAGATGTCTTGCAGCAGCTGTTCGCCTGTCGAGGTGATGTCGGGAATATTGGGCATCGTTTCGGGATAGGTATAGTCCGTACTGAACGGCAGGTATCCCTTGCAATACGACGAGTTGCGGGCGCGGGCGCGTACCATATTGACCATTTCGCGAGCTTTGCCCTCGTTGCCAATGTAATAGGCAGCTTCGGCGTGCATCAGCAGGATGTCGGCATAGCGAATGACGAACATTGCCTTGGTCGTACCGTTGAACAGCGCGTTGATGCCGTTAACGGCAGCCTTGCGGTTGTAGTAATAGGTCATCATCATACCTCCGCGGTCGTAAGGCTCTTTACCTCCGTAATTCGTTGTACCTCCGTAAACTATACCGTCGTTATAGTTCGGACCGTAGATGGTGCAGCTCAGGCGCGGGTCGGTGGGATCGAATGCATCGCGCAGGTCTTGCGTCGGCTGGTTGAAGCCCCAACCATACCAGCTGCCGTTGCGAACGCCTTGGAACATCCACTCCATCAGCACCTGACCGCTGTTCAGCCAGCCGTCTTTGCCGCAATAGTCGAACAGCGATTCCTGACGGTAGTTGCCGTCGGCGCGTTCTTCAAACAAAGTGGCATAATTGGGCACGAGGCTGTATTCGCCCGAATTGATGATTCCTCCGGTCAGGTCGTACAGAGCCTGCCAGCTCGTCTGGCTGCTGCTCACTTCGGGATCGGTGCCTAACTGATACAGCATTACGCGAGCCATCAGACCTTTTGCGCCGCTATTGGATGCGCGTCCCGAACGGTCGTTGTCGGGAAGCATCTCGGCAGCCAGCTTCAACTCTTTGATAATAAACTCAATCGTTTCGTGATAGCTGGCGCGAGGGATATTTCCAAAGTCTTCGGGAGTGATTTCGTTTTCCATAATGGGAACGCCTCCGTAATGGCGCAGCAGGTAGAAATACCAGTAAGCGCGGAAGAAATGCCCTTCGCCTTCCATACGTCGTTTCACGCTTTCGGCTATGGGCGATTCGACGAGATGCCCCAGCACATAGTTGGCGCGTGCGACGCCCCAAAATCCGTGGATATAGAAACTGTTCACAAATTCAAAAGTAGATGAGAACTGGAACGTTACGACACGTTGCAAATCGGGATAGTCTTCGGGCTGGCTGCCTTTTTCGGCGTCGTCCGAAGTCATGCTTCCGAAATAACATTCGTAGTGGTTGTTGACCCAGTTGCCGTCGGGTCCGCTGCCGCTCGTCAGATAGAGCAAGCCGTAGAGTCCGGCAACGGCTTTTTCTGCCGTAGCCTCGTCGTTCATATAGGTTTCAGACAGCAGTGTTCCCTGCGGGACAACTTCGTCGAGGAAACTTTCGCATGCAGAGAAAATTCCCGTCATAAGCAAGGCGACCGCAATCGCGTATAATGTGATATATTTTTTAATCTGTTTCATAGCTATATGATTTTTAAGTTATAAAGTTATGTTTAATCCGGCGATTATCGTACGCGGGCGGGGGTAGGTCGCCAGGTCGATGCCGTTGTTTAGCGGGCTGCCGATATAATCGCCCAGTTCGGGGTCGAAACCGGTGTATTTGGTGAACACGCACAGGTTGTCGGCAGAGACATAGAAGCGCAGACGCTGAATTTTGATTTTCTGCGTCAGATCTACGGGCAGCGTATATCCCAACTGCAGGTTTTTGACGCGCACGTACGAGCCGTCCTCGATGTAACGGTCTGAGAAGCGCGAGTTCTGATTCATATCCGTCATCGTCAGGCGCGGGTATTTGTTGGTCGAGCCTGCGCCTGTCCAGCGGTTCATCATCTCGGCAGACATATTCCACTGCCCGAAGTCCGACGAATACAGGTCCATTACGGCTGCATTGGCGATCTCGTTGCCAAGCGAGCTTTGCAGGAACAGTTGGATATCGAAGCCCTTATAGCCTGCTGTGGCGTTTAAGCCGAAGGTGAGGTCAGCCATACCGCTGCCAAGATAGATGCGGTCTTTGTCGTTGATTGGCAATCCGTCGTCGGCATTTTTCACGAATTTGACGTCGCCCGGCTCGGCATAAGGTTGCATCAAGTCGCCTGAGGCAGTTTTGTAGCTGTTGATCTCATCCCAGCTCTGGAATATACCGTCGGTCTCATATCCATAGAAATACGCCATTTCCTTGCCTACCTCGGTACGTGTGAAAGGCTGTTGCAAGCGGGCGATGTTCGAGCTGTAAATGGGGTCTTCCGAAGCCAGCTTCAACACTTTGTTGCGTATGAACGAGGCATTTGCGCTCAGCGAATAATCGAAATCTTCGCCTATGCGGTCGCTCCATCGCAAGGTTACTTCAAGTCCTTTGTTCTGCATCTTACCGACGTTCTCGTTCGGACGGGTGATACCGCCATACATCGGGATTTGCGAAGCGAGGATCATATCTATCGTGTTACGGATAAAATAATCGACCGTTCCGCTCAGGCGCATATTCAGCATACTGAAATCGACGCCGATATTGTATTGCTCGGCTGCTTCCCATTTCAGTTTGGGATTAGGCAGTTTTTGCTGCTCGGCGCCTACGATGATAGCATCGCCGAGAACGGCATTCGTATATGAGCCGGGCACCATAAGTGCGTACGGGTCGCCCGACTGGGCGCTGTTCGAGTTACCGACCAATCCGTATCCGGCGCGTACTTTCAACTGGTCGAATGGCGTTGAGGCGTCTTTCATAAAGCCTTCTTCCGCCATATTCCAGCCTAACGAGAATGAGGGGAAATAGCCCCAGCGATTGCCGGCAGCAAACTTCGACGAGCCGTCGGCGCGTGCCGTTACCGTCAGCATATACTTGGAATCGTAGGTGTAATTACCTCGAATAAAGAACGATGCCATCCTGTCCCATGTTGACATCATCTCGCTTGCGCTGCGCGACGAGACCGTTTCGGTAAGGTTGATATAACGCATATTTTCAGCTTCGGGCACATCGCTTGCCGAGCCGGTCAGGTAGGTGCCTTTAAATTCCTGAGTCTCGGCGCCCAGCGTTGTGTTAATGCTGTGTTTGCCAAAGACATTGTTGTACGACAGGTAGCCGTTCCACAGCCACGAATCGAAATTAGTGCGTCCGACCGACAGACGGCTGTTCGGATTGTTCTGGTCGGCTGCTACGTACCAAACGGGCGTGTATGACTTCGTCGAGCCATAGTTTTTACGCATACCGTACTGGGTGCGAAAGCTAAGCCCTTTGACGCCTGCAATGTCGTCGAACTGCAACGACAGGTTTCCGATAAGCATATCGCTGCTGTTGTTAGAAAATTTTGACGAGCCGAAATACAGCTGGCGTGCAGGCTGATAAGCCGAATCGCTGAAACGCATCTCGCCCCAGTTATCCGTTTCTTCATCCCACGCCGGCATTATCGGGTCGGCGCGCATCACCGCAGGCCAGATCGAGCCGTAATAGTTGCCGTCGCCGTTACCGCCCTTGTTCTGACGGTTTGAATATACAACATTGACACCCAGCGTAATACCCAGATTAAGTTTATAGGTATTGTTGAAACGCGCTGTGATGACGTCCAAGTTATTGTATTTCAATACGCCCTGTGTCTTTGAATAGGTCGCTCCGACGCTGTACGACTGGCGGTCGGTGCCTCCGGTAACGTCAACGTTGTAGTTTTGAGCGTATCCCGTGCGTGCGACCTCATCCTGCCAGTCGGTACCCTGATACTTGTTTTCGATCACATAATCGAACATACTCTGGGTTACGGGGCTAAGCTGCTGGTTGGCATTGGCATACAGCTCTTTTTTCAATGTGGCAAATTCCCACGCATTCAGCAGGTCGATCTTCTTTGTCATACTCGACATACTGCCATAGACAGTGGCATTAATAGATGTACGCGTGTTGTACTTCCCGCCTTTCGTTTTGATAAGGATAACGCCGTTAGCTCCGCGCGATCCGTAAATAGCTGTTGCCGAGGCGTCTTTCAGGATTTCGAGGCTCTCAATATCCTGTGGCGAGAGGTAGTCGATATCCGAAACGGGGAAGCCGTCAACCACATACAGCGGGTCGGAACTGTTGATAGAGCCGTAGCCGCGAATACGGATTTTGTTGGTGGCGCCCGGCGCACCCGAATTGCTCACCACGTCAACGCCCGCCACACGTCCGGCTATGGCTTTGCCGATGTCGATGGTTGACAGCTGCGTCAATTCGTCCGTGCTTACCTTTGCCACTGCGCCGGTAAGGTCGGATTTGCGCATCGTGCCATAGCCTACTACCACCACTTCCTCAATAGCCATAGCATCTTCACGAAGTGTGATATTCAGCGATGTACGTGTCCCGACAGCCACTTCCTGCGTCTCGTAGCCAAGGTACGAAACAATCAGCGTAGCATTATTGGGAACGTTCAAGGAAAATGTTCCGTCCATATCGGTTATGGTGCCGTTAGTAGTACCTTTTTCCAATACGTTAGCGCCGATCATCGCCTCACCATTCTGGTCGGTTACGGTGCCGTGTATTGTTCGGTATTGCTGCTGGACTTTGGCTGTCAGGATAACTTGCTTGTTATCCCTGATCGCATACGCGATATCCGCCTGCTTGGACAGTTGATCCATTACACTCGCGATAGTACCGTTCTGAACCTGTATCGAGACCTTTGCTGCCAGTCCCGACAAGTCGTCGTTATAGAAAAACCGGTAATCGCTGTTCTTCTCGATTTCTTTGACTACTTCCCGCAAGGCTTGATTGCTTGCGGAAAGATTGATTTGGGCATTGACCACCTGCAAACTGAACGGCAGCGCCAGTAAACAGCAGGCAATCGCCCGTAAAATAATTTTCTTCATGCTTTTCATCATTTTTAGCTTGTTAATATATAAATAATAATCTAAATTTCAGTCCCTTATAAATACTCAAATCGTACATGCACGATTCACGCTTGTGTTTTTAGTACAGTATGATTTAAGCAATTTTTCGATGTCTGTTATCTCATAGGCATTTATTTTATTTTATTTTTTATTTGTCTTTCGTCTTTTGTCTTTTATCTTTTATCTTTCGTCTATATTTCACTTCTGCTCACTAAGAATAATCGTATCCCCGCTGTAACGGAACGAAATAGGCGCAGTCAGGCTGATGATTTCAAACACATTATCGAGGCTGTTGTTTTTGATTACTCCCGAAAAGCGGTATTTCTTAATCTTCTCTGTTTCAAACTGAATGGTAATGTTGTACGAGCGGTTGAACAGCGAGGCTATTTCTTCGAGCGTGCGTCCTTCAAATGCCAGTTCGTTATTGCGCCACAGCACGGCGTAATCGTTATCTGTCTGTTTGGTTGACAGTTGCAGGCTGTTTTTGTCGTACATAGCAGTTTGATTGGGTGCGAGTTCGACGTGCAGGTCGTTGACCGTCATCACTACGCTACCTTCGAGCAGCGTTGTAACGATCTCATCATCTTCCGAATACGCCTTGATGTTGAACGATGTGCCGAGGGCTTCGACCACCGCGCCGCCCGCATGCACAAGAAAGCGTTTGTCCGCGACTTTGGCGACATCAAAAAAGGCTTCGCCCGTCAGGTTTACCGACCGTTCTTCAACGCCGTAATCGCTTGAATATGAAATCGTGGAATGAGAATTAAGATATACTTCCGTCCCGTCGGGGAGGGTTACACCCGAACGCTGTCCGTTGTCAGCCGTAACGACAAAATTTGCCGGAGCATTGGCATTGTCCTGCCCCGATATGCGCCGTCCAAGCATAAAATACGTCCCGAAACCGATGGAAATTCCTATCGCGACAGCTGCCGCATAGCGCATAAAAGTGTTTATTGTGAAACGTTTAGCGTCGAGACCCGCATAACGCACTATTGCGCGGTAAATCCTGTCCTTTATCCGCTCATCCATTGGCGCGTCGGCGGCTTCGTCCCATCGCTCGCGATAGAAAACGTCTATTTTGTTCGTGTTTGTCTGCTTTTCTTCGTCTTTCATTCTGTCGTTTTATTTATATATGTATATCCGCGACAGAGAACGATCACTTACAAAACGTCAAAAATTAAAGATTTTTTAACTTTTCTCGGACAGTTTTTTCCTCAGGAATTGGAGCGAGCGGTAGATATGCGTTTCGACGGTTTTCACGGATATGGATAAGAATTGGGCTATTTCCTTATGGCTCAGATGATGAACGCGGCTCATCAGGAACACTTTTTTTGCCATTGGCGGGAGTTGGGCGATGAGGTTGTTGATGTATGCTCGCAGCGATTCGGCTTCAAAATGCTGTTCAAAATCGGTATCCGACTGAATATCCGTCTCCTGCGCTATCTCTTTGTAATATTCTTCCTGCATCCGTTTTTCGGCTTCCTTATAGAGCAGGTGTCGGGCGATGGTGAAAAGATAGGCTTCAAAATGCCCGTCGGGGTCAATGGTTTCGCGTTTTTCCCATATTTTCAGGAACACATCCTGCGTCAGGTCTTCGGCAACGGTGTCGTCATGCAGCAACGACCTGAGAAAGTTATACACACGTCCGGCATAGCGATAGTAAATTGCTTCAAATCCTTTCGTATCTCCTCGGTTAAGGAGTATGATATGGTTCTTATCCGTCGCAGTGTCAGAGTGTTTTGGCATTTCTCAAAGTGTAACATTAGTATATGGTCTTGATAAAAAATGGAATACCGGCGCGGGCTGTTGCCAGCTTGTCCGGTATTCCTGTGATTCTAATGTCAGTCTTTCAGTTTAGCTGCAAGAAACTCGCGGTTGAGGCGTGCGATATTGGTTACGGATATGCTTTTGGGACATTCCGCTTCGCAGGCGCGGGTGTTGGTACAGTTGCCGAAGCC
>JAISTS010000045.1 GCA_031272455.1 Tannerella sp. | reverse complement strand
AGCAGCCACCACAGCGTTTCGATATAGCGGTTGTCGTAGGTGATGTAGGGGTTGTTCATATCTACCCAGTAGCCCATACGTTTGGTCAGGTCTTCCCATTCGCGGGTAAATTTCATCACATCGCGGCGGCAGGCGGCGTTGTATTCTTCGACCGAAATTTTTTTGCCGATGTCTTCTTTGGTTATGCCAAGCGATTTTTCGACGCCGAGTTCGACCGGCAGTCCGTGCGTATCCCAGCCGGCTTTACGGTTTACCAAAAAGCCTTTCATCGTCTTGTAGCGGCAGAAAATATCTTTGATTGTACGCGCGATGACATGATGGATGCCGGGCATACCGTTGGCTGACGGCGGTCCTTCGTAAAAGACGAACGACGGCGCCCCCTCGCGCTCGACAAGGCTCTTGCGGAAAATATCCTGCGACTGCCAGCGCTCCGATACCTGCTTATTGACATCCGACAAGTCGAACTTGCCGTACTCTGTAAACCTGTTATTCATAGAAAAATATCTTTCTTCTTAAAAAAACGCCGCAAAGGTAATGCTTTTTTCGGACATTTCTATGCTTGACCAACAGGAATTTTTCGACGACGCGATTATTCGCACCCCCGCAGACATCGAGAAATCGCAGAACGCTATTACTGCAAAACTCGCAACAAGGCATTGACAGCTTTCGACATAGCCGCAGGGTAGGCTTCAGCATCGAGTACGTGCAGCAGGCGACAGTTTGTAGGCTTGTCCGTCAGGTTCCATTGCAGACGTCCGTTGTCTTCACATTGCACATCAACATATTCCATACGAAACAGCGCTCGGTCGCCCGCGCTGTCAATCGAAACAATTTCGCCCGTTCGCGTTACCGTCAGCCCCGCTGTCATCAGTATGCTCGCCGTTGACCACATTCCGCGACGATCCTTCAGTATCTCGTTCCATTTATCTTCGGGAGGCGCCGTTTTGAGCGAACGCAGCCAATTCGGTTCTTTAGATTGCGAAAACATCCGGTAAAAATACGTTTGCAACGGAACACTAATGCCGTCGAACGCATCGGTATGTTGCAGCCAGTAAAACGAACCCCACTCACCCGACACGCGCTCTTCGCACACGTTCCAGCACGGAAACCAGTACAGCGGACAGGGCAGGCTGAACAGCGCCGCATAAGCCGCCGGATTGAGATTGACATTAAACTCCAGCTGGTCAGGCTCGTTCTGATGCGTGGCGCCGGAATTGAGATAAATGCCGGCGCATTTTGTACGAAACAGTTCCGGCTCGCGCAGCGCTGCCACAGCCACATCGGTAGCCGAACCGACAACGATTATTGCCACCGGCTCGTCGCTTTCACGCAATATCCTGATAATACGATTGATGCCGGTCGCGTTCTGTTGCGCAAGACCTGGCAATGTGTCAGTTTTTGTTTGCAACAGTTTGGCTGAGCCGATAAACGCAGGGACGTCAAGTCCGCATATATAGTTCAGTTGTGCCACAGCCGTCAGATCGGGATCGCCCTTGCGAAAATTAGGCGGATAATCCAAGCCAACACCTTTTATCTCAATTTTCCCCTGTGCAGCAAGCGAATAGAGGCAGGCGAGGTCGAAATGATCGTCGGGATCGCCATGAGGATGATAAAGATCGGTCAGATGAATAACCGGCGTCGGCTGTTGCTGTGCATAGCAAGTGCAATAGAGTGATACTGAAAACAGTAGCAACGAAAATATCCAGCGAATGTTCATTTTTTTTATGTTTATTTTCGGGCAAATATACAACATTTACCGCTGTTATGCAACCCATGTTGCCATATACCTCGTTTGTTTGTTAATAAATTTAACACAAAGGTTTTCAGGTTCCGGACTTGTGGCGGACATGATTTGAGGCAAAATTTTGTCATTCTCGTTGAAAATATGTACATTTGCGATATGTTAAACTCCTAAAATTACTGATATGGAATTAGATTCTTCATTAGGCTATCGCTACATGGACACTTGGGTGATGTCAAGCGTCATTCTATTAGGCACTTATCACTTTTGCGAAAAGTTCCTCGAATACAAATTCGACCCCAAGGGGCGGCAATACGACCAGATGGTGCAGGCGGCGCGGTCGGGCAAAGCCAACATCGTGGAAGGAGCAGCGCGCGCTTCTACTTCAAAAGAAACGGAAATGAAACTGACGGATGTTGCCCGCGCCAGTTTGACTGAACTGCACAGCGATTATGAGGACTGGCTTATGCGGCGCGGGCAAGTCCCATGGCACAAAAACAACCCCGAAGCGCAAAAGGTCTTCAATATTCATTTTGACCACCCTGAATACGGCGACGATTTCCTGTACGGCTCGTGCGTGCATGTACTTAATCAGAAGAAGAAGTTTGCGCAATGGCTTGATTCTGACGATTCTGACATTTTTGCCAACTGTATGATTATTCTTCTGCGGCGGGCAATAAAAATGCTTGGCGGGCAGTTAAAAGCGCTGGCAGACGCTTTTGAGAAAACGGGCGGTTTCAGAGAACAACTGACAGCCGTGCGGACAGAGGCGCGAGCCAAACAAGCAAACGCGCCTCTTTGCCCTGAATGCGGCAAGCCGATGCACCGCCGCACCGCTTCTTCCGGCAAAAACAAGGGCAAGGAGTTCTGGGGCTGCTCCGGCTATCCGGAATGCCGCGGGACGCGGCGGTTTGAGGATGTTTAGTCGTCGGGAGTTGTCGGAAATCGTCGGAAATTGTCGATAATTATCGACAATTAACGACGATTGGAAAATTTAAACCCCAACCCGCGCGCGTCTTGCCTGCTCTGCCGTCGTGAAGTTTTGCACCGGCTGGTAGCCTTTTATGGGCTGTATCTTTTCGTGGAAGATGTCGATGAAACTGTCGGGCTGGGGGAAGAAGGCGTATTCGAGTTCGTAGGCGGGCGTTATCCAGTCGCGCGAGCCGAGAACGGCTACGGGGGCGTCAAGGTAATCGAAAGCAAGGTCGGTGATGTTGCGGGCAAGGTCGTTGAGGAACGAGCCGCGTGCCGTGGCATCGCCCGAAACGATGATTTTGCCGGTCTTGCGGACCGATTCCACCACCTTGTCGTAGTTGAACGGCACGAGCGAGCGGGCGTCGATGACTTCCGCCGATATGCCGTATTTCTCTTCGAGTTTCTTTGCTGCTTCGAGGGCGCGATAGAGCGTGGCGCCGATGGTGAGGATAGTCAAGTCTTTGCCTTCGCGCTTGACGTCAGGCTCGCCGAAAGGTATCTCGTAGTA
>JAISTS010000119.1 GCA_031272455.1 Tannerella sp. | reverse complement strand
GCAACTCCAATGCGGTAACGCTTCTGAGCCGTAACCGAACTGCATAATGACGCCGCCATCAGAACAATTCCTAAAAATAAGATATACTTTTTCATATTGGTAAATTTTTTTATTTGGTTTTTAACTGTTAATAACCGTCGTAAAAACGCACTGTCTTTACTTCTTAACGTAATCGAGTGGCAAATTGTTGTATGTTCGGGCAAGGACGGCTATATTTAATGCGTCGCCTTTCAGAGTGTCGATCGACGCCATGAGATAAGTATCTACCGGAGGCATAATCGAGCCGAGAATAGGTTTCGTGAAGCCATAAAGACCGACTTTTCGTTGTATGGCATCGGGTATTACTTCGACAGGATTTTGCCCGTTCCAATTGGCAAGACAGGTGATGAGTTTTGTCTGCGGACCGACCAGCTCCGACATATCCTGAGTACGTCCGGTGTCGCCCGCTTCGTTCATCAGCCAGTCAATTTCTTTCAGCAGCGTATTCCCCTGATATTCTTTGCTGTTAACCTCATACGATGACAGCCAGATAAGACAATCGGGTTTAGTTTGTCGCGTTATATCACGAATTTGCGTCCAAGCACGCCCAATAGCTTTCTGACGAAAAATAAGCTCTTGTTCGGGGGTGATATTTTCTTTTCCCGGGAAAGGCTGATTGAGCAGCTCGGTGTACATCTCCTGTTCGCACGGCAGCCAGCGAAGCGGCGGCAATGGGTCGCGCCCACCGCCCGGATTGTAAAACCAGTCGAGGAATATCCCGTCCATATCCGTTTTTTGGATAGCGTCTTTGATCGAACCACAAAGATAATCGAGATAGACTTGCGTAAGTGGGATTTGCTGCCCATCCATTTGATAGCACAGGTCGGGATGGTCTTCTTCCCATTTATTATTAGCTGCGATACAGAAATAGCCAAACACTTTGATGTTTTTTTCATGCGCCAATCGCACCTGCTCGGTCAGAAAATCGTATTTCAGTCCGGGCTGTTCGGGTATGATGCCGTTTTTATACCAAGCATATCCGTTGCACGAGACGGCAAACGACTGTATCACATTGCATCCGAGCGCGGCATACCATTCGACATGCGCACGTGGGTCGGCGTCAGCCCATAAGCCGGGGCGGGCGAAGCCGTGCGCTCCACCCTCACCCCAGTTATAGTCTATATCGTAAGCGCGAATAGGTTCATCCGGCATCGGTTTTTCGTGCAGGTAATGCTCGAAGAACTGGTTATAGTCTATATCGTAAGCGCGAATAGGTTCATCCTCTTCGACAACGACAGTCGGCTGCTTGCATGATGTCGGCAGCAAGACCGACAATATGCAGATGATTAGAATACTACACCTTTTCATCAGTACAGCGGATTTTGTATAAGCGCCGAGTTTTTATTCATCTCGTCCAGTTTTATCGGGAAGAAATAGAAACGGTCTTTCCAGTCGCGTTCCTGCACCTGAATAATATTATATTCGGGTTTATCCTGCCCGTACTTATACAGAACATTAAGTCCGTAAGCATTGACAATGACCTGCGGAGCAATCATCCAGCGGCGTATGTCGAAGAAACGCTGGTCTTCAAACATAAGCTCGATTTTGCGTTCGTGGCGTAATTTTTCGCGCAGTTCGGCGTCAGTACCGGTAACATTAGGCAGTCCGGCGCGTGTGCGTATCTGGTTGATATAACCGCGAGCTTCGGAATATTCGCCAAGTTCGATGCAGGCTTCTGCGGCACTGAGCAATACTTCGGCATAGCGAATAAAATGCCATGGCGTTGTAGTCTTTTCTTTTGGCGAGTCGGTGTTTATATCCTGAAATTTACGCAAATAGTACGAAGTAAATGTTCCGTTCCACGAGACTACAGGATTGTTGTAGGAATCGAGACCTCCGACCAACGAGCCGTCGGCTTGCTCATAATTACCTGTTTGAATGATGCCTACGGGGTCGGAAGCTATCACATCATCGGGACGCAGACGCCAACGCGCACCGTCGAAGAAAATATCGACATAGAAGCGCGGCTCACGGTTCAAGTATGGGTTTGCCTTATGTTCAGGGTTGTCCCAACTGAACTTTGTGCCGTCTGCCATTTCGAAATCATCGACCAAGCTGTTAATTGGACTGACGTTAGCCCATCCTTTATAGCCTGCGGGAAGATTCTGTTGTGCAATATCCATTGTCCAGACCTGATTGGCTGTCGTGAAATTACGGGCAAAGATGTCTTCACTCGTATAGTCGAGCGTAAACACTTCGTCGTAGTTCTGCGCCACAGAGTCGCCCGGAGCAGGCACAGCCTTGTGCAGACTGTAAACACCGAGGTCTATAACCGCTTTTGCGGCATCTTTGGCTGCACGCCAACGAGCCGCGCGGTCGCCGCCGGTGTATCCCACAAGTTCGGGATTGGAGTAACCCTGCGCCCAAGAAGCGTTGCAGTTATACAACTCGCTTGCGGCATATAGCAAAACACGGGTTTTGAGCGCCAAAGCAGCGCCTTTTGTCGCGCGACCGTAATCACTTCCGCTGAACGACAGCGGCAACAGTGCAGCAGCAGCATCACAGTCCTTGACTATGAAGTTGATACATTCTTCGAACGTATTACGAGGCACCTGAAATTCGTCATCGAGCTGATAAGCATGCTCAATTATCGGCGCACCGCCATACAGGAACACCAAATTATGATAATGGTAAGCCCTGAGAAAATGCACTTCGCCGACAAGACGGTTTTTGAGAGCCTCGTCGCTGTAGGTATGCTGCTCAACCTGATCGAAAAACAGGTTACAGGCACGGATATACTTGTAGTGATGTTCCCATCGCATTTTCTGTGAGCGGCTCCATGAGTCGAAAACACCATAATCGCTTGGCGTGATAAGGCATTTAAGCACATTTGCATGCCCTTGGTCAGAGCCCGGGTCGAACATCGATTCGTCGGTAAAAACGCCAATCATAGGACGGTCGAAGCTGTGCCCGATGTACCAGTATATGTTGTTCACAAAATGCTCAATCATCGGCAAATCACTCCACACGGCAGTATCGCTGTAGCGGTCGAGCGGTTCCCTGTCAAGATAATCACTACATGAAAGGAGTATAGCAGCGCTTATACTCAGAATGATACTATAAATTTTTGATTTTGTATTCATGACTTAATTCTTTTTAAATGTAAGACTAATTCCTCCGTTGATTACCATCTGCGAAGGATAAGGCTGGCTCTGACCGCCGATATCGTTATTGTTCGATTCGGGGTCAAAATCCTTCATTTCGCGCGACGTGAAAGTCAGCAGGTTGTATCCGCTCAGGAAGAGACGGATGTTCTCAAAACCAACATGGTTGGCTATATTTTTAGGCACCGAATAACCCAGTTCAAGCGTCTTGAGGCGAACATAATCCGAGTTATACAGAAAATAGGTATTACGGTTGTTACGCCAGTATTCGGCGTCGCGATTGTACGCCCTCGGTCCCGAAGCATCGGGATTTTCGGGCGTCCAGCGATTGTCGTAGAAATATTTCGTGAAGTTGCCAATCAGACCGCTTTCCATCGAAACGAAACGTACCGAACCTGCCGCTCCCTGAAACAGCGCTGACAGGTCGAATGATTTGTAATTGACGCCTATCTTCAAGCCGCCTGTAAACCACGGAATATTGTTTTTATCACTGCGTACGCGGTCAAGACCTGTTATTTTGCCGTCGCCGTTGACATCTTCAAAGATAATATCGCCCGGACGTGCATTTTCCCAGTGCGGATAAGCATCGACGGCAGCCTGATCTTTGAATATTCCTATCGCCTGATAATACAGGTCGTTGCTCACATTGTTAACGTCGGTCGGTATCGGATGACCTGTTGAAACCTGCCATGGGTCAAGCCCCGGCGTCTCATCCCAAAACGTGATTTTGTTTCTTGCATAGCCTCCGTTGAACGATATGTTATAGCCCACTTTGCCGATTTTATCCTGATATCTGATCGAGAAATCGAACCCACGGTTGGTTACCTTACCGATATTTTCACGCGGCAAAGTCAAACCTGTTGACGACGGGATGGATGCGTTGCGACGCCACAAGATATTGGAACGGCGGTAGTCGAAATAATCAAACTCAAAAAAGAGCTTGTTCTTAAGTATATATGTCTCAAAACCGACATCCATTTGGTTGGCTTTTTCCCAAGTGATATTAACATTCGGGATGACAGATTCGTATGAAATCTTGCTTGCTTCCGAAACGCCGAAGTTATACACATACGACGAATAAGCGTAAGATGAAAGATATTGCCATTCATCTATGCGGTCATTACCGGTCTGACCATACGAGAAACGGATTTTCATCTCTTCAAAAAACGAAAGGTTGTCTTTCCAAAATCCCTCTTCGGATATACGATAGCCCAAAGAAACACCGGGGAAGAAACCATAACGATGCTCTTTCGGAAAGATATAAGAACCGTCGTAACGCCATACAAATTCAACAAGATATTTCTCCAAATAATTGTAATTGACTCTACCGAAATAGTTCAGCCTCGCTCCGATGGTTGATGTTCCTGTATTATCCTTATCGGCTGTACCTCCTGCAAACAGTTCGGGGATAGCTGTCGAAGTGAAATATCGCCTGTAAGCCTGAAAGCTGTTGCTTTTATCTTCAATACTTTCCATACCGACCATCAGTTTCAGGGCGTGGTTGCCTATTTTCGTTTCATAGTTAAACATACCATTCATCAGCAAAGTCTGACTGTCAACCAAATAGCGAGTCAGTCGCGGGTCGTTGAACGGCACCATTGCCGATGCCAACTGCGGCGTTCCGTCTTCTTTAAGCGTTTTGCCGTCCCAAGTATTTACTTCCCACGGCGTTTCCCAGCGCGTACGGTTTGTGATAGACTTGTCGTAATTCACAGAACCGTTGAAAGACAGCCCTGTAACCCATGGTATGATGATATTCAGTTTTCCTGTGGTATTGACCGAATACGTCTTACGGCTGTCGTAACCTGCTGCATTAGTTGAGATTGTCAGCGGATTTGAGCCTTCGAGAATATCGGGACCGGGCGAGCCGTCGGGCCAAACAGCTTGGACGTTGGGACTGGCTATGGTTGCAGCCCTAAAAATCGTACCATAGCCGCGTGTCGGTTCAACTCGGTTTCCCCCGCGTCCGTAAATATCAACCGAAGCGCTTACGTAGTTCGACATTTTAATATCAATATTGCTGCGGAGGTCAACCTGACGGTAATCGCTAATGCTGTTTTGGTAGTAAGCATCCTGATATTTAGTTCCGAGCGAAACGAAATATTTCACATCGTCGCGCCCTCCGCTGACATTGGCATTGACATTGTTCTGGCTCGACCATGGTTTGAATGTCTCTGCAAACCAGTCAGTGTTGGGATAGCGCCACGGGTCAGTTCCAGATGTAAAGAGTTTAAGCTCTTCTGCAGAATAGCGGGGCGAGCGTCCCTGATACATATCAATCTCATTAATCAAAGTGGCATATTCCGTCCCGTCGCACATTTCAGGCAGACGTGTCGGACGGCTGTAGCCCTGATTGAGGTTTATGGTAACAGTCGGTTTTGTGTCTTTACCACGCTTTGTAGTTATCAGGATAACACCATTTGCAGCCCTTGAGCCATAAATTGCCGCCGAAGCATCTTTCAGAACGGTGATGCTCTCGATAGAGTTTTCGTCGATACGCGCAAGCGAACGTCCCGGTACTCCGTCAACAACAATCAGAGGATCGTTGTTACCCAATGTATTAACACCACGGATACGGATAGTGTTGGCATCGTCGTTGCCGGGCTCTCCACTCCTCTGTATAATAGAAAGACCGGGCATCAAACCGGTAATCATCTGTGTGGCGTCGATAGCCGGTGATTTCACAACATCTTCGCCTTTCACGGTACTGATTGAGCCTGACAATGTTGCTTTCTTTTGCGTACCATAACCCACAACCACAACCTCTTCGAGAGCCTGCAAGTCTTCTGAAAGAGTGATATTAAGGTTAGTCTGATTTCCAACAGCTATTTCACGTGTAACATATCCGATATAAGACACCTGCAAGATTGCGTTGGCGCCAACGTTCAGCGAGAAATGACCTTCTACGTCTGTAACTGTGCCGTTTGTGGTTCCTTTTTCAAGAATATTAGCGCCAATCACGGGTTCACCATTGGCATCGGTTACCGCGCCTGCAACTCGTCGAGCCGTTTGTTGAGGCGAGGCTTCGGCTTTCGGTATCAGAATGATACGGTCGTTGCCGATTTCATAGGAGCAGTTCGGGAGGATACTTGCGAGCACTTCCCTAACTTCCTTGTTTTTCACATTGACCTGCACTTTACGTTCCATGTCAATGGCAAGGTCGTTGTAAAAGAAAATGAAATTGCTTTGCTTTTCAAT